>NZ_JBXARO010000008.1:0-363375 GCF_058808315.1 Caulobacter sp. GW821-FHT11E11
TCGGTCAGCCGCTCGTAGGCGGCGTTGTCGTACAGCAGCACCCCGAGCAGCGCCTGCTCGGCTTCCATGTTGTGCGGCGCCACGTTGATCTTTGGCGTGGGCTCAGGCTCGAAGGCGACAGCACGCGCGGTGGCGTTCATCGACAAACCTCACAGCGGCTCTCAGGGCGGCTGTGGATAAGTCTGTATGGATTCGCCCAGGCGCGTGAATCGATCGTCGCCAACGGGCCGACAAGGGCAGACTCTGGATCCGGCCAGGCGCGCCGCCTCGGAACGCGGCGGCTGGCGCTGGCGACGACCGTTCGGCGCCGCGGTTAGCGCGCGCGCGGACGCGCAGGGGTCGAGGCCTTGTCGCCGGCCAAGCCCCAAAGACCTCGCCCCGCGCGTCGGGCTTGGGCCTCGGCGGCGCCATAGAGGCCCTGGCTGTAGCGCCCGTATTCGGTGGCGAAGCCGGATCGGATGAGGGCGGCGTTGAGGTCCGGACTGTCGCTGGACCAGCATTTGGCCACGGTGCGCCCGTAACGGTCGCGGTCGACCGGCCGGCAGCCGACCCGCCCGCGCGTCAGGCGAAAGAGTTCGTCGCGCGCCTCATAGGCGAAGGGTTCGGCGGGCGTCTGGCCGCGTCGCACCTCCGGGGCGTCGACGCCGAACAGCCGGATGCGATCGGCCCCGCACCTTAGGGTATCGCCGTCATGAACGGTCGGCGCGGTGCAGGCGATAATCGCGGAAGAGACGGCGGCGAGCAGCATGGGCCCTCCCCTAGTCCGGTTCGCGCGGCGTCAGAAGGGTGGTCTTTGGTCGTCGCCGTCAACCTTGATCAGGGCTTGAAGCGCCGGCGAGACGATCAGGCCGGTTCGGTCTCCGCCAGCACGCGGCGTCGCCAACGGCTCGAGGAAAATGTCGCCGCCGCTACGATGACCCTGTCCGACGTAGAGATCGCTGCGCTGCAACCGCTCGCTGGTGAGGTTGGAGGCGTACGGGTTTGATAACACCGCCGCTGCGGCAGCAGGGGTGCGCCATCAACGGACTTTGGTCGCCCTCCAGGAAATGGACATTCAGCAGCTAGTTTGGAGTGACCGGCTTCGAACTAGTCGGGCTTCGGATGCGGTAGCCCTATCTTTGGCGGCCAGTTAAATTTCGGCGTCTAGGCTTGTGCTCAGACCTCGGCGGGAGCTGTACTAGTGAAGACGGATGTCCAGAAGTCCGAAAAGGAAACAGCGTTGATCGGGCTGGTCGTCGTCACTCACGGTCGTCTTGCGGAAGAAATTCTAAAAAGTACGGCGATGGTCGTTGGACCTATCGCGAATTGCCAAACGATCTGCTTCGAGCTTGATGACGATGTGATGCTTATCAAGGATCGGCTCCGCTCCGCAGTACAATCGGTCGATCGAGGCGCCGGCGTTGTCCTGCTAACGGATATGTTCGGCGGAACCCCTTCCAATCTGTGCATCTCGATGATGGAGATTTATGGGGCGGAGGTCATCTCTGGCGTCAATATTCCCATGATGATCAAGTTCGCGAGTGTGCAAAAGAGGAGCGACCTCGCAACGTGCGTGATGGAACTGCAAGAGGCTGGCCGAAAATACATCAGCGTCGCTTCGTATGCCAACACTCACCTCGAACCACCTCCGCCCCCTGCTCCAGACATTCAAGGATCTCTCAAGCAAGTCGCAGACGACCTAGCCGACCTGCGCGAAATCGTCGAGCACCTGATGGCGGTCAGTGCTTCAGGCCCGGGCATCGGGCACAATTCAGCGTACGGGTTCGAAGCTGTTCCCTATCCGGAAATGGAAGAGGCGAGGCTAGCGCTCACGATCTTGGAAATCGAGATCGGCAAAAGCAGGCCGCGAGAAGACATTGTCGCGCTCTGTATGAAAATCCTGGAACGTCTTTTCGCCGCCTTGCAAAAGTTCTGCCGCTGGCTCAGCGGTAAGCTAGACAAGGGGCTAGACTTAGCCATAGAGAGCGCGGCTAAAATCATAGGGCCAGCTCTATTCATTGGCTTGACGGCCAAGGCATTGAAACTCGAAAAGTCCCTGCCTAGCTTAATTTCGTTACTTGCAGAGCTAGTTAAGTAAGCCGGGCCGCGCATGGCGGCAGGTGGTGCCTTCGAATTCGCAAGGCCGCCGAGGTATCCATGCGGTTCTTAAAAGATGTCTTTCACGCAAACAGTTCGCGACGGTTGATATTCACTTGGCGTCGTGGCGACGCGGCATAGACCAAAAAAGTCAAGTTGAAGGACCGAATACGCGGCAACAATCACTTATGAATTGTTGCGCCGACTGCGCCGACTGCGCCGACTTTCGAACACAAGAGCTCGTGCAAAAGATAGTCAAGGGGAGGCCCGCCGCGCCGCGCAAGCTTAGGTTTGAGTGGCTGCCTACTGAATCGCGCCATAACCGGACTTTGGCATCGCTCTAGTAACACGACCTTGAGATCGGCCTGCGGCGTTGACGCTTTTCCGCAATCGGCAGGCAGCAGTTTGCTCCAAGAGACCTGGTCGGGTGGCCGCTGGCCTTGCCTTAAGTCTGACCTGAGCCGGCGTCGCCCCCACACACCCACCGATCGTCACACCGTCTCGTGGGAGATCATGACCGAGGGTCACGAGATGCCCGGCCGTTGCCGGTTCGAGGTGACGCGCTAGCCCGAACCTTCCGCCGCGGCGTGGCGAGCGATCCGTTCAGGCCAGCGGGTTGCTCCCAAGCATCGAAAGCGTCGCAGCCGCCAGCGCCCGATGGGTGTCGATCAGGGTCTCAGGTGAGCCGGTGAGACCCGCGTCGAGCCAGACACGAATCTGCCCCATCAGGCCGCCCGCCAGGAACGCCGCCGCCTGTCGACGAACCTCCGGCCGGACTTGCGGATAGGCGGCCGTCAGATTGGTGTTGGCGATGATACGAAGGCGGTCCTCGCCGGCCGCCAGCATGGGTGCGAGTGTCCTGGATCGCGCGATCGCCAGGGCGAACTCGTGCTGTCCCGCGACGTGAAGGACTAGAGGCTCGACCGGAAGACAATCGTTTCGCCCACCTTCGCGATTGCGCCGCTCGCACAGCGAGATCATGTCGCTGAAGGCCCTGCAGACCAGGTCGTCCTTGTTCTGGAAGTGCGCATAGAAGGTCGAGCGACCGATGCGCGCCGTGCGAATGAGATCGCCAAGTCGGATGCGGTCGAAGTTCTCCACCGTGCCGAGCGTCATCAAGGCGTGCGACAGGCGCCCCCGCGTCCGCGCCGCACGGTGATCGATCGGTTTCAGCTCAACCCTATTTCCGGACATTCCGGCCCCATTGTCCCGATCCCGTCACCACGCGGCGGGCCACCGCTGGTTTTCCGCGCGATCCGTGCCAACGACAAGCCTTCAGCCGAACCTGGAGCGCGAGATGTCGAACACCACCAAAGCCGGAGCCATGACCCTGATCATCGGCTGGCTGGCCTATATCGGCCTGATGGCGGTTCATCCGTCACATACGGGCGGCCCCAGCCTGGGCCATATCGATCTCAACGACGCCGTGCACTGGACCGGCCTGATCATCGCGCCCCTCCTCGCCTACGGCTATTTCGAGACGTCGCGTCATCTCGACCTCTCGCGCCCCCTGCCGGTGCTGGCGCTTTGCGTCATGACGTTCAGCCTGATGGCCGGCATGGGCGCTGGCGTCATGAGCGGCCTGGTTCAACCCCAGATCTCTCAGGCCGCTATCGATGGCGAGATGTCGCCTGGCCTTCTCCGAGCGCTGCGCCACCAGACCTACTGGATCAATCAGGGCTTCGCCGCCATCCACTATGCTTTGGGCGCGATCGGTGTCGGGCTCTACGGTCTGGCTTGGGCGGGACGGTCCGGAGGGCGCCGCGTCGCCATTGGCGGCTTGGCCGTATCGGGGCTGTTTCTTGCCTGGCTGGCTACGGGAACCTGGAGCCCGGACTTGCACGGCGCCTTGTTCGCGACGCTGGCAATCGGCGCCTGGTCGATCGTCTCGGCGTTCGCAATGCGCCGAGAGGTCAACAATAGAGATCCGGCGTAACGTCCCGCGGGCGCCGCGCCAGCGCTCTCTTCCGCGCTCGATCCGTTTCAGACACTCGTGGCGCCCCATGGACGCCGACCGCCAATATTGCCAAAGCCGCTCGTATTCGTGGAGCTTCACCTATGCCCGACACCGCAACCCCTAACCTCCCGTCGCGCGACTTCGACGTGACCTCACGGTTCTATGGCGGGTTTGGTTTTGTCGAGACTTGGCGCGACGCAGGATGGATGATCCTCAAGCGAGGTGATTTGATCCTGGAGTTCTTCCTGTTTCCAGACTTCGATCCTGCAGGCAGCGCCTTCGGATCTTGCCTCAGGATGCAAGACATAGCGCCGCTTTTCGAAGCCATTCTCGCGGCGGGTGTGCCCGAGAGGTCCGAGGGCCGGCCATCTGCTCATCGCCCTAAGCTGGAGAGTTGGGGCGGACTTGTTGGTGCGATGGTGGATCCAGACGGCAGCCTGATCAGGCTTGTTCAAGCGCCCAACTGAGCCTCGACCTTTCCCCCGCCCTGTCGGTCCAATGGTCTGGAGTAAGGCCCGGGTCGCGCCATTTGCTGACGTTGGCTCGCCACCAAGACGCCGACCTTGGGGCGAGCCTGAGTTTGCGCGTACGCCAACTTTCCTTCTACGCCGTCCAGCCGCCGTCGATGGTCAGGCTGGCGCCGGTCATGTAGCCCGCGCCCGGACCGGCCAGCCAGGCGACCAGGTCGGCGATCTCGTCGGCCTTGCCAATGCGGCCCAGGGGCAGCTTTGGGGTGATGTAGTCCATCAGGTCAGCGGTCATGTCGGTCTCGATGGGACCAGGCTGGACATTGTTGACCGTGATAGCGCGCGGCGCGAAGTCCAGCGACGCGCCCCGCACCAGTTGGGCTACGGCGGCCTTGGTCATGGCGTAGACGCTGGACCCGGGCGAGCCGATCCGTTCGGCGGTGTTGCTGCCGATGGTGACGATGCGGCCGCCGTCCAGCAGGTGCGGCGCGGCGTAGTGGATGGCCGTGAACACGCCCCGCACGTTGACCGCCAACATGCGGTCGAAGTCCTCCACCGCGAACTGGTCGATGGTCCCGGCCATCAGCACGCCGGCATTGACGACCAGCACGCCCAGCTTGCCGAGGCGCGCGACGGCCGTCTCGACAGCGGCGCGCACGGCCTGGGCGTCGGCGCTGTCGGCCTGGATCGGCAGGGCGGTCCCGCCGTCGGCCTCGATTGCGGCGGCTAGCGCGGCGGCCTTGCCGGGCGAGCTGACATAGGTGAAGGCGACGGGACGTCCCTCGGCGGCGAGCCGGCGGACGATGGCGGCGCCCATGCCGCGCGAGCCGCCGAACACAAGCGCGGGCGCGGGGGAGGAGAAGGTATTGGACATCGGAATTCCTATTTCTGACTGATCAGTCCAGAACCCATGAACCATTCCAGATCGATTGGTCAAGAACATTCTGGACTCACCGGTCCAGAATGGTACGATGCTGCCATGGCCAGACCTTCCGAGTTCGACCGAGACGAGGCGATCGACAGCGCCATCAAGGTGTTTGCGCGCCATGGCTATGAGGCCGCCTCAACCAGCGACCTCCTGGAAGGCATGGGCATTGCCCGCCAGAGCCTCTACGGCGCGTTCGGCGACAAGCGCCGGCTGTTCCTGGAAGCCCTGCGCCGCTACGCCGCCAACTCGCTGACCCAGATGCGCGAGGCGTTGGCCGGGGGGACCGCGGCCCAGGGGATCGAGGCGGCGCTGTTGGTGGGGCTGGGTTCGAGCGCCGACGTCGAGACCGGCTGCCTGGGCGTCGGCTCCATCGTCGAGTTCAGCCGCTCGGATACAGATATCAACGCCCAGAACGACGCGGCCGGCCTGGCGGTGATCGCCGCCTTCGCCGAGCGCGTACGCGATGGCGTGGCGGCGGGAGAGTTCGAGCCGGGGCTGGACGCCGAAACCGCCGCCAAGATGCTCCTAACCCTGCGCTCTGGACTGAAGGTCTCTGCGCGCGGCGGCGCAAGCCGAAGCGAGTTGAAGAAGATCGCCAGCATGGGATTACGGGCTCTTGTGCGCCGTCGAGCCTGAACCGTTTGGACGATCAACCCCAGAGGCGGTCGATAGCGGCTTCCAAAGCGACCTTGCGCCAGTTTCTGACATTGGTACACCTTCGAAAACCGGACATTCAGCGTGCCAAGCCCAGGTGCGAGATCGACCCTAGTCGACCCTTGAAGGGGGTGGTTCGATCTGCGGTGGCCAGTCCAATTTCGGCCTTTTAGCGTTTTGGATCGTGCGCCCCTGCCGGGTCCTGATCGCTAGCCCGCCAGTGGCGGCTATGGTGAGCAGCGTGAATACTCCGGGCATATAGAATAGCGGAGTCATCCAGAACCGGAGACCGATTTGCATCTGGATGAACGCCTGTGCTGGCGCGAATAGGAAGACAATGAAGATCATTGTGAAAATTTCGGCGTCTTTACTCGTCATGCCCATCTGAACATCGGACGGAAGCCAATGATGGATGCGCCAGACTGTCGGGTTAGATGAGTCGCTGTGGAAGAGTGTCATGCTGGCTTCTTGCATAAAGTCGCCGTACGCCCTGGCGACATGCCCCTCGCGATTGACGCTACGAATGATCGAAACAAGCACGATGGAGACGAAAAGCAGGAGGAGCGACACGAGCAGCAACCGGCCGGGACGGTCAGCAGCGGTCAGCTTCTCGAAGATACTGATGATGAAGCCGATGGTGCCGAGCAGAACGACAAAGAAGCGGTCGAAATATTTCATCTGCGTCTCTGACAGATGCCGGTAGTGACTCCAGGCTTGGTCGTTCTCTCGGATCAACTGTTCGCGGTGTTGATCGTTTAGATCGGGCTTGGCTACCATTGGAAGCTCGCGAGTGAGTGTCTAGCCGGCTTGGTAAAGCCTACCGGGTTTGCGCCTCGCAGCAACTGGTGAGCGGCTGCCTCGCCCCCCCGCCGATCTCTAGGTCCAGGTACTGACCAGCTAGCGCCAATTGCTGACATTGGCGGACCTCCAGAGACTGGACGTTCAACGCGAGGAGAGTAAACGACATCGGCAACCCAGCGTCATCAGCTCACACCTGTCTGCAGCCTCCGAACAAGGTCCAAGCCTAACTCACCTCGTTGTCACCGGATTCGCTAGCCGGTGCCTGGGCGGTTCTGCGCCGGAGGAGTTCTCGCGTGAGAGCGTGCATCATCTCGGCCAACGCCATCAGCCGATCGTCTTCGGTCTGGCTCGAGTAAGGCGAGACGAGGCTGCCGTGCATGACCTTGTTGCGCAGCTTCACCCAGGCCTTACGCTGGCGGGACGTGACTACGCCCGCGTTTTCGAGCGCGCGGATCTTGTCCACGGCGGAGGTGCGGCCCAGATGGGCCACGACCTGCCGCCCTTGTCGGCGGACGCCTAGGAGAACCGAGCCAAAGCCGGCAGCATCAGCACACTCCGTCTGGCGTCCTAGCCCATCATACGGCGCTGTGCTGGTCCCGCCATCTTGGGCGTCCGCGCGTCCGGCCGCCAAAGCGCGCGCCGGACGCGCCGCCCTTGGCGCAGACCTCTTTCTGCGCCATGGCGTTGCCGGTCCTCCCCATCGCTTGTGACCAAAGCGCTGGACCGGCGTAGTATGGCAGCCACCAAACGCCCTGCGTCCGGCGGCGCCAAACGAGAAAGCCTGGCGGGGATAGGAGCCAAGATCGCTCGATCGAGGCGCGATGTTGGCCTGAGCCCGCGACCTCTACAAGCGCATGCTGGCTGCGTCGCAGGCAACGGGCCACGCGTTTGATCAGGCAGGCCCACTTGTTTGCGCTAGGACGAACAGCCTACCGGGACGAGGGCCCACGAGGGTCGCGGCTAACCTTTTCAGCGGCTCGGGCGGAGCGCCTTCTATAGAGACGGTCTGCCACTGCTCGTAGGCCTCCATCGTCGCCCAAGACCCGATAACCATGTAGTGGCTCGGGTCCTCCAGACTGTGGATCAGATCGGCGCTGTAAAATCCGTCGATCGCCGCGGGACGCGTCAGCATCTGGGCGTCGGCGAAAGCTTGCTCGAAGGCCGCTTCTTGGCCGGGGACTACACGAAACTCGATGACGCTGCGCAGGGTCTTCACGCCATCACCTCGTC
Source organism: Caulobacter sp. GW821-FHT11E11 (assembly GCF_058808315.1). Taxonomy (NCBI): domain Bacteria; kingdom Pseudomonadati; phylum Pseudomonadota; class Alphaproteobacteria; order Caulobacterales; family Caulobacteraceae; genus Caulobacter; species Caulobacter sp. GW821-FHT11E11. The sequence continues at coordinate 8,114 of NZ_JBXARO010000008.1, forward strand.
CTTGACAATTTGGCCGCCGCGCATGATCAGGACCACGCGCTCGCCCTGCCCGGTCAACACGGAGATGTCGGCGAGCGGATCGCCATCGACCACCAGGAGATCGGCCAAGGCGCCAACCTTAAGCACGCCCAGTTCTCCAGCCCGGTTCATCATTTCGGCGTTGACGAGCGTCGCCGAGCGAATGATCTCGATGTTGCTCAGCACCCTAGCCCGGAGAAGAAACTCCTTGGATTGAGCCTTGTGGGTTTCGCCCAGGAGGTCGGTGCCGAACCCCATCTTCACGCCATTGCGGCGCGCGATATCCAGCGCCGCTTCCCCCGCGTGGAGAACATCGCCCAGCTTCTTAAGCGACACCTCTGGAAACCTCATCGCTCGTCCGACCTCGGCGATCTGATCGTAGGTGACCAAGGTCGGCACGAGATAGGCGCCCGCTTCGGCGATGGCGCGGGCCGCCTCATCGTCGATCAGGTTGCCGTGCTCGATCGAGCGAACCCCGACCTTCACGGCTTGTATGATAGCCTCGGGGATGTAGGCGTGGGCCAGGACATAGGTCCTGCGGGCCTTAGCCTCGTGAACGGCTGCGGCCATTTCCTCGTGGGTGTACTGAGTAGAGTCGATGGGATCGGACGGCGTGGCCACGCCGCCGCCAGCCATGATCTTAATCTGATGCGCCCCGGTTTTGAGCTCCTCGCGCACGGCGCGGCGCACTGCGTCGGGACCGTCGGCAATATGGGCGAAGCTCGTGCTGCGGATTGAGCAGGCGCACAGCTGGGGATGATCGCTGGCCGCGGTGCTGTCGCCATGACCGCCAGTCTGGCTGATCACGCGGCCTGATCGGAAGACCCGCGGACCATTGACCAGCCCCCGCTCCAGGGCGTTGGAGATACCCGCATCCAAGCCGCCAGCGTCGCGCACTGTAGTGAACCCACGCTTGAGCATGCCCTCAAGCACGAACTTGGTCTCGATGGCGATCCAGGATGTCTGGCGCCGTCCCATGGCGGCCATGTCCATGGTGGTGATGGCGGCATGGACGTGGGCGTCGATAAGCCCTGGCATGAGGGTCCTGCCCGCCACATCGAGAACCCGCACGTCCGGACCGCCGCGCAGATCGGCGCCGTCCAGGGCGATCTCAACGATCCGGTCGCCTTCGACGCGGAGTGAGGCGCCGTCACGCAGTTCGCCAGCTTCGACGTCGAGCAGACGCGCGTTACGGATGATCATGTCGACCATTGTCCGTCCTATCTGATTAGAATGAGCTTGGAGGCCGCGCGGTCGCTTCAGCGATCGCCGCGCGCCGACGGTGGGAATCCGAAGTAGTCTGAATACGCACGACTGAACGCCGACGGAGAGCCATAGCCGACAGCCTGAGCAATCTCGCCGATGCACAAGGCGCTGTCGTCAAGCAGCCGGCGCGCCCAGTCCATGCGATGGCGCTTGGAATATTCGTGCGGCGTGCAGTCGAACATCAGCCGAAAGCCGGCTGTCAGCTTGTTCCTGTTGAGGCCTATACGCGCGGCCAGGACGTCCACCGAAGGCGGATCGCGCAGCTCGCGCAAGTAGACGTGAGCCGCCGCCTCGACGAGCATCTGTTCGCGCGAGGACAGCGCGCTCTCCTCCACCGGACGGTTGGGCTTGTTCATACGCCCGAGGGATGCCGCCAATTCGCAGACCATTTCGGTCATCTTGCTTCGCAGGTAGGTGTCGCGAAGCTTGCCGGCATATTGGTTGGAGAACACCTCATCGAGCCCCATCCAAAGGCGAGGGGCCAGCGGCAAGGCCAATGAGTACGGCGCCGAAGCTTCCCCCTTAAAGAACGCCGCGAGCGGTTCGGGCAAGCTGTCGACCGACAGGCCAAACTTATCGACCAGGAGCTCGGGCGCGATCCAGGCGCCGATATACTTTACATCAAGCCCAGCTCGATAGTGCCGCACCTGGCGGGTCTCAGCGGGAAAGGTCGTCAAACAGACCCGCGCGCCTGTGTGAAGATAGCGACCATGCCCACGAAAACTCTGGCGCACATGGCCCATCTGGACGAACTGCAGGCCGATGGAGTTGCGCACGACGGTGCGGTCGGAGCTTTCCTGCTGCGAACTCCAGGTATTGATCGAGCAGAACAATCCCTCCTCGACCGGGACAAACTCGATTTTACCCTTGAAGCTGTCGTTGGCGTCGCCACGATGAAGATCGCGCAGAATTTCATCGCCCGATTGCACCTTGGCGAGCTGAACGAGTTCGTGCTGGTCGATCCATGTTTTCATGGGCCGCTCCCGGATAGGGCAACGCCCTAGCCTATCATCATCACCGTTCGAGAAAACTGACGAACAGGCCGACGCTTGTCGAACAGAGTGCAATGGGGACCGCCTTAGCTGTTGCTGCGGCTGTCGTGGGACGAGCGTTGGTGACGGCGAAAGAGCCGGTTGGGTCATGAGCCGACCTCAAGGCGTTCGAGATCCTCGGGCAAGCGCCGCGCGGCGAGCGCGAAGTGAAGGCTGGCCCAGATGAAGAGTGAGAGCGTCAGCAGGATCGCTTCGCGAAGGCCGAGCGCGCTGGCCCGCGCGCAGCGAAGCGTAAGATCAGGGTCAATAGCTGCGCGACATGCGCTGAAGTCTCCCGCTCCGAAAGCACGTGATGCTAGGAGATCACTCAGGGCTCCGACACAGAGCGGACCCAGGCCTAGTCCGATCAAATTGACGACCAGCGAGAGGAGCGCCAGCGCCGTGGCGCGGGAGGCTGGCGGTGAGAGGTTTTGCAGTACCGCATAGCTTGGCCCAAGATACAGGTAATGCAGGATAGCTCCCGGCACCAACAGAGTTGCCGCCAGGCGCGCCTCACCCGCCAGATAGGCGGATGCGTAGAGCGGAGCGGCCACGAACAGGCCCACCGCGGGCCAACCCAGACGCCACCGCGCATCATGTTTGCCCGCCCAATCGGCGATCAAGCCGCCAAGCAAAGTCCCTACTGTCGCCGATAACCCCCCGACCAGCCCAAGCAGTAGGCCGGTCTCTCCGATCGACAGCGAAAACTGCCGCATGAAGTAAGCGCCGTTGAAGCCGCTGACCCCATAGCCAGCGAATGCGGCAAGCGTCGATCCAGCGATCATATGAACGATGGAAGGCTTTGCGATGATTGCGCGGGCGACTTCCAACCAGCTCTGGCTTTCGGGCGCGGCGTCTCGAAGATCAAGGCCGCCACGCACTGGTTCCTTAAGCGTGGTGTGCGCAAGGATGGCCAGGAGCAGTCCCGGCGCGGCGGCCGCGAAAAAGGCGACGCGCCAGCCGTGGTGCTGAGCGATCAGCCCCGCCCCTACTCCGCCGATCACCGCACCTAAGGGCAGGCCAAGCGAGTAGATCGCCAGGGCCGTGGCCCGTCGCTCGGGCGGGAAATAATCCGAGAGCAGTGCGTGAGCCGGCGGCGCGCCGCCGGCTTCTCCCACGCCGACTCCGACCCGCGCGGCGAATAGCTGAAGATAGCTCTGCGCCAAACCGCACAGCGCCGTCATCAGCGACCAGACGGCCACCGCTGCGACGATGATCGATTTGCGACGGCCACGGTCGGCCAGACGCGCGATCGGCACCCCTAACAGGCTATAGAACAGCGCGAAACTCGTGCCACCCAACATGCCGAGCTGCCAATCCGCAAGCCCTAACTCGGTTTTGATAGGCTGCTGCAGAACCGAGACGATACTGCGGTCGATGTAGTTCGACATGTAGATGAGCAAGAGCAGGAAGAGCGCCCAGGCGCGCGCGGCGCCCGGGCTCGCATCCTTGCCAGAACGGACGGCGGACAAGGCGTCAGCCCCCGAATTTGGCGCGGAGCGTCACGCCGTAGAAGCGCGGCTCGATAAAGAAGCCTTCGACCGAGCCGGCTTGGGCGGTGCCCGTGTAGAGGCCGCTCCAGGCATGCTTGTCCAAGAGGTTGCGGGCCCAAAGCTCCACGCCCCAGCGATCATCCGCCGGGCCCAGGCCAAGCCTCATGTTGGCCAAGGCGTAGCCCTTTTGGAAATAGATCGGCGTGGTCGTGGCCGAGAAGCTCAGATTGGTGTTCGAACGCCAATTGGCGTCGAGATAGACGAAGGCTCGCAGGTCCGAACCCGGCAGTTCGCGCTCGTAGTTGATCGACCCCTGCGCGGTCCAACGCGGCGCGTAAGGCGCGACGTTGCCTTGCAACTGCGTCAGCCCCGTCGGGAAGCCTTCCTCGCCATAGGCGGTCTCATTGTAGCTGACAGCGCCGCTGAGCGTGAGGTTGCGCGTGGGTCGGAAACTGCCGTCCAGCTCCGCGCCCTTGCTGACGAGTTCAGGCAGGTTCGCGGTCACCCGAACCGTCTGCAGCGGCAAGACCCGCAGATAGTTGAACTGATAGTCGGTGATCTTGGTGTAGTAGACCGCCGCATTGCCGCGGACTACGCCGTCGAAGAAGACGCCCTTTAGACCAGCTTCGTAAGAGTCGGCGAACTCGGGCGCGAACGACAGCTGGTTGGCGGCGGGACCGCTGTTGAGCAGGCCGGATCGGTCAAACTGGTAACCGCCGCCCTTGTAGCCCCTGGAGTAGGAGAGATAACCATTCAGGCGCTCGGCGAACTTGTAGCCGAGAGAGGCCGTGCCCGACCATTCGTTCTCGCTGCGATCGCCCGTCCAGACGCCGGCGAAGCGTGGATCCTGCGCGGTGGCGCAGATGATCGACTGCAGGCTGGCCGGAATGCCGGCTAGCGTGGGTCCGTATTTGGCGAGCGCGACCGCACAGCCATCGCCCGTGCTCTTTAGATTGGCCTCGAGCGCCTTGGTTTCCGTCGTCCAGCGGACACCGCCGGTAAGGGTGAGACGATCGGTGACCTTGTAGCTGTTGTGCGTGAAGACCGCGAAGCTGTGAGACTTCTGGTGGAAGACATCGGTCTCGCCGGAATTGGGCTGGTAGTTGGAGCCCAGCGGCAGGCCGGTGAACATGGTCAGGTAGTTCACGCCGCCGAGCAGGCCGACGATATACCTGTCATAGTTCGGCGCGGTCTTCACCGTGTCACGGGACTCGATCTTCTCGTGGCTGTAGAAAGCGCCGACCAAGTAGTCGAGCTTTCCAGCGATCCCTTGGTAACGGGCCTCTTGAGTGAACGTCTCGTAGCGCTCGCCGTCGTCGATGTCGCGCAGCAGGTCAGCCGGGCTGCCTTCGACGTCGAAGCTGCGATTTGGGGTGGCGACACGATAGGCGGTGATGCTGGTCAGGGTTCCGGGACCAATCTTCCACGTCGCCTCGTTGGAAATCCCCATCTCCTCATAGCGATCGACGCGCGGACTGAGATTATCGATCTGCGGCGCGTCGCTCTTAGGCTCGTATTCCGCCACCGGCGTTGGGCCGTAGAGTCCGATCAGCGCGCCGGTCGGCCCCACGACCCGATAGGTCGGCGGATTGGCGGTGGATTCGTCGCGCTTGGTGTAGTCGGCGATAAGGCGGAACTTCAGATCCTCGCTCGGGATCCAGAGGAGTTGGCCTCGAATGCCTTCTCGCTGACGGTCGGCGTAGGTTTGGCTGTTGTAGCGGGATTTCAGCCAACCATCGCGGCGCGAGTAAAGGACGTCGAGGCGCCCGGCGAGCGAGTCGCCGGCGATCGGGCCGGTCACCGACGCGGCATATTCCTGGAGACTGTAGTTGCCGAACATCGCCGAAGCTTCGCCGCCAGGGACGAAAGCTGGCGCCTTTGTCAGGATGTTGACGACGCCAGCCGTGGTGTTCTTGCCAAAAAGGGTCCCCTGGGGACCGCGCAGCAATTCGATGCGATCGATACCCTGCAGGTCGCCGAGCGAGACGTTAGAACGGCTGCGGAAGACGCCATCGATGCTGACGCCTGTCGCCGATTCCAGGCCAGGGTTGGAGCCCGACGTGCCCACGCCGCGGACGCGGATGACAGCGCCCTGGCTGTCGCCCTGGGTGGTGGTGACGTTGAGGCTGGGTGAGATCGACTGCAACCGCTTGACGTCCGCCAGGCCCGCCCGCTGAAGCGCCTTGGCGTCATAGGTCGACACCGCGACGGGCACATCGAGCACATTGGTCGTGCGGCGGGTGGCGGTAACCACAACCTCGTCGACCTGCGACACCTCCTGGGCCGGAGCCGTCTGGGCCAGGGCCAGGGTCGGCAGCAGCGCCAGGGCACTGACGGTCGCCAAAGCGAATTTTCGAGACTGATTTTCCATGCGTTTCCCCTCTTTTGCGATCACGCATGGGCGATTGATCGAGAAGGGAAAAGCGGTCCGATACGGAGGATGCGTCGGCGTGCGAGGATGTCATAACATCGTGCGAAAAGATCACGTCGACGACCAGTACCCAATGGCATAGGGCGAGCGGCGCCTTACAATTGTGCGGGGTCCGACGGCCGCGTTGCTCCAAACTCTCGCCGGTATGACGTTCGACTTCGGCGTGGTAGCGCCAAAAGCGGACGTTAGCGTGTCTCCAGGTTCCGGGCGTTCAGAGGCCGGTGCGGACGATTACCATCGCCTCTTCATCGACTGGTGCTAGCCACACGCACACTCAAACGCCAAAAATCTCGGCCGCATCGATGCGTCGAGACCAAGGTATCGTCGATACCTTTGTCCAATTTCACCGGGCGGCGACCTGCCCGACGCTCCATCCGAAGAGCGCGTAGGCGAAGGGCCGCGTGCGTCCTTGGGAGAAGAGCCATGACGTCCATCTCATCGCGCCCGCCGCTGAAGGTCGCCGTTCTCGTCGGCAGCCTTCGCAAGGCGTCCTACAGCGGCAAGGTCGCGCGCGCCCTGATCGCGCTTGCGCCCAGCACGCTCGATTGTCGGATTGTCGAGATCGGCGACCTGCCACTCTATAGCGAGGACCTGGACGCCACGCCCCCGCCGGCCTGGGCCAGGTTCCGGAGCGAGATCGCCGAGTCCGACGCGGTCCTGATCGTGACCCCGGAATACAATCGCTCGGTCCCGGGAGCGTTGAAGAATGCGATCGATGTCGGCTCGCGGCCTGACTATCCCAGCCCCTGGGACGGCTTGCCCGCCGCCGTCGTCAGCGCCTCGCCCTACAAGCTGGACGGGTTCGGCGCCAATCATCACATCCGCCAGAGCCTGGTCTTCCTGAACATGCCGGTGATGCAGCAGCCCGAGGCCTACATTCCCGAGGTCGCCAGCCTGTTCGACGGCGACGGCCGGGTGACCGCGGCGCCCGCGCGCGACTTCCTGCTGCGCGTGATCGGCGCGTTTGCGCGCTGGGCGGAATTGGTCGGCGGTGAACGCGATCAAGGCGCGAAATGATCGCGGCGCGGCCGTTGCGTCTTCGATAGTTGGCCATGCCGGCGTCTTCGCGGGGCCGAGCCAAGGTGGCGAAGGAAAGCCCAATGGGATTGCTTGACGGCAAGGTCGCCCTGATCACCGGCACGGCTGGCGGCCAAGGACGGGTCGCCTGTTTCGCGTTCGCCCGGGAGGGCGCGAAGGTCGTCGGCTGCGACCTGCGCCCGCAGGACAACGAGGAAACCGTGCGCGGCGTCCGCGCGGCCGGCGGGGAGATGTCGGGCTTCGCCCCGGTGGACCTCACTGATCCTGGCCAGGCGGAAGCCTTCGTCAGGGCGGCGGCCGACCGCTACGGCGGGATCGATATCGTCTACAACAACGCTGGCGGTCCGCGGTTCGCGCCCGTGGCCGACATGTCCATCGAGGACTGGCGGGCGACCATCGCCGTGGAGCTCGATACCGCCTTCCACGTCACGAAGTTCGCGTGGCCGCATCTTGTCGCGCGCGGCGGCGGCGTCATCATCAATGTCGCTTCGATGGCGGCGATGATTGGGGCCCCTCAGCCGCCGATGGCCGCTCACGTCGCCGCCAAGGCCGGCGTGGCGGGCCTGACCCGGCAACTGGCCGTGGAGGGCGGTCCGCTGGGCATTCGCGCGGTCACCATCAGTCCTGGGCCGATCGTCACCCGCGAGGGCGATCTCGACGATGCGACCCGCGAAGCAATCGCCCAGCGCACCCTTCTCAAACGCTGGGGTCGTCCTGAGGAAGTGGTCGAGGTGGCTCTCTTCCTCGCCTCCGATCGAGCCTCCTACGTCACAGGCGCCAATATCCCGATCGAGGGCGGGGTCACCGCCTGGTAGGTCGAGCTCCGTACGGGGAGCGGACCTCGGCCGCCTCAGAAGTTCGCGGTCGTCTTCAGGCCGAGGACGACGACGTCCCTCCTCGTCGAAACCCCGCCGGGATCGCGAATGTATTGGATGTTGGGACGCAAGGTGATCACCGGCGTCGCCCTCCAGCCATAGAACAGCTCGATCGGATATTCGACGCGCGGGATCGCGGTGCTCGCGCCTCGGCGCAGGTTTTCCCGCGCCACGCGCAGGCGTGACGCCGGATTGATGCTCAGCCGCCCCACGGCCAGGCCTAGGGTGTCGCGCGGCCGCGAGGCCAGGGGTCCGGTCCAGAAGAAGCCGCCCTCCCAGACGCGCCCGACATAGGAGACGTCCCGATCGGAGCGGACGAGGTTGGCGAAGACGATGAAGTCGCGACGCGGGTCGGTCGCGTCCCGCCACAGGGCCTGCTGGGCCATCAGGTAGGCGCCGCTGGCATGGTTCAGCCTCCGCGGCGCCCCGCCGTCCAGACCGCTCGGGCCGCCGGCCTGATTGCGGTGAAGGTCCTCGAATGCGCCGGTGTTGCGCCAGACGCCGATGCGATAGACGCCGGCAAGCGCCTTCGGGCGCGGCGTCCAGGTCAGCTCGGCCACCGCATGGGCGCCAGTCGTGCCGCTGGGATTGCCGAGCTCCAGGCCCTGGTCGTTTCGCGTGAAGCTGGGATTGACCTGGTAGACGGCGGTCTCCAGCCGCAGCGTGTCACCTAGGCGGGTGTTGGCCGACACCGCCCACTGGCTGGCGGGCCAGGTGAACCAGTTGGGCATGATGTAGCCTGGCACGGCGCCGCAGAACGTCAGGTTCTGGAACTCGCAGGAGAACGGGAAGATGTCGCCGCTCATCGGCAGGCGCCCGAGTTTGACGATCATGCGGTCGTCCCAGAGCGTCTGCTGGTAGTAGAGCTCCACCAATCGTGTGGTGCGCCCGTATCCGACGATTTCCTGGGGGCTCAGAAGCGTCTCCAGGCCCGCCTTGGCGTTGAGGTCGACGCCGTTGCGGTCGGTGAGCGTGACATGCAGGCTGGCGCTGGCGACGCCGGCCATGCGCTCCAGGTCGAAATCCGCGCCGGCCATGATCTGGTCGGCATAGGACGCGGTGTGGCGCTCCCCGCCCCGGCTATTGGCCGCGAACTCGTTGACATAAGTCAGCCGCACGTCGACGCCGCGATCATGAAGCCTGGCGCGCGCGTCGCCCCAGTCGCCCAGGACGTAGGCCGACGGGTCGAACGTTTGGGCTCTGGCGGCGGCGGGCGCGCAAGCCAGCGCGGCCAGGATCCATGCGTGGCGTTTCATGATGTGCTCGGCCGCGTCGGGTCTTCAGCCGCCCGCCTGCTCGGCGGCCATGTAGGCCGCGTACCAGTCGGGCCAGTCGGCGTCCGGGCCGCCGTTGGCCTTCTCGTGCTCCCCGTGAGCGTCGGCCGCGCGTCGCAGCGCGGCGGCCAGGTCGGCGACCGAGCCGAAGCTGGTCACGCCGAAATCGATGCGCCCGGGGAAGCGGGCGGTGATCTCCTGCAGCACCCAGCCGTTGCCGTCCGGATCGCTGAAGGCGACGAAGGAGGCGTAGGTGCGCCGCTCCGGATCGGGTCCGCGAGCGCGCACGGCGGGATCGAAGCGGTTGTAGCCTCCGCCGGCGTCATGGAAGACCTCGCTGGCGTCCACGCCCTTGGCGACCAGCTCGGCCCGCGCCGCCTCGATGTCCGGAACGATCAGGTGGAGGAACTGCGCCGTGCCAGGCGCGGACGGCGTCAGGCCCGTTCCGATCAGGATCGAAGCCGGCGAGCCCGGCGGCGTGAACTGCAGGATCCGGCCGCCGCCGGGCGTGGCGATGTCGGCGTCCACGCGCCAGCCCAGGCCCCGATAGAAGGTGTCGGCCCGGTCGACGTCCGCCACCGGGATCACGACCACCTCGAGCTTGAAGTCAGACATCAGAGCCTCCTTGGGCTTGCACGATCGGGTCAGGCTTGGTCGGGCCGCAGGCTGGGCAGGTATCGGCCGAAGTTCAGTTCGAAGTCGCCGCGCTGGCCGTAGTCGAGTCCGGCCAGCCGGGCGCGCCGCGCCTGGGCGGCCGGTCGCCCGAGGGCCTCGAAGAACATCCGGTTGCTGGTCTCGAGTTCCTCGCCGGTCGGTACGCCGACCCGGTTCACCTGGGCTTTCAGGTCGCCGAGGGTCTGGCGGTCGAACGAGGCCAAGCGAGCGGCCAGGGCGTCGACGAAGCCGTCGAGCGCCTCGTCATTGACGGCGCGGTTGATCCAGCCGTAGCGCTCGGCCTGATCGGCGTCGAAATCCTCGCCGCCCAGCACGATCTCCAGGGCGCGCGAGCGGCCCACCAGACGCGGCAGCCATTCCAGCGCTCCACCGCCCGGCGGCAGGCCAACGCCCACCTCCGGATTGCCGAAGACCGCCTTCTGCCGACTGGCGAAGCGCAGGTCGCAAGCCAGAACGAACTCGTTGCCCACGCCGCGCGTGCGGCCACGGATCTTGGCGATGCTGACGATCGGCGAGCGGGCCAAGCGGACGACGACGTCGATCCAGGGCGAATGGCCGCTGGGTCCCGGCCCGGGCGGCAGGTCCGCCGCCTTGGCCGTGTCGAAGTGAGCGATGAAGAAGTCCGGGTCCTCGGATTGGAAGATCACGACCTTGGCGCCGGCGTCGGCGTCGATCTCCGTGACCAGATCCTGCAGCGCGACGATGCCGGCGGGCGCCAGCATGTTGATCGGCGGATTGTCGAGGGTGACCCGCCACACGCCGGGCTCGGACCGGTCGACGATCAGGTGGCGGGCCCCGGTCATCGCGCGATCTCCCGCAGCTGACCCACCAGCGCCTCGGTCGTGACGATGGCGCGGGTATAGGTCGGCCCATTGATCTCGTGGGCCGAGTGCATCGCCTCGGGGGTGAAGGCCGAGGTCGCGTCCTTGACCAGGGTGACCTCGTAGCCCAGCTCCATGGCGAAGCGTCCGGTGGCCTCGATGCAGGTGTTGGCGATCAACCCGATCAGGATCACGCTCTGGATCCCGGCCTGCTTGAGCCGCAGGTCCAGGTCGGTGTTGGCGAAGCCGCTCGATCCCCAGTGCTCCTTGGCGACGATGTCGCCCTCTTGCGGCTGGAAGTCGTCATGGAACGTCCCGCCCCAGGAGCCTTTGGCGAAGATCTGGCGCTGGGCCCCGGCCCGCTGGTAGGGCGTGGCATGGCGCCAGTGCTCGTAGTCGCCAGGCTCCCACCGGTGGTGGGGCACGAAGACGATCTGCAGGCCGGCGGCCCGGGCCTCTGCGACCACCGTGCGCAGGTGATCGAGCAGGTTCACCTCCTCGGCGATCGCTTTCAGACGCGGCCAGGTCTTGCCGCCCTCGCTGAGGAAGTCGTTGTAGGGGTCGACCAGCAGGACGGCCGTCGTCTTGGCATCGAAGGTCATGGCTCAGGCCCTCAAGGCGCGGGCCAGCGCGTAGCGCTCGATGCTGGCGGCGAAGAGCGGGGTTTCGCCGGCGTTGTGGGCCAGGCTGAACGGCTGGCGCTGGGCGCGGAAAACGTCGAACGGGATGCCCTGCCGGTCCAGATAGGCGCTGAAGTCCTCCGTGGGCCAGGTCCTCACGTGGTTGGTGAACTCGCTGCGCTGGTCGTCGATGCGCGTGACGGTCAGCTCCCACATCACCACCATGGTCGTGCGGCCGGCGGGGGTGAACAGGTCGGAGACGGACTCCAGCACCAGATGGTGCGGCTCGGCGAGCTTTTCGACGTAGTGCTGGACCATCGGCGTGCCGCCGATCACCTCGACATTGATCGACATGCGCGTGCCGTCCGGCGCCGTGGTCGCGCCGGCCGCGACGTGGGCGGGCGAGCAGCCCTGATACTCCCTGTCGGGCAGGCTGAAGCACCAAGCCGGGATGTCGATGGCTTCGAGCGGCGCGTTGATCACGGCCGTGAAACTGGAGTCGACGATGATGTTGTCTTCCATGGGGAGGCTCCTTTCAGGGTTCAGCCGCGGGCCAGATCGATGATCGCCTGGGCGAAGGCCCGGGGCGCTTCCTGCGGCAGGTTGTGGCCGACCCCGCCGTCGATCAGACGGTGGGCGTAGCGGCCGGTGAACTTGGCGGCGTAGGCCGTGGGGGGCGGATGGGGCGCGCCGTTGGCGTCGCCTTCCAGGGTGATGGTCGGCACCCCGATCACGGGGGCGGCGGCCAGGCGCTGTTCCAGGGCGTCGAAGCGCCCCTCCCCTTGGGCCAGGCCCAGGCGCCAACGGTAGTTGTGGATGACGATGGCGACGTGATCGGGATTGTCGAAGGCGGCCGCCGAGCGCGCGAAGGTCGCCTCGTCGAAGGCCCATTTGGGCGAGGCCAGCCGCCAGATCAGCCTGGCGAACTCGGCGCGGTGCTGCTCATAGCCGGCGCGGCCGCGCTCGGTCGCGAAGTAGAACTGGTACCACCACTGCAGCTCCGCCTCCGGCGCCAGCGGCTTGGCGCCCGCCGCCTGGCCGCCGATCAGGTAGCCGCTGACCGAGACCAGGCCCCGGCAGCGCTCGGGCCAGAGGGCGGCGATGATGTCGGCGCTGCGCGCGCCCCAGTCGAAGCCGGCCAGGACAGCGCTGCGCACGCCCAGGGCGTCCATCATCGCGCTGGTGTCGGAGGCCACCGCGCTCGGCTGGCCATTGCGCATCGTGTCCGCCGACAGGAAACGCGTGGACCCGAACCCGCGCAGATAGGGCGCCAGGACCCGCAGGCCGGCGGCGGCCAGGATCGGCCCGACCTCGGCGAAGGCGTTGACGTCATAGGGCCAACCGTGGAGCAGGACGGCCACGGGACCCGCGGATGGGCCCCATTCGACGTAGCCGATCTCCAGGTCGCCCGCCGTGACGCGCCGCAGCGGCGGCAAGGCTGGCGCGGCGGCCTTGGCGGGCTCCGAGGCGACGGCCGTCATCGCCGCGGCGCTCAGCAAGGCGCGCCGCGTGGGCTTGATCGAAGGCGACATGGCATGGGGTCCTTGCGGTAGGGAGGCCGCCGGACGGGATGTCCCGCCGACGCGCTTTGCGGCGAGCCAGCCGCCCTAGTCGGGGCTGTCGGACGCGCGCGCCATCCAGGCGGGACAGGACGTCGATCTAAAGCTTCCTAGAGACATCGACGCGACCTCTTTGAGTTCTTGTTCTATGAAATTGAATATCAAAGCGTCTAATAGTTCCATTGCACCATGGTATTGACCGCTCCGGAACGACCGATGCTTCGACATTAAATATCGAGATGCACCAGGCGCGCCTCCAAGGCGATCTCGGCCTTGATGAGCCTTGACACTGGGCAGGTCTGTTCGGCCTCCCTCGCCAGCGCCAGGAACGCCGCCTCGTCCAAGCCCGGCACGTCCCCACGCAGCGTCAGGGCCGACCGGGTGATCGCGAAGCCGGCGGCGTCCTGCTCCAGAAAGACGGCCGCCTCGGTCGACAAGGCTCGCGGCACGTGGCCGGCCGCCTGCAGGCGAAACGCCAGGGCCATCGTGAAGCAGCCCGCGTGGGCGGCGGCGATCAGTTCCTCGGGATTGGTCCCGGGGTTGTCCTCGAACCGCGTGCGGTACGAATAGGGACTGTGCATCAGCACTCCGGAGGCTGTCGTCAGGTCGCCCTCGCCGTCCCGCCCGGAACCGCGCCACGCGGCGTTGGCCTTGCGGATCATGACTGGTCTCCCGACGCGCGCCGGGCGCGGTAATCGAGGGCCGGAAGCCCTCCCCATCCCCAATTCTCCAACTCGACCTCGTGGATGGTGACGAAGGTGGACTCCAGCGGCTTGCCCAGTACCTCCAGCAACAGGTCGCTGACGCCCCGGATCAGGCGGGCCTTCTCCTCGGCGGTGGGCGCGGGACGATCGGGGGCGGTTCCCTCGCGGGTCACCAGGATGTTGACGATCGGCATGTAGGCGCCTCGCTCACCAGCGGCCGGCGGACTGGCCGCCGTCGACATGAAGGATCTCGCCGGTCACGAACGCCGCGTTCTCGAGATAGAGGACGCCCTGGACCACGTCGCCGATCTCGCCCATGCGGCCCACCGGGTGCAGGCCGGCCAGCGCATCGTGCGTTTCCGGCGGATGCATGGGCGTGCGGATCACGCCGAGCGACACGGCGTTCACGCGCACGCCGCGGTCGGCGTATTCGATCGCGAGCGAGCGCGTGGCCGCGTTCAGACCGCCCTTGGTCAGCGAGGCCAGGACCGCCGGCACGCCGCTGATCGGCTGGTCGACCAGGCTGGAGGAGATTTGGACGACATGCCCGCCGCCCTGGGCGGCCATGTGGCGGATCGCGGCCTGGGTGGTGTGGAAGAAGCTGGCCAGGTTGACGCCGATGTTGACGGCCCAGTCCTGCGCCGTGAACTCGGTGAACGGCTTGGCGGTGAAGACGCCGGCGTTGTTGACCAGGGTGTCGACGCGGCCGAACCGCTCCATCGCCTGGGCGATCACACGCGCAGCCACGTCCGGGTCGGAGATGTCGCCGGCGACGGCCCAGACACCGGGATCGCGCGACGGCTTGATCGAACGGGAATTGGCGACGACGCTGTATCCGGCCTGGCGATAGACCTCGACCAGACTGGCGCCGATGCCTTGGGACGCGCCCGTGATGACGGCGACTTTCGGCGAATGGTTCATGGCGGACCTCATCTTCCTGTTTCGAAGAATGAGCGCCGCATCACCGCGATCCGACAATCCATACGATGGTGTCGCCGATACCAAGGTCCAATATCAACTTGGCCAAAGCCGGATTTTCATTCCCCTCCAGGACGCCAGGTCATGGCGATGCATGAAGACGGCAGGTTCATATGTCAAACAACCTTGGCTTCACTTCAAAGTGGCATGGCGCGCGCTCGGTGGGCAGGCTGGCGGCCGCGGCTCTCGCCCTCGGGGCGCTCGGCCAGGCGCGGGCCGCCGATCAGGCCCCGCCCGGCCAGGCCGGCGCGCCCTATGAGCACATGCCCCTGCTGGCCCCGATCGGGGCGCGGGTCGACAAGTACCTGGACCTGCCCGAAGGCGCGAAGGGGTCGCCGGTAGACCCGGCCAAGGGCTATCGCATCCAGGACCTCGGCCAGGGCCTCTACATGGTCACCGAGGGCGCCTATCAGTCGATGTTCCTGGTCTATGAGACCGGCGTCGTAGTGGTCGACGCCCCGCCGTCCTATTCGGCGCACCTCAAGGCGGCCATCGCCGAGGTCTCCGACAAGCCGATCACCCATCTCATCTACAGTCATTCGCACATCGACCACATCGGCGGCGCGGCGGGACTGGGCGGGCATCCGATCATCATCGCCCAGGAAGAGACCAAGCGCCTGCTGATCGCGGCCAAGGATCCCAATCGGCCGCTTCCGACCGTGACCTTCAAGGACAGCTACACGCTGAAGGTGGGCGGCCAGGTCCTCGAATTGAGCTACCACGGCGTCGCGCACGAGCCGGGCAACATCTTCATCTACGCGCCCAGGCAGAAGGTGCTGATGGTCATCGACGTGGTGTTCCCCGGCTGGATGCCGTGGCGACGCTGGGCCCTGGCCCAGGACGTGCGCGGCTACTTCAACCAGGTGGCCGAGATCGACAAGGTCCCGTTCGAGACCCTGGTCGGCGGCCACGTGTCGCGCGTGGGCACCCACGCCGACGTCCGCACCCAGCTGGAGTTCATGAACGACGTGAAGGCCGCCGCCGGCACGGCGCTCCAGACCACCAAGTTCGGTGCCGAGACCAATCCCGCCGACGCGGGCAATCCCTGGGCCGGCTTCGACAACTATATCGACCGGGTCGTCGTCCAGTGCGTCAACACCGTCTCGCCCAAGTGGCAATCACGCCTGGGCGGCTACGACGTCTACATCTGGGACCAGTGCTACGCGATGGAGCAGAGCCTGCGCATCGACTGAAGCCTGGCGGCGCGCCGCGACGCAGATCCTTTTTCCGAGGCCATCATGATCGGACTCCAGGCCGCCTGGGCCCACGCTGGGCGCACGCCCTTCCCGAACCTTGTCGCCACGCCGCCCCGCGCCGACAACGACCACGTCGGCCGTTCGGCGCGCCACCATCGAGGCGGCCTCAGCCCGTATTGGGTGCGGCGCGTGCGCCAGCACATCGAGCGCCACCTTGGCGGAACCTTGCGCATCGGCGAGCTGGCGGCGATGACCGGGCTCAGCGCCAGCCATTTTTCGCGCGGCTTTCGAACATCGTTCGGATCACCTCCGGCCCAGTACATTCGGATGCGCCGCGTCGCCTTCGCCCAGCGTGCCATGGAGACCTCGGGCGAGGACCTCTGCGCCATCGCCCTGGGCGCGGGCTTCGCCGACCAAGCCCATTTCAGCCGGGTCTTTCACGACATCGTCGGATGCACCCCGAAGGTCTGGCGGCGGGGCGGCAAGGTCGCGGGCTGACCGCGCCCAAGGCCGAGCATGGCCAGGAGTTCGAACATGCGCGCCGAGAGCGAAACCGTCCCGCTGCATTTCTTGGAAGAAGTCAGCCACCGGGTCTGCAACGAATATACCGAGGCCATCGCCAGCTTGGTCTTGGTCGCCGCCGAAGCCCCCGAAGCCCCGGCGCGGGCGGCGCTTCGCAGGGCGGCCGACCGCCTGCGCGCGCACGCCGAGGCCCACCGGGCGTTGCTGCCGCCGATCGGCGAGCAAGCCAATCTCGCCGACTATGTCGGGACGGTGTGCGCGGCCTTGTCGCGCGCCTCGCTCGCCGAACGGCGGGTCCACCTGGCCATCCGGGCCGAGGAGCTGTGGCTGGCCTCGGGCCGCGCCTGGCGGCTGTGCCTGATCATCGTCGAATTGGTCCGCAACGCCGCGCGGCACGGACTGGCCGGTCGGGGCGGAACGATCTCGGTCGAGATGGCGCGCGACGGCGGCGACATCGTCTGCGTAGTCCATGACGACGGCTGCGCCAGCGCGCCGCTGCATCCGGGGCGAGGCATTGGTCTCGTCCACGCGCTCGTCGGCGAACTGGGCGGTTCGGTGGCTTGGCGCATCACCAAGCGCGGCTGCCGGGTTCGGTTGCGCGCGCCCATGGAGGTGTTGTGATGACGCTGCTGGAAAGGATCGGCGTCGTCCTGCCGATCATCCAGGCGCCGATGGCCGGGACTTCGACGCCTCGACTGGCGGCGACGGTCAGCGAGGCCGGCGGCCTGGGCTCGATCGCCGTGGGCGCCGTCGACGCCGCGATCGCTCGGCGGATGATCCAGGAGGTCCGCCTGGCCACGGCGCGCCCCTTCAACGTCAACGTCTTCTGTCATCGCCACGCCGTTCCCGACACGGCGCGGGAGCAGGCCTGGCTGGACGCCTTGCGGCCGGCCTTCGCCAGGTTCGGCGTCGAGCCGCCAACGACGATCGGCGAGATCTACACCAGTTTCTTCGACGATCCGGACATGCTGACCCTGCTGGTCGAAACCCGGCCCAAGGTCGTCAGCTTCCACTTCGGACTTCCACCGGCGCGCACGATCGACCGCCTAAAGGCGGCAGGGATCGTGCTTCTGTCCACGGCCACCACCCTGGACGAGGCCCAGCAGGCCGTGTCGGCCGGCGTCGACGCCGTCGTGGCCCAGGGTTACGAAGCCGGCGGTCACCGCGGCGCGTTCGATCCGAACGCCCGCGACGCACGGCTCGGCGTCATGGCCTTGACCCGCCTCCTGGTCGGTCGGATCAACGTCCCCGTGATCGCCGCCGGCGGCGTGATGGACGGCGCGGGCCTGGCAGCAGTCCTTCAGTTGGGCGCGGTGGCCGCGCAGCTGGGCACCGCCTTCGTCGCCTGCCCGGAGTCGGGCGCCGATCCGGCCTATCGCGCCGCCCTCTTCAGCCCTGCGGCCCTGGCGACCGAGATGACCGCCCTGCTCTCGGGACGGCCGGCGCGCTGCCTGCCCAACGGCTTCACCCGGCTGGGCTCCGCCCTGGCCGGACTGGCGCCGCCCGACTATCCGATCGCCTACGATGCCGGAAAAGCGTTGGCCGCAGCGGCGCGGGCGCACGGCGACGGCGGCTACGGCGCCCAGTGGGCCGGACAGGGCGCGCCCCTGGCCCGGGTGCTGCCCGCCGCCGAACTGGTCGCGACCCTGGCGCGTGAGCTCGACCTGGCCCGTCAGGCCTCGCCGCTTGGCTAGACCCGCAACAGAGACAGGAGCCTTCCAATGTCCACATCCTCCACGCCCCGCCCCGGCGTCGCCCTCGTCACCGGCGCCTCGTCGGGCATGGGCGCGGCCTATGCCCGCCGGCTGGCGCGGCGCGGTCACGACCTGATCCTGGTGGCGCGCGGCCAGGATCGCCTCGAGGCGCTGGCCGATGAGATCGTCCAGGAGACCGGCCGCGCCGTCGAAGTCCTCGCCGCCGACCTTGGCCGCTCCGAGGGCCTGGCGATGGTGGAGGATCGCCTGCGCCAGGATCCGGCGATCACCCTGCTGGTCAACAACGCCGGCGTGGGCTCGGCCAGCCCGCTGCTCAAGGCCGATGTGTCCGCCATGAGCGCGATGGTCGCGCTGAACGTCGAGGCGCTCATGCGCCTGAACTACGCGGCCGCCCCCGGCTTCGTGGCCCGCGGCGGGGGGACGATCATCAACATGGCCTCGATCGTGGCGATCGCGCCGGAGATCCTCAACGGCGTCTACGGGGCCAGCAAGGCCTTCGTCCTGGCCCTCTCCCAGTCGATGAAGCACGAGCTGCAGGACCAGAACATCCGCATCCAGGTGGTGGCGCCCGGGGCGGTAGCCAGCGATTTCTGGGCGATCGCCGGCCAACCGGTCGAGCATCTGCCCCCCGAGATCGTCATGTCGGTCGACGACGCCGTCGACGCCGCTCTGGCGGGCTTGGACCAAGGAGAGTTCGTCACCATCCCGTCGCTGATCGACGCCGCCGCCTGGCAGGCCTACGAGGACGCCCGCCAGGCGATGATGCCCGACCTGTCGCGATCGAGGCCCGCGCCCCGCTACGAGGTCTCGCCGCGCGCCTGAGCCGTTCCGATGCCGGGCGCCCCGTTCTCTTCGGGCAGGGTGCCCAGGAACGCGATCATCCGCCCGGCGATCTCGTCGAGCTTTTCGTCGAGCGCGAAGTGCCCCGCGTCGAGCAGGTGGATCTGCGCCTCTGGCAGATCTCGCCGGTAGGCCAAGGCCCCGGCGACGATGAAGGACGGATCGTACCGCCCCCAGAGCACCAGGGTCGGCGGCCTGTGGACGCGGAGCCACGACTGCCAGGTCGGATAGGCCGCGACGTTAGTGCGATAGTCGTAGAGCAGGCGGGCCTGGATCTCCCGGGCGCCGGGGCGCGACAGCGCGGCGAACTCGTCGGTCCAGCTGTCGGGATTATAGCGCTCGGGGTGAGGACTGCCGGCGACGTGGCGCCGCCGCGCGCTATCCAGCGAGACGAAGGCCTCCAGCTGGTCCTGGTGCGCGACCGGATCGGCCCAGTAGCGGGCGATGCCGCGCCATTTCGCGCCCAGCCCTTCGCGGTAGGCGTTGGCGTTCTGGATCACCAGCGCGTCGAGGCGGTCGGGCCGGGCCATCATCAGGCGAAAGCCGACCGGCCCGCCGTAGTCCTGCAGGTAGAGGGCGTATCGCTCGACGCCCAGCACGTCGAGCAGGTCGCCGACCGTCAGCGCAAGTTGGTCGAAGCTGTAGTCGTAGGCGCCGGGCGGCGGCGCGTCGCTGTGGCCGAATCCCGGATAGTCGGGGGCGATGACATGGTGTGAAACAGACAGCAGCGGGATCAATGCGTCGAACATTCGCGACGACGACGGAAATCCGTGGAGCAGGACGATGGTCGGCGCGCCCCTCGGCCCGGCCTCGCGGTAGAAAACGCTCAGGCCGTCGACCATCACGCGGCGATAGCGCACGCTCGCGGAGGTCGACGGCAGGGTGAACGCGGGGGGCTCGTCCACCATCGGAGCCGCGCCTAGGCCTGGCGCAGCGATCGGAACGCGGTGCGCAGGTCCTGGGTCAGGGCCTGGGGTTGCTCCCAAGCGGCGAAGTGGCCGCCCTTGTCGTGGCGCCGATAGTCGAGCAGCTTGGGATAGGCCCGCTCGGCCCAGCTCCTGGGAGCTTGGTAGAGCTCATCGGGGAAGGCGCTGACGGCGACCGGGATGGCCACGCCCTTGGGGGCGAAGAAGGCCAGCTTGCTTTCCCAGTAGAGGCGCGCCGAGGAGACGGCGGTGTTGGTCAGCCAGTAGAGGGCGACGTTGTCGACCACGTCCTCCTTGGACAGCCCCTCCTGCCGCCCGTCGAACACCCGGGCGATCAGCTCGTAGCTCAGTTCGTCGTGGTCGAGCATCCAGGCCGCCAGGCCGGCCGGCGAGTCCGCCAGCGCGTAGAGCGTCTGGGGCCGATTGGCCATCTCGTTGGCGTAGCCCAGGCCGTGCTTGTAGAAATAGGCCAGCTGGTCGAAAGCCTTGCGCTCGTCGGCCGACAGGCCGGCCGGCGGCGGCTCGCCAAACTGCAGGGCCTTGGCGACGTCATCGGGCACGGTGGCGGGCATGTTGGTGTGGATGCCGGCCAAGCCGGGCGGCCGCTGCAAGGCCATCTGTTCGGTGACCGCGTTGCCCCAGTCGCCGCCTTGCGCGACGTAGCGCGCGTAGCCCAGGCGGTCCATCAGCTCGGCCCAGGCCTTGGCGATGCGGATCGGATCCCAGCCGGTGGTCGTCGGTTTCGCCGAGAATCCGTGCCCCGGCAACGAGGGGATCACGACGTGGAAGGCGTCGGCCTCGGTTCCGCCGTGGGCGGTGGGGTTGGTCAGGGGGTCGATGATCTTCAACTGCTCGATGATCGAGCCCGGCCAGCCGTGGGTGATGATGATCGGCAGCGCGTTTTCGTGCTTGGAGCGGACGTGCAGGAAGTGGATGTCCAGACCGTCGATCTCGGTCAGGAAGTTGGGCAGGTTGTTGAGATAATCCTCGCACTTGCGCCAGTCGTACTCGTCGGCCCAGTAGCGCGTGAGCGCCTGGATGGTCGCCAGCCGCACCCCTTGGGAGGTGTCGTTGACGGTCTCCCTCTCCGGCCAGCGCGTGGCCTTCAGGCGCCGCTTGGTGTCGACCAGCGCCGCCTCCGGAATGTGGATCTTGAACGGGCGGATCGCCGCGCCGCCGGTCGCGGGCGCGGCGGCCTTCGCGGCGGTCGCCGCCAGGCCCACGGCGGTGATCGCGGCCGAAGCCGCCAGGACGTCCCTCCGCGTGGAGGACAGGGGTTGGGGTTGCATGACGGGTCTCCCGCTAGGCCGCCGGGACGGCGTGCTCACGTCGCGGCAGAGCATGTCGAGCGGAACCGACGCCTGGCTATTGGACCATGGTATCGAGGAGACCAAGGTATCGTCCCGCGCTCGCCGCGCGCCCCCCTTTCCCATGCGAAAGTCGCCGACCAGGTCGAGGGCCGAATCTGTCGGCGCGCAGGTGGCCGGCCCCTACCATGGTCTCGCCGACACCTTCGTCCAATGGATTGCCCGTCGATCCTTGGTTCTGATCGTGCCGCTCCCGCCCCCCGGCGAAGAGGACATGGAGACGATCATGAACACGGTGAAGGCTTGCGCCCTGCTCCTGGCCTCGGCGGTGCTTTGCGGGCCGGCCCACGGCCTGGCTCAGACGCCCCGCACGCCATCGGCCGA
This sequence comes from Caulobacter sp. GW821-FHT11E11, assembly GCF_058808315.1. Taxonomy (NCBI): domain Bacteria; kingdom Pseudomonadati; phylum Pseudomonadota; class Alphaproteobacteria; order Caulobacterales; family Caulobacteraceae; genus Caulobacter; species Caulobacter sp. GW821-FHT11E11. The sequence goes on from NZ_JBXARO010000008.1 coordinate 29,787, forward strand.
CGTCGCGGCGCGGATCCAGTTGGCCAAGCCGAGCCCGGCCTATTGGCGCGTGACCTTCGACGGCCCGCCCCTCAACATCGTCGGCCCGGCCGAGGTCCGCCGTCTGACGCAGATCCTGGACCAGATCGAGGCCGACCCCGACGTCAAGGTGGTGGTTTTCGACAGCGCCGTCCCGGACTATTTCATGGCCCATTACGACCTGCTCAAGCCGCTGGAGCAGTCCACCGGCATGGCGCCAGGCCCCACCGGCATGCATCCGGTGCCCGACTTCATGGTCCGCCTCGCCCGGCTGAAGGCGGTGACCATCGTGTCGATCCGAGGCCGGGCCAGCGGCATCGGCAGCGAGATCGCCCTGGCCGCCGACATGCGGTTCATCAGCCGAGAAAAGGGTTGGATTTCGCAGTTCGAGGTCGGCGCCGGCTTCGTCCCGGGCGGCGGCCCCATGGCGCGCTTGCCCCGTCTGGTTGGCCGTGGACGCGCCTTGGAGATCCTGATCGGCGCCGAGGCGTTCGACGGTGCGCTGGCCGAACGCTACGGCTACGTGAACCGCGCCCTGCCCGACGCCGAGCTTGACGGCTTTGTCGATGCTCTGGCCAAGCGGATCGCAAGCTTCGACCAGCAGGCGATCGTCGACACCAAGCATCTGGTCGATGAGGCCAGCCTGCCGCCCGACGCCGAGATCCGCCAGGGATGGGACGCCTTCATCACGTCCGTTCAACGCCCCGCCGCCCAGGCGCGGGTCAAGGCGCTGGTGGCCAAGGGCCTGCAACAGGACGGACCGCTGGAGCGAGACCTCAACAAGAACACCGCCAAATATCGGCCAACGCCCTGAGCGCGGGCCGATCGCGCGACGAAGGACCAGTTCCCAGAAAGCGCGCCTGGCAAGACCGTTAGAACTGCGCGCTCACCGTCAGTTCGACCCGTCGCAGTCGCGGATCGCCAAAGGCGCTGTAGCCACCGCCGTAGTATGCGGGCGACAGAACGCGTGGCGGGGAAGCGTCCAGGACGTTGCTGACGCCTAGCTCGACACGGACATGCCTGTCGATCGCCCCAGTGCGGACCTCGAAGGCCCTGCGGACGAACAGGTCCAGATAGGACTGCGCCGGAATGTATTTGGCCCCCTGGAGATCGTTGTAAAGATCGAAGGTCACTGACGACACATCCAGGCGATAGCGGCTGTAATACTGAAGATTGGCGCCGAGGGTCAGGGATCCAACCGACCAATCGGCGCCGGCGTTCGCACGCCATTCGAGCGGGCCGTTGCTGAACCCCACGGTTTGGGTCTTCAGGAGGAACAGCGCCGTGGCGACATGGCTCAGGTTGTAGGTCGTGGCGGCATAGAGATGCAGCGCACTGTCCCCTAGAGCCACGGACCCGTCGAGCCGCGCGTCGAGGGTCTTCGCATCCAGGCCCGCCCCGTTGAACGCCGTCGCATCGATCCGCGTGATAGGACCCGCCGTATAACCCAGCGCCCGATCCGCGTCCGTCAGCGGCCCCCGTTGCACCCGCTCAGGCCAATAGTCCTCGTGCGCGAGAATGAAGTTGGTCTTCCCGTTCAGAAACTGCACGCCCCGTGTCTGCTGGATATGTGAGTAGTCCAGCGACAGGCGCAGGACATCAGGGCCGAACGGGGTCAGCACCGCACCGACCGACAGGGTCGTCTCGCGCAGATTTTTGAGCAGTGGCGATCCGCCGACCGTGTAGATGAACCGGTTCTGCGTCCCGCCACGCTTGGGATCACTGTAGCGGAACAGGCCGTCGATATCCTGAGCGACCAGGTCCTCCGGCGCCGGCGGTGTCTGGCCCGTGGCGAAGCTGCCGCGCAGCATGAGCCAAGGTCGGGGTGAGACCTTGGCGCCCGCCGTGTAGTAGACGCCCGAGTGTGTGGCATGGAGATGTTCAGACCCCGGGTCCGCGGGAAGGGCGTAGAAGTCGTCAGCCTGGCGGTCGGTGCGGACGGCGAGCTGCGTCTCCAGTCCGCGAACCCACGGCAAAGGCGCCTGATCCGTGAATATCGGCCACCGGAGTTCGGCGTACAACGACGTGGTGGTGCTCGATTGCGGCGCGACGTCGCCGCCGTACGATGCGTAATCGCCCTCGGCGAAGACCTGATATCGGGGGATGGCCTGGCGGCGACGCTCCGCCAGAAGGGTGAGTGTGGCTGGTCGTCCGAGCGACGGGAAAAGCGGCCCCGCCAGCCTCAGCGATTGGTCGCTATAGCGCGTCTTGGCCTGGAACCGGAAGGAGCCGGTCGACTGATAGGCGTGCAGCGCGGTCTCGAACGCGCTCCAGCTCGTGAAGGGATCCAGGTCGTCGCCGGTGGACGAAACGGCGTTCTGCTGGATGAACGACGAGCGTCGATATCGCGTCTCGCCCCAGATCGTCTCCACGGCGCCTTTCCACCCCAGGGGCAAGGGCGCGGCCACGCCGAATATGTACCGCGAACTCATGAGGCCGCTCGTGCTTTCTCCGCTCTGCTCCGTCAGCGGAAAAGCGACGACGATGTCCTGAGCAAAGGGGTTGAGCGGCGATGACCCGGCTAGGCGTAGCGTGCCGGTGGAACTGTAGTTGGGCTGTGCGCGGCGGCCCTCGTCCCACAGCATGACGCCGTCAAAATAGGCCTCGAAACCTTGGCCGAACTGATGACGGGCGTTCACCAGCAAGGAGCCCATCCTGGGCGTCGCGGTAAGATCCTTCTCAGCTTCGCCGTCCGACAGGCCGCGATCTACCTGGCCCGCATGGCTCGACAGCGCCGCGACCAGATCCCCTGCGGAACCCTCGAAGCGACTGGGAATGAAGGTGGTGGACGCTCCCAGTGCAGCGCCGCCATATGCCGGCTTTAGGACCAAGGCTTCAGGCCGGCTCGCATACACGACGACGGAATTGCCGCTGGCTGGATAGTTGTCGACGGCGTCGACCGGATCGAGCCTGTAGGCCGCGCGCTGGTCCCGCGCCAGGAAGCCGCGCTGCCCCGTATGCAGGGGCCGCGAGCGAGAGATGGCGACGTCGAGTGTCACATCGGTGGCGCCGTCGTTGAGTGGAAATTCCACCCGCCCCTCGAAGGCCGCCCTGCCCGCGTCGCCGCGCGTGCTGAGCCCCGTGGTCACGTGGGCTTCGGCTCCCGGCCGATTGTGAGCGAGCACGACGTTCACCACCCCGCCTAGGGCGCCAAAGCCGTGAATGCCGCCTGCGGCGCCGGTCAGGGTCTCGATGCGATCGATCGCATGAAGGGGAATGGCGTTGAGGTCGGGTTGGGTCGACCGGGTGCCCACCGTCGTCCTGGGAATATCGGGCATGCGCCGCCCGTCGATCAGGACGAGCGTCTGGTCGGAGCCCAGGCCGCGAAGGCCGATCTGCGAGTTGGTCTCACCGTCCAACCCCCAAACCACGGTTTGTGGGCGCGTCTGGAACGTGACCCGGGTATCGAAGAACTGGCCGATCTGATCGACGTGAGCATTAGCGATCTGATTGCCGGTGAAGACGCTGTACGGCTGAATGTCCGTTTCCTGTCGGCGGATGTCGGCGTTCTGGCTTCGACGACCGATCACCAACAGCTCGGAGACCGAGACGTCTGGCCGCGCGAGGGGCGGGGCGTCCGCCGCCTCGACGATCAACGCCCCCGAGGCGGCGCGCCTGGCCCTCAGGTTCGTCCCCGCGAGCGCCGCCTGCAAGGCCGCCATGGGCGTCAACCGGCCCTCGATCCTCTTCGACCGCTTTCCCGCCAAGACGTCGCGGTCGAACAGCAACTCGACACCGCCCTGGCGAGCGATCTCCTGCAGTGTACGGGACAGGGGTCCTGCCTCGATCTTGATCGGTTTGGGGGGCTGCGCCAACGCCGGCGTCGCCATCATCAACGCCAACGCCAACGCCGCCAGACCAGGCCGCGCCGAACGCGCGCCGCCCCACCCTTCAATTGTCAGCGGCCGAGCCATTTCGCCCCCACCCGTCCCGATTGGTCGGGGCTCCAGACCCCCCGGCTCGCCCCCTTGGTCAGCGTTCCATCCGCCAGACGGATGCGACCGTCTTGGCGATTACTTGCCGAAACTCAACATTGACGGGCATCGCCTCTCGATTTCATCCCAGACCAAGCAAAGACTCGGCGCTTTGAGTTGCCAGGCGCTTGTCTAACGATCGCACGAGCGCTCATTTTTTAAACCACCTCAGGCAGCCCATCGACGACTTTTTGTAGGTGGCGCGCTCCGTTGTTCTTGTTGCAAATCTATTGATCGAGATCGTCGACCCATACGCTCGGCGATGTCGTCCGCTTGGCGCGCCTGGTGTTAGACCTTGCTCTGCTCGCGCATCGACTTATGCGGAATTTTGACTCCAGCGGGCTGTTCCGCTCGGAAATGTTGTCGATATTGCGCGGGGCTGACATTGAGGCGTCGCATGAACGCGCGTCGCAGGCCGCTCTGATCGGCGAAACCGCACAAGCTGGCGATCCGCTTCAGCGGCAGGTCGCTCTCCTCCAGAATCCGGCGCGCGGCTTCCACGCGGACCGCCTCGACGTAGTCGCCGGGCGTCATTCCCGTCTCACGCTTGAACAGCCGCCCAAAATTCCGGGCGCTCATGCCGGAACGATCGGCCAGGCTTTCAACGGATAGATGCTCGGTCAGGTTGGACAGGATCCACTCGAGCACGTCGCGTATCGGCCCGATCTCCGACGCCTGGGCGGCCAGGTGCACACTGAACTGCGATTGCCCCCCTGGTCGCTGGAGGAACAGGATCAGGTCCTTGGCGACGCGCAAGGCCACAGGACGTCCGTGGTCTTCCTCGACCATGGCCAAGGCCAGGTCCATCGCGGCCGACACACCCGCTGATGTGTAGACCGGGCCGTCCTTCACATAGATGCGGTCCGGCTCGACCGTGATCCTGGGGAACATTTCGCCGAGCCTGTTGGTGCAGTTCCAGTGCGTCGTCACACGCCGGCCGTCGAGCAGGCCCGCGTTCGCCAGGATGAAGGCCGCCGTGCAGGTCGAACCTATGCGCCGGACGCGGCGGCCCGCCTTGGCGACCCACCCCACCAACTCGGGATGGTTTTCGTACTTGCGGATATCCGGGCTGCCGGCGACCAGCAGGGTGTCCAGATCGTCGAGCTCTTCCTTGACCGAGGCGTCCGGCAGGAACCGGATCCCGTTGTGCGCGATCACCGGATCCAGGGTCGGGCCGACGACCTGCACATGATAGGCGTCGGGGTTCCCAAGGACGCGGTTGGCCGTGGAGAAGACGTCCATCGGCCCGGCGACATTCAGCATCTGGACGCCCGGAATGGCGAGGATAGCGACGCGCATAAGCTCTGTCCTGCAGCGGGGGCCTAGCTCGTCGGCTTCACATCGCCCGTAGCGTTTCGGAATTGATCAAAGAACTTGCGCCAACCCTCGGGCACGGAGTTCGGGTCTTCCTCGTATCGCGACCGCATATTTTCAATGTAGGCGCCGTCGTAAACGGGCGGACCTACCTCAAGAGATGACGGTTGGTCGTCTGGCTCATCGGTGGACACCCTCGAAATCCCCAGCCGTGTCTTGCGACGTCGACCGGCCAACTCGACGCCCCGCGTCGCCATCCTGGTAGAAGGACAGCGCGCTGATGATCTCGAGTTGCGATGTAGTTGAGGGCGTAACCGCCCGATATGGCCTTCAGGGTGAAGGAACGGACATAGAGGGCGCAAATACAGCCAAGCCGTGTGACGCTCACCCTCCGATCAGAGCGCATCGTCGCGGTCGGCCGTCCCGAGGCGGCAACGACCGGTCGCCTGGTTGCCTCCCGCCTTGGCGTTAGGTCCTGAGCGCAGGCAGATAAGATCCATTCAAGTCACTCTCGTGGTCGAGACAAACCCCTCCTGTCGCCTGGAAGCATGACGCCGGCGAGCCGGGATTGGAATTAGACTTTGGTATCGGCCCCCTTCCGGACGGCCATGATCGGAGCTCTACAGTCGCTTGATGCCGGCGAAACGAAATTGTCATGGGCCGCTTTCCTATGAGACCATGCTGCGCGATGTCGCCGGGCGAAGCTGAAACCAACGCGGAGGATCTGGCTCGGGCTCATGCCCCCGTCCGTCGCTGGCTTACGAACTACTTCCACCGCAGGATTCGCAACGCGGCCGACGTCGAGGACTTGGTGCAGGAAGTCTTCATCCGCATCGTTTCCCGCAACAGCACCGAGCCGGTGGAACACATCGGCGGCTATCTGCTGAAGACGGCCGCCAGCGTCATCGCCGACAGCGCACGGCGGCGGTCGGCGCGCATGAGCGCGCTCCATATTCCCTTGGACGAGGAGCGGCATGGCGATGAGGATTTCCATCCCGAGCGCGTCCTAGCCGGGAAGGAGGAGTTGCACGCGGCCACGGCGGCCCTGCTTTCGCTACCCGAACGTACACGGACGATCTTCATCCTGTGCAGGTTGGAAGGCCGCAAACAGCGCGACATCGCGCAGCATCTCGGAATCTCGGTGAGCGCGGTGGAGAAACATATCATGAGGGCGGTCCAGCACCTGAGCCTGGAAATGGAAAAACGCCGTGGTTCGTGAAGCGATCACGCAAGACAGTCTTGCGAGGCTTCCGCCCGCTGCAGCCGCGGCCTGCTTCGTGGCTCGGCGGGCCGAGGGCTTGACCTCGCAGGAGCAGGCGCTTTTCACGGCCTGGCTGTCGGCGGACACCACCCATCAACAGGCGCTGGCCAGCGCCGAACGCGCCTGGGAAGCGTTCGCCGAGGCCGGAGACGATGAAATCCTCGCTGCGATGCGCGCTCACGCGCGGGCGCCCCGGGCGTCGAGCTGGACTGACTGGCGGCTGGCTGCGGCCGCGGCGGTCGTGCTCGTCGCCATCGGGACAAGCCTGTTCTTCGCGCCGGTTTGGAAATCCTCGGGCTCGGCGCCCCCAGGGCCCGCCCCGACCTCAGCGGTCGAATATGTGTCCGCCCGCGGCCAGGTGAAGGATTTCACCCTTCCCGACGGCAGCACCATGACCCTGGACGCCGACAGCGCCGCCACCGGCCGATTTGGGGGCAAGGTCCGCGCCATCGAGTTGAAGCGCGGTCGCGCGGCCTTCGGCGTCATCCATGACCAGACGCGCCCCTTCGTGGTTACGGCCGGCGAGCACCGGGTGGTTGACCTCGGCACCCGCTTCAACGTCGACTTGGCGGCTGGAGTCCTGACGGTGACGCTGCTGGAGGGGCGCGTCGAAGTCGCGCGTTTGAACTCGAGCGCTGTTCCCATCGACTTGCAACCCGGTCAGCAGTACGTCGAGCGGCGTGGCCAGGCGTCGGTCCAAACGATCAGCGAGCCGGATCAGACCGAGGCCGACTGGCGCAAGGGCCTCGTGGACTTCGACCATCAACCGCTGGCCGAGGCCGCCGCGGTGATGAATCGCTACTCTCAAGCCCAAATTATTGTCCGCGACCCCAAGGTCGGTTCCCTGCACGTATCGGGTCAGTTCCGGGCCGGCCAAACCGAGCGCTTCGCGGAGACGTTGGGCGAACTGCATGGACTGCGGACGGTCCGGCGGCAGGACGGCATCGAACTCGTCCTCGAAAAATAATCTCCCACCCGCGAAAGGCTGATGTGGATTTTCGATCCGCCTGCGTCTTCAGGGCGCACTGGATCGGAGATGAAGCATGAGCGGCCTCGAAGCGTTCCCCGCCGAAACTTCCGCGAACCCTGGTCAGATATCGGCGTCTGGAGGCGCGCCGGCGGCCGCGATCGTGCATCTGGTCGATCGCGACCAGGTCACGAGGAGCCGTCTTTGCGACCTGCTCGTGCGGGCCGGGCTGAGTTGCCGCACCTATGACGAGGTCAGTGACTTTCTGGCGACGTCCCATGAGGATATTGCCGGATGCCTGGTGTTGGACACCCAGGCGTCCGCGGCCTCCGAATGCGCACTCGGCCGCCGCTATCCGGTGGTGCTGACCGCCTTCGACGCCGACGTCGCGATGGCCGTGCGCGCAATGAAAACCGGGGCCGTGGATTTTGTGGAAAAGCCCTTTCGCGAGCAGGCCATCCTGGCCGCCGTCAACGCGGCCATCGACGCAAATCGCGAACACCGCTCCCTCTGCGTGCAGCTGGAGACGCTTCGATCGAGGTTTGTCACGCTATCCGCTCGGGAGCGTCAAGTGATGGGGCTTGTGACAGCCGGCAAGCTGAACAAGCAGGTCGGCGCAGAACTTCGGATCAGCGAAATTACGGTCAAGGCGCATCGCGGTTCGGTCATGCGAAAGATGGCCGCCAAGAGCCTTCCAGATCTTGTTCGAATGGCAGACGCCCTAAACGCAGACCGCGCGTACTGGTAGGATCAAGGGCGAACAAAGGTATCCTTGCGCCAGAGGCGGAACTTCAAATCGCTCCAGAAAGCCGACGTAGCGTTGCATCGCGTTAGACGACGGGAGCGGAGAGATTCGCGGGACCCGCAGAGGTCGCCACTGGTCTCAAGAAACGAAAAAAGGCCGGGCGTCTTGCCCGGCCTTTCTCACGTGCTCGGCTGCTGGTCAGCGCTGAACGGGCTCGCCACGGCCGCCGTCGTCGGTCGCACGGGTGTCGTTCGGGTCGCGGGTGCGGCCGTCACCATCGGTGTCGATCCGCTCGCCGGTCTTTTGGCCTTGGTTGTCGCGCTGCTCGTTCTGCTGCTGCGGCGAGCGCTGCTGCGGGTTCTGATCCTGCTGCTGCGGCTGGCGGTTCTGTTCGTTGGCTTGATCGGCCATGATGCTCTCCTGCGTGGGGTGGACCGAAAATCAACACCCCGCCGGCAAGCCCGTTCCGACAGCGCCGCTTCAGCTTTTTTGCGGACAACGATGTAGAGGTCGCCATCGAGCGCGTCTGCCGCTCGGCAGGCTAGCGCGGCGCGGCGATTGCTACCGTCGTTCAAGGTTTTTGACCTGAAGTGGGCGTGTTGGACGAGACCGCCGCTCATCCCCACCTCGATCAAAACTGTGGAAAAAGGCCGCCTGAAAACCGGCCGGAAACCATCCTGCGCGAGAACGCCGCCATTGGATTGAGCCGAGAGGTTTGGCCATGGATTTCCAGGAACAAGCACACCAACACACCCAGATCCGCGAAGCGCTCGTCGCGGCCGTCACCGAGCGCCACCCGATTGATCCCAACGCCCTGCGCTCGGACAAACTTTGTCCGACCGGTTGCTGGCTGCATGGCGAGGGCGCCAGGCGCTGGGCCGGCAACCATGCCTTCCTGAGCTTGCTCGAGACCCATCGCGCCTTCCACCAAGAGGCTGGCCTGGTCGCCGACCAGATCCATCGCGGGCAATGGACCGACGCCCAGAGAGCACTGCGCAACGGGTCGTCCTTCGCCCTAGCGCTCGCCGACTTGCAGGCGGCGCTGCGCCGGATGCGGACAGCGGCCTCCTCCCTCGCGGCCTAGTCCGCGGCTAGGCGCGCTGCGCAGGGATTGCCCCCGGTTCGCCCCCGTAGGGTGGAAACAGGAAGCGTCCGGCCCGCGCGCCATCGCGCAAACGGATTTCCAGGACGACCGGCTCGCCAGCGTCGGCCAACCGGTGGGCAAGGTCGCGCGCGGCCTGTTCGGCGCGGGCGCCAGTGGTGAAGTCGAGGGGACCGCCGTCGAGATCGCCGCGGACGATCCAGCCGTCGCCCGACGGCTCGACAAAGATAAAGCAGGGCATGATCACAACGTAGGAATAGGAAAGCGGGAGAGTTTGGCGGCCGACCATCAGCTGGCCGGCCGCCCGCCCCAACTCAAGGGCGCGCGTCGCGATCCAGGTCGCGGTCCAGTCGGCTCAGCGCGGACAACACCTCGCTGAGCGGAACCGGCGCGGGCGTTCCCAAGAGCCATCTCTGGCTTGGTCGATGCTCCACAGCGCTGGCGTCCGAGGCCCAGGCCGCCAGGATCTCGCGCTTCTCGGCGGGGTCGAGCTCCTCGTCCTTGAGAACCTCCAACGGATGGAGGAAGCCGACCGCGGGCCGCACGGGCCAGGGACGCGCCCGGTCGGTCAGATGGGAGTCCGTGCGCATGGCGAGCCTCCCTAGGCGGCCTTGCGGGCCTTGGCAGGCTTGACGTCCAAGGCCCGCAAGGCCGTGCCGACGCCAATGGGAATTGACCTCGGCTTCAAGGCGTCCGGCACCTCGCGCGCCAGATCGATCGACAGGACGCCGTGGGCGTGGCTGGCGTCCTTGACCACCACGTAGTCGGCCAGCTCGAACCTCCGTTCGAAGGCCCGCTGGGTCAGGCCCTGGTGCAGGAAGGATCGCGCGCCCTGCCCTTCCCGGGCCGGCCGCTGGCCCTTAATGATCAGAAGGTTGGGCTCGGCGACGATCTCAAGGTCGCTCGGAGCGAAGCCGGCGAGCGCCAGAGAGATGCGATAGGCATCTTCGCCGGTCTTTTCGATATCGTACGGGGGATAGCTCGCGCTCGCCCCGCTACGCAGGGCGGTCTCGACCAGCTCGACCATGCGGTCGACGCCGATCATCGAGCTGTAGAGCGGTGTGAAGTCAAACGCGGTGCTCATTTCCATCTCCTCGAAAGCAAGTTGGACATGAGGGGCGCTAGGACAAACGCCGCGCGCCCCAGGGGCCGGACCCTGTCGGCGCCCGGCAAGCACGCGATGAGTTAGGCGATCGTCAAAAGTCGTCAAGACGTCGGTAGGCAAAAAATCAGCTCGTACTTGGGCTTGCCGCCGTCGAGCCTGTCTCGTTCCTAACGTCGGCTACTGGGCGGTGATCGCGCGTCGCAGGTGCTAGCCGCTGCGGAATGAAAACAGCGTCCGACTATCGTGATCAGGCTTCGAAGGCCCGGGACCTGGCAAAGTCCGCGCCCGACGCGAGGATGCGGGAGGTCATTGCTCGCCTGGCCCAGACCTGGGACGACCTCGCCGCAGAGCGTGAACGCCAGGTTCGCGAACAAGAGGCCGGTCCGCTTGGCTCGTGAGCGCCACGAGCGGACTCTGGCACACCTCCAGGAACCAGACATTCCCTGGCTGGCGCAGGTCCGCCTTGTTCGCCCTTGTTAGATGTTCACTCGTTCCGCCGCCTCATTCGCGTAGCGCCTTATGCCGTCGCAAAGCGTTTCGAGAGCCGTCAACATACGGGCGTGACAAAGTTGTTCGAGAGGTGATGGTGCGGGCGATCGGCGAGGGCAGCTGTCTTAGCTGTCGACAATCTACGGGTTTGCAAAGCCGTCGGACGGCTAGGTGTAGGATCGAAGATGGGCAAGTATTTGCGGGCCGTGGAGTCCCACTATTCAGGGGAGTACGCCGCGATCAGCGACGAGGACGCGCTTGCGCGTCCGCGAGGCGGCGACGGCTTACGCCTATCGGCTGCAGAAGGGCAAGGTCGCCTCCAACGGAATTGGCAAGGTGATCCTCATCGCCCCGGCCTCGGAGCGCCGGGGCGAAGACCTGTTCGACGTGCTGCGCTATGAACATCCGTTGGGCGAGCATCCGGAAGTCAACGCGCTGCCGACCCTCCATGCGCGCCATTTAGGCGAGGCGCATCACGCCTTGCGCGCGCTGGGGGCGGACCGCGGATGGGACCTGGACGCGCTTGAGGCGGTCTATCGCAGGGTAGTGGACGCCGATCATCGCTTTAACGGCGTCTGGACCAAGCCCAAATGGAACGCCAGCAGGACCCGCGCTGTCGGCGTCGAGTGGCGGACCGGGCGCCAGCTCGAACTCGGCTTCACCGTCACGGCCAAGGACAGCGAGACGCGCTGGGCGCCATTCCTCGCCTCGCCGATCGGACTGGGCAAGATCGACACGGCGGCGAGCAAGCTCGTCTGGCAGGACGATCGCCACGCCCTGCTCTGGCACAGCAACAAGCGAGACTGGTGGCTGATCGACACCGAGACCTTGCAGGTCGACTTCCTCTATGCCCCCGCCGAGGAGGGCAATCCGCACGGGCAATACCAGCTTGGTAAAATGTACCTGGACGGCGATCAGTGGGTTGGCGTCGATCCCGTCAAAGCGCGCTATTGGCTGACGAAGTCGGCCGACCAGGGCTTCGCGCGCGCCAAGCGACTTCTGGAAGCGCTCTGAGCGCGATCGGCGGGTTCTTGCGTGAGCAGCACGTTATCAAGAACCAGGCGATGGGAGGCCGGCGACAAAACAATCAAGCAGCGCGGCTCGCCGGATATTGAACTCATAGATGCAGGCTAGCCGCCAATGCTCTTACGCCGCGCCGATGAACCCGCCAGCCAGCGTGGACGCGAAACCGCATCCGCGGGCACGAAACCGCAGGAACTCGCCATTCGACGCCGGCAAGGCGCCCTCCCCGAGTCCGTGTCGCTGTCAGCGCAGCGCCATTTGCCGCCGTTGTCGCCGCTCCAGAAACACGACATTCAGCGCGCCAAGCACAGTGGCGGGAGCAACCCGTGTTGGACGTTGACCTCATCGGTCCCAGCGGCTCATTTCGCGCCTAGCGAGCGTGGGAATATGGTCGCATATCCTGGAACATATGATGAACTTTTCTTGCCTCGCGAACGCGCTTATCGCATTGTCGGCGAGTCAACACAGGAGAGTTCATGGCGATGCGCGCCTTCATTTCGTATTCGCACGCAGACGAGAAGGCGCTCGAACGGCTTCACAAGCATCTCGCCGTTCTGCAGCGCGATCAGGCGATTAGCGCGTGGTTCGATCATGCCATTCTGCCCGGCGCGGTACTGGACGAGGCGATCCGATCGGAGCTTGAGAGCAGCGATCTGTTCCTCGCCTTACTCAGCCCAGATTATCTGGCGTCCAACTATTGCTACGAGAAGGAATTCGAGCACGCGCTGGCCCTCGCGCAAGCGGAAAAGCTTCGGATCGTCCCGGTCATCATCGAGCCCTGCGACTGGCTTGCAACGCCGTTCCGTCAATTCATGGCCCTTCCCAAAGAGGGCAAGCCCGTCTCGGAATGGACCAACGCCAACAACGCCTACCTCGACATCGTCACCGGCCTGCGTCGCCTTACCACTTCACCAGCCATGCGAAGTGCCCCTGCCACCGCGCCAGTCGAAGGCAACGCTCCCCGGCGCGTGAAGCTGAAACGGGATTTCGACACGATCGAGCGCGCCGCATTCGCGGATGAGGCCTTTGCCACGCTGCGGGACTATTTCCGCGCTGCCGCCACCGAACTGGCTCAGGCGAGCGACGACCTGCGCACGAGCTTCGAGGAAATGTCGCCTACCGCGTTCACCTGCTCGCTGGTGAACCGGGCCTCGCGCAGTCACCGTGAAGCGCACATCACTGTCCACAATGGCAGAGGCCAGCGCATGCTGGGCGACATCAGTTACGTCTACGAGCGCCACGCCAGCGGTAACAGCTCGAACGGCGGAATCCGCGTCGAGGCCGATGAGTACAACCTCTTTCTCACCACGGATAACCTGTGGGGCAGCCGCAACGAGGCGCCGAAACTGTCAGGCAGGCAGGCGGCCGAATGGCTTTGGAACCAGTTCGTGGAACGCGCCGGGGTGGAATATGACTGAGCGGCGCCGGTTCCGCTGCAATAACTGCGGGGAGCGATTCGAAGCCGAAGTGCTCACCCGGGAAGAATCCCGGCGGGCGCGCGACGAACGGCGTCGCACCGGTTCACTTCACTGCCCGCGCTGCAACCGCACCGACGTGCGCGACGGCTATGAATAGCCAGCCGGCGCCAAGAGCCGTCGTTGATGTGCCTCCAAGAACTAGAAGTTCCCCACAGCGTCAGAGGGCTGTTCCTCACTCAGTTCCAGGTCGGCCGGTGATGGACCTCGAGGAATTGGACCTTCGACCGGCACCCTTTCTGTGAAGCTGACCCTCCGTCACGGCCGTGCCGTGCATCACCCACCAATCCTCGGCAGCATGCGACCGAGAGTGACGCAGCGTTTACCGAAAAGGTCGGGTGTGTTACCCGAACTCTCTAAAGTTCGGGAGCGAGACTCGAAGTTTGAGGAAAAAATGCGCTACGTCCCGACACGGGTCGCCATCGAGCTAACTGGCCTAACTGGCCCCACGCTCCGCGAATGGACGAGCCGTCGTGCCCTGATTCCGGCGGACGTCCCACCCAAGCGCCAAGGTTCGTCCGCGCAATATAGCTGGCAGACCATTCTCCTGCTGCGTCTCGCCGTTATGTTGCGCGATCATTTCCATCTCGAACTACAGGCGCACATCCCGCTATTCGACAGCCTGCGCAGCAACCTGCTTGGCATGTCCTTCTTGGCACTTTGGGGACGTTCGCTCGCGTTGCAGGGGGGGGAGCGCTGGACGCTTATCGACGATGAGGCTCCCGGTCCGCTCCTGAGCGATGCGATCATCATCAGTCTGCAACCGCACTTGCTGATCCTCTCAGCAGGTTTCGCTCTGCCGGATCCCGCGGCCGCCCAGGGACAGCTTGAGCTCTTCCCTGCAGTCGCCGTGGCCAACCCAACCGACGAGCGGCGCGTCGTGCCCCCGGCGCCTAGGACCACATCACGTTTTCGGCGTTCGGCATGACGAGCGAAGCCTTCACACGGGTGCTGACGGCTACCGGTTACCTCGTCGGATCCGGCCGCGCCGCGCCAGGCTTGACGCTTGGCACGGACTTGAGCGCGGGTCGTCTGCGGACCCTCTTTCACGACGAGCGAGTGGGCCTTAACGCCGATGCGGTCTTCGCCGCGCAGAGCGCGCCGACGAGCATTTTCAAGGACGCCGGCGACACCGAACCCACCGACCAGCAATTGCGAGGCTGGCACGAAGCGGCTTGGAACATCGGGGTTGCACCGCTCCTGTGGGTGATCTCTCCCACCACGGTTCGCCTCTATGACTGCTACGCCTCACCGCCGACGCCAGGGCCATTTTCGCCGGGAGCGCCGCCGCCGCTCGAGCAGTTCGCGGTCGATTCCGACGAGCGCCTTAGGGCGCTGGATGCGACGTGCGGACGTCTGGCAACTGAGACCGGCGCGTTCTGGTCCAGCGGAATCGGCGAGAAAATCGATCGGCGCCATCGCGTCGATCGTGAACTGCTGGCCGAAATCAGCGCTCTGGAACGTCAGCTGACCAAACTGACCCCCGCCGACAATGGCGACGAGCGTCAATTGGCCGTCGATCTGGCGCAGCGCTTCATCGGGCGCTGTATCTTTACGTGGTACTTGCTTGATCGTGGACTGGCCCAGCCGTTCTTGCCGCCGCACATTCGGGCTGACCTGAGCCAGATGTTCGCTACCCCGGACTCCGCGTTCGCGCTGTTCGATTGGCTGCGCGCCACGTTCAATGGCGATTTGTTCCCAATGGATGATCCCGGGGCCGAGCGGGACTATCTTACGGCCGGCCATCTCGCGCTGATCCGCGAGTTCATCGAAGGGCGCAGCCTGATCCCGGGACGACACGGGCAAGGGCGGCTGTTCAATTTCCGCTTCAACGCCATCCCGGTCGATCTGATCAGTTCGATCTATCAGCAATTCGCGCGCTCGAGCGCAGCGGACGAGGCCGAGTCTCAAGGCCTTCACTACACGCCAGTCGAACTGGTGCACCTGACCTTAGATCCCGTGTTCGAAGGCTTGGCGGCTGACGCCCGTGTCATCGATCCGGCTTGCGGCTCGGGCGCCTTCCTAGTTGAGGCCTTCCGTCGACTGGTTTGGAAGGCCTGCGGCGACAAACCCGCCTCTCGTAAGGTGGTCCGGCAGATCCTGTATGGCCAGTTGTTCGGCGTCGATATCAACCGCTCAGCTCTGGGCATCGCCGCGTTCAGCCTCTACCTCGCGGCACTGGAGCTGGATCAGGAACCCATCGCGGATGTCGCCGACCTGAAGTTCCATCGTCTCATCGACCAGAACCTCTTCGAGGCCGATTCCCTGAGTGAGGCCCTGCCGCCCTCGCTGATGGCAGAGCCGTTCGACGCCGTGGTCGGCAATCCTCCGTGGACCTTTGTGAGTCAGGCAGGGACTTCGGCTCGGCGTCGGCGGGGAGACCAGAAGGCGCTTAGGCCCCGGCGTAGCCCGGATCAGGCCTTTCTTCGCTTGGCGGCGAGGCTTGCCGGTGACGACGGCCGCATCGCCATGATCATGAAGGCCACGCCGTTCTTCTCGAAGGACATCCACGCGGTCGAGGCGCGCGATGAGGTGCTCAAGCAGTTGTCGCCGGCGGCACTGGTCAATCTCTCCTACCTGCGGCGCGAGGAGCTTTTTCCGGACGCAGTCGGACCGGCCTTGCTGTTCTTTTCCCGGTGCGCACTGGCCAATGACCCTGCGCGACTACTTGTCGGATCCATACCCTGGACACCGGATTTCCGTCGGACGGGCGTTTTCCAGGTCGGGCCAGGAGAAATTCGCTCGGTTCCACTCGACCGCGTTCTGCGTACGCCGCCGTTTCTTAAGGCCGCGACCTTCGGCACCGTCCGGGACGGGTGGCTGATCGAGCGATTGGAAACGGAGTTTTCCAGTTTCGCCGCAGTGCTCGACGCGCTGGGCCGCACTGAGCCAGACCATCGTGGCCAGGGGTTCCAGGTCAAGGGCGACGCCAATACGCCGCCAGCTGCCTATCAGCGCCTCAAGGTGGTCACGCCAGACGTCTTTACCCCTTTTCGACTCCGCGAGGCGGAGCTGCCGGCCTTCGCGCACAAGACTTTGCATCGTCCGCGTCGCGAGGGGATTTTCCAGGGGCCGTTGCTGCTGTGTGCGAAGGTTGGCAACGACACAGGCGCGCAACGCGGGCGTTTCAGCGCGGCAGTCCACGACGATGCAGTGCTCTATACGCAAAACTTCTACGGCGTTTCCTTCCGTGACGCCGACGCGCGTCTTGCGCGGGTTCTGTCCGGGATCCTGAATTCCAGTCTCACGGCCTTCCAATTTGCGTTTGGCGGACCGACCTGGGGTCTGGAACGGCCGACCGTCGAGCCGCATGATCTGCTATCCTTACGGGTCCCGGATCTGACCAAGATCGACACCGACCTGCTCGAGGCGGTCATCACCGCCGAACGGCAGGCGGCGGCCCGCCCCGATGACCCGGATCGCCTGCTGGCGTTGGATGAGGCCGTCTACGACCTCTACGACCTCGAGGCCGAAGAGCGCGTCCTGGCCTCGGGCAGTGTCGAGCGCGCGCGGCACATGATTTTCGAGAACCGTAAGGCGCGCGGCGATCTCGTCCTGCCGCCCGATGACGAGACGATCACCGGCTACGCTGAGCAGGTTGCCGCCACGGTCAACGCTTATTTGCGGGCCAAGGGTGAGCGGCACCTGGAGGCAAGAATCTACGAACAGCCGCTCAAGCGGACGGACTGGGCCGCCGGGGTGCCCGGAGTGACGGCCGTGCGATTCGTGATGAAGTCCGGTGCTGTTCCGGAACGCCAGTCCGTTCAGAAGGGGGATCGGGACGATATGACCGCCCTAGCGGGCTTGTTGCGTGGCGCCTTTTCCGGGGAGACGGCGCCCTATCTGAACGAACGGCGCGAACTGAGGATCTATGGAGACGGGGATGTCTACATCCTCAAGCCCACTGAGGCGCGATACTGGAGCCCCAGCACGGGGCTGAACGACGCCGACATCATCCTGGCCGACCATTGGTTCCGGAGGCGCGATGTCGCTCCTCACGCCTGATGTTCCATACGGCGATCCGGCCTTTTTGCTCTCCGATGACCAGCTTGCCACCGTGCTCGACCTGGTCTGTCGAGGCGCCGACGAGGCCAGGGCGTCGGTGTCACCAGGTATGCTCGAGGTTCCAACGACCCAGGTGGTCCGCAAGGCGATGAAGCGGATCAAGCGCAAGCTCGGCTTGACGAACCTGCAGGTGCTCGGAGAGCATGAACTGGACGACATGTCGTCCGACGGCCCAGGGATTCTCGGGCGTATCGATATTACGCTCCAGTTCATGCATCAGTTCGGTGATGAGAGCGCCTATGTCGCGATCGAGTGCAAGCGCGTCAGCGCCGACAATCCCGGGCTGAACACGCGCTATGTGACCGAAGGTGTCGAGCGCTTCGCCAGCGGTAAATACGCCGCCGGGCACCAGTGGGGTTTCATGCTGGGCTATGTCCTGGCCCAGCCCGCCGCCAACGTCCTACGTCATATCGACGGCCGTATCCGCCAAGTCTACGGCGAGGCGGCGGCGTTAAAGGATCTAGGAGCCTACCCCCGCTCCCTGGCCGTCTACGAAGGCCAACTTCTCCAGTCAGGGCACCATCCCATCAGCCTCAAGCATATTCTGGTCGACATGGTTCAGGCCGCGCCGGTCACGGCGCCGACCAACTGAGAGACAGGCCGGCCACCCGGCTCAGAACGGAAGCCTGCCGATAAACGCGCAGACGCCAACCAGCAGCGCAACCACCACCACCATGGCGACGACTGAAACCGCGCCCTCCCCCTGGGCCTCAAGCAGCCATGGCACCTTGATTTTCAGCTTCGTGGGCTTGGTTCGGCGCAGCGCGCGTTCAGGCTCAAGGGAAGACCCGGTCATGCCGCCACCTTCGACGCGAAGACGCAGGGCTCGACATCGAGCGGTGCAACCAGCACGGGCCACCAGAACGGCGCCCCCGACCAGCCTTGGTCCGCCCGACCCTGTTGCTCAAGCATCACGAGCGCGGGACGGCGGCGCGGGACCTGCTCGAGCTTGGTGCGCAGGGCGACGCCGACGATCGACCGTCCCGACTTGTCCCCCGACAGCTCACGATCGAGGCCGCGATTTCGGGCGACGACGAGATCGACGCGGTCCTGGGCCCGGCCGGCATAGAACTTCAACAGCGCGGACATGGCCGACCAGTCGAAGGCGCTGGGCGGGACATCCAAGGCCGGCCGGGCGGCGTCGATCAGCTTCAAGGCCAGGTCGAGATCAATCGTCGTGTCGCCGTCGCCAGAGCCGATCGAGGTCGGGATCAGCTTGCCAACCGCTGCGGCGCTCGCGGCGACGGCCTTGGCGCCGACGGTTTCGAACCGGGACGGCAGGTACATCTTTCCGGCTCGGATCGAAACGACCTCGCTGAGCATCAGCTTGTCGGGGCCACACGGACGGATCCGGCCGGTTTCATCGGCGCGGATCAGGACGACGCCCTGATCGTGAACCTGCTGCTCAAAGGCCTCGCGTAGCGCGACCTCGAAGCTGTTGATTTTGTACATGCGGTCATAGACCAGAGGCGACGTATAGAGACGCGTCACCGCGACGTCCGCGCGAGGGCGATTGCCGTACATCCGAGAGTGCTGCAGCACCGTATCGGCCTGCGTCGTCTGAGGGTTTCGGCCGTAGTAGAAGGCGATCAGGTTCGGGATGGTGATGCCCCGATCCAGGATGTTGCCGCCGATGAAAACGTTGAAGGCGGTGCGCAGGCGTAGTTCTGCCTTGTCGTCGAGCAGGGCCATCACGTCACCGTCCGAGTTCACGCGCTCGACCACAACCTCCTCGCCCTGGAAGGCTTCGACGAACATCTCGTACGCGGACTCGAAATCCGGCATCTGGCCGCCTGCGGCAGCGATCGATCGCGCCAGATCCTCATAGGCGGTCGAGAAAAGCTCCCGCACGCTGGCGTCGTCGCCCTCGCTGGCCTCGGTGATCGCGGTCAGGATCCAGTTGACGACCTCGTCCTGCCAGTCGTGGGCCGATCGCTGGGTGTCATTGTGGACCACCATCGCGTACTTGGTCGGTCGGGCGCCGGCGTGTCGTTGTTGCCATTGCCGGATGCACGCCGCCGCGACGAACGTGACGACGGCGCGGACGATGCCCGCGGCCTTGGCGGTTTTCAGGACGTTGGCGGGTTTTATGCGGCGCTTGTCGGCCTCGCGAAGCGCGTCCTGCTCCTCTGGGGTGACGGCGACGAAGAGATGGTTCTCCATCGCGCTGTCATCCTTCAAGCCAAAGTAGGTGTCACCGCCCACATACCCTTCGTGCTGAGGCAGGAGCACCGTGAAGGCCGGCTTCATCGGCTTGTAGATCGGCTCGCCGTCGATGTCGGGGTAGTCCTTGGGCTGAAGGTAGAGCGAAAACGGCGTCGCCGTGACCTGCAGGAAGGCCAAAGACCGCACGGCCGTCCGAAAGGTTTCGAGCCGGGCGGCGACCGCGCCCTGTTCAATTCGGTCATCCTCGCGCTTGCGAACGAACCGGATGCTGGCCAGATCGGCCTCGTCGTCGATCAGCAGAACGTTGGCGGCGGCCAGGCCCGGGTAGTCCTCGGTGAACAGGCGGATCAGGCGGTCGAGGTTGTCGTGCTGCTTCTTGGCTACAATGATCAGCTTCTTCTTCAGGTCGCCTTTAATCAGACGGCCCGGCGGCTTCATGATGTCGAACACCAATAGCTCGTCGTTGTCGATTTCATCAGCGAAGTCGGCGTTCAGGCGAGCAACCGTCTGGGCCGCCAGCGTCCGAGTCCCCTTAGTCAGCACAACCGCGATGTCGAACTTGCGATCGAGGGCCTTGGCAATCACGCCGATGAAAGCGCGTGTCTTGCCGGATTGAATCCGGCCAAGAAGCATTCCGGGCGCACTGCTGGTGGTGGGTTGGCTTTCGATTTGCTCCAACACCTCCTGAATGCATTGCTGAAGCTCGGGCCGGTCCTGCCGACGGGCGGCCAGCCGCGCATAGATCCCACCGCGTGTCGCATCGCCATCAGCCGCCGAAGGCAGGTGCTCAAGGGCCTCTTTCAACAAAGCGCGTTGAGCGCCGAGGTCCGTTTCGACCTGAAGCTTGAGCCAGAAGCCAGCCTCCAGGCCGAAGTAGCGGCAGAGGCGCAGATCGGTGTCGGCGGTGATCTTCCGCTTACCTAGGATAATCTCGTTGATCCGCCGGGGCGGGACGTCGATGGCCCGCGCGAGGGCGTTCTGGCTCAACCCCTGCGGCTCCATGAACTCGTCATTGAGGATCTGGCCGGGCGTCTGGAAGGCAGGAGGCATGAGCACGACCCTATGACGTTATGCGTCATAGTCACTATAACGCACAGCGTCATAGGTCAATGCGGAATCGTGTCGTTCTCGGTAAGGCATCGGTGGTTTGATTTCAGGTGTCACGTCACCCGGATCGACACAGACGGTGGACGCTTACCAACAAGCAGACCTTCCTAAGGTCGGCGATGAGTCACTACGCGACATACAGGCAGCCTTTGGTCTGGAGCTAAGCGCGCATTCAGCATGGGCGGCTTCGAACTTGTCGCTCTCGGACGCTCGCTCGAGCGGGGTGGGAAGTTGCACCGATGATGTCGATTGTATTCGTCTCGTGAAAGATCTCCCGTTCTTGGAAATTCTGTAGATCGTGTGCTGCTGGTTCGGGCGTTGATTGAGGCGAATTCGATAGAGTCGAGTACCTGACATTTCCATGACTGGCCTTTATTTAAAATATTGCTTCCCGTCCGGCGAGGCGTGGCTAAAGCTCTAGGTTGCGATTGGGGATCGGGGGCCGCAAGGGATCCACATGATCGTATCGGTGGGGACGCGCCGGCGTACGCGGTCGCTGCTGGTCGATCCGAACCGGAGCGCCTGTGGTGGTGGGACGTTTTTCAATCAGCGATCAAGCCTATGACACGATCAAGGCGCAACTGCTCGAAGGGGCTTATCGGCCGGGGGAGCGTCTCGACGCGGCGGTCCTGGCCGAGCGCTATTTCTGGAGCATAACCCCTGTGCGCGCCGCCCTGCATCGCCTGGCCGGCGAGCGTTTCATAGACGCGCGGTCCAACGAAGGGTTCATGGCGCCGCTCGTTACCGAGACCAGCCTGAGAGCGCTCTATGACCTTTCCTGGGGCTTACTCAGCCACGCCTTGAAGCTTGCGGTCCTCGCGCCTGGATTTGGCGAGGGGCGCGAGACCCCGTCGGCGCGTGGCGCCCCGTCCAACGATGCAGCCGTTCTGGCCGAGACCGAGCGACTGTTCGCCTCGATCGGTGCGGCTTGTAATCAAGAATATGCCCGCGCCATCGTGGCGACGACGGAACGCTTGCGACTGGCGCGGCGCCTGGAGCCACGGCTGATCCCCGATCTTCGGGCTGAACTCGATGGATTGAAGGACCTTGCCGCGCGCGGTGCCGTTGGCGGCCTCGACAAGGCGATCACGGCCTACCACAAGCGCCGCCAGCGCTGGGTTCCAGCCCTGGTGGCCATGCTTCAGCGCGAGGACGCGCCGAGCACCAACTAGTCCGCCTCTCAGGCTAAAGCAGCCTGGCCCTGAAGCCCCTGGCATTGGCTTGGTCGACCAGCGCCGGCAGGCGGCCGATGCGGCCGGCCACCAATCGCGACACGGCGTCCTCGGCGGTGGGCAAGTCCTTGTCCAGCAGCGCGGCGCCGACCCGGCGCAGGGCCTCGGCCGGCTGATCGGGTCCCTGGAACGTTTCCGCGTCCAGCTGGCGTGGGAGGTGAGTGCGATCCAGCAGCGAGCGTACGATCTGCGCCAGGACGAGGTTGCCGCTGGCCGCGGCAAGGCCCACGAGCTGGTCTTCCAGCGCCGCGATCGGCGTCGTGTCCGCGACGTCGAGGGTTGTCAAGGGGCGCAGGATCTCTACGGGCGGGTGTTCGACCAGGAGCGTCAGGGCCTTGGTGACCAGCGCCAGCAGGGTTTCGAGCAGCTGGCGCTGCTCGTCGACCTCGAAGGGCTTGCCGTAAAAGCCCTGGCTCATCCGCCACGAGATCAGCCCTTCGGTCGACAGCCGCATCAAGGCGTCGCGGATTGGTGAGGCGCTGACCCCGAAATAGCTGGCCAGGTCCTGAGGCGCCAGGCGCCGTCCGAGCGGCAGCTCGCCGTCGAGCGCCAGCTGGCGCAGATGCTCGAAAGCGGTCGCGGACTTGCCGGCGATTTCCCGAGCAATGAGATATCGGGCCATCGCTTGTCCTTAAGCTTACCCGCACGCGCAATGGCTAAGCGTAAGCGAAATACAACCTATGGGCAACATCCGGCGTTAGCATTTCGCGTCTCGATAGTCAGGCATCGGATCAATGGGCGCCCTGCGGCTGGCGGTGAGGAAGATTATAATCGTCGTCGTAGGGGACACGCGGCGATAGCGTCCGTGACGTGACCCAACCTCAGTCGCCTTCGATGAGCACCTGGCGGTCCCAGCTCGGTCTTGGCCTGGACTGGGGCCGGCGTGTCGCCGACGGGCCGGTGCGTCTCTGGCTGGGGGCGGCCGTCCTGGTCGTATGCCTGGGCGGACTTTCGGCCGGTCTGGCGCCGCTGGCCCTGAAGGCCCTTGTCGATCAGGCCTCGACGAGGGGGGGTGTTTCGCTGGCGCTCTTGGCCTATGTCGGCGCCCTGCTCTTTCAGCGCCTCTGCGAGCAGGCTCAGGCGCTGGCCTACGCGACCGGCGAGCAGCGGGCGATCCGGCGCCTGAACAACCAGGCCTTCGCCCACCTCCTGGCCTTGCCGCTCGGCGTCCATCTCGACGGCAAGTCGGGCGGCCTGTCGCAGACCCTGTCCGAAGGCGTCGCCGGCGCACGGCTGATCCTCATGCACCTGGCGATTTCGGTGGCGCCGATCCTGGTGCAGATCCTGGTGGCCGGTTGGGTGCTGGCCGCGGTGCTCGGGTCGGCCATGGGGCTCACCCTGTTCGCGGCCTTGATCGCCTATGCGGCGGTGTTCGCCTGGAGCCTCTCGCGCATCCAGGGGGCCGCCCGTGACGTCTCGGCAGCCCAGATCGATGTGGGCGGAGTGATGGCCGACGGCCTGATGAACATCGAGGCGATCAAGTCCTACCAGGCCGAGGCCCGCTATGTGCGCCGCCACGACATGCTGCTGGCGATCGCCGAGCGGCGCTGGCGGGCGGTGTTCGACCGCCGTCTGCAAAATGGCCTGGCCGTCGCGATGGTCTTCGCATTGGCGCTTGGCGTGGTGCTCAGTCTGGCGGGACTGGCCGTCAGTCAGGGGCGTATGACCGTGGGCGCCTTCGTGATGGTCAACACCTATGTGCTGCAGCTGGTGCGGCCCATCGAGATGCTAGGTTTCGCGGTGCGCGACATCGGCCAGGGCCAAGCCTATCTCGAGCGCCTTTTGGCGCTCCTTGCGCGACCGGCCGAGCCGGCGATGGCCGATGCCGATGCCGATGCCGCGGACGAGGCCGAAGCCTACGGACCGGCAGCGCTGAGCTTCGAGGTGGTGTCGTTCGGCTTTGGCGAACGGGTGGTGCTCGACCAGGTTAGTTTCGCGGCCAGGCCGGGCGCGCGGATCGCCATCGTCGGACCCTCGGGCGCGGGCAAGTCGTCGTTGCTGCGGCTGATCCTCAGGTTCTTCGAACCGTCGAGCGGAACGATCCGGCTTGATGGCCGGCCGTTGTCGGACATGCCGCTGGCGGCGGTGCGCCAGAACGTGGCGCTGGTCTCCCAGGACACCATCTTGCTCAACGACACCATCGCCGAGAATATCGCCCTGGCCCGCGACGGCGCTGATCGCGCAGCGATCCTGGCGGCGGCGCGGACCGCCCGTCTGGGGCCCCTGCTCGACCGATTGCCTGAGGGGCTCGACAGTCGGGTTGGCGAGCGCGGCCTCAAGCTTTCGGGCGGCGAAAAGCAGCGCGTGGCCATCGCCCGGGCGGCGTTGCGCGGTGCGCGGCTGGTGATCTTCGACGAGGCCACCGCTGCTCTTGATCCACGGACCGAACAGGCCGTGTGGAGCGGGATGGCCGGTCTGGCGCGCCAGGCCACCTGCCTGATCGTCACCCATCGCCTGTCGGCCTTGGCCAGTGTCGACGAGATCCTGGTTCTTGACCAGGGGCGGATCGTCGAGCGTGGCGACCACACCGCCCTGCTCGCGGCCGGCGGTCTCTACGCCCGGCTATGGCGCGCTCAGACGGCCGACACGGCCAGCCGGGGCTTGGCGGGCGACGCCGCTTCGCTGACGGAGGCCTGGTCCGGTTGAACGGCTTCGGCGGTCAGCAAGGGGGCCGCCGAAGCCATGGCGCGGGCGATGGCGAGCAAAGGACCGCGCAGCGACGCGGGCATCCGCAGGAAAATCTCGGCCAGGCTTTGGCCTTCCTCGGTGCCCAGCAGCGCGCTGAGGCCCGGCGCTGCTTCGCCGTAGGGCGGCGCATCGCCGTGAGCGGAAGGATCCGACAGGCCGTCGAACAGAGCTCCGACCGGCAGGCTGAACAGGGCCGCGATGCGATGGAGCATCGAGGCGCTGATCCGGTTGGCGCCCTTCTCGTATTTCTGGATCTGCTGGAAGCTGACGCCCAGCCGCGCGGCGAGACCCTGCTGGCTCCAGCGATGGGCCTTGCGGAGCGTGCGGACCCGGCCGCCGACGAAGACGTCGACGGGGTCGCGCGCGTCGTGGAGATGGGTGTCCATAGGGAATTCCTCGTGTCTGGCGCCTCCCCGGTCAGAACCGGGCAGTCTGCAGACGCGCGCACGAGCGTGGTGTCCTCGATGGATGGGCCTTTGTTAGGAAACCGCCTCCTTCAGCTGGCGTAGGCGCGCCTCGCAGAGATCCTGGACGAGCGCGCGCAGGCGCTCGATCCGCGCCTGGATCCAGGCCAGTTCCTCGGCGCTGATTTTGTAGTGCGGGGAGTAGCGCGCTTTGACGTAGGCGGCGCGCAGAAGCTCGAAACAACGCTTTTCGAATTTCGTCTCGGTCGGCCAGATCTCCGCCAAGCGCGGATCGAGTGGCTCGGCCAGGGCGCGCAGACGCACGAGGTTGTGCGACTTTGGGGCGTAGAGGGAGACGACGAGGAGCAGGCAGTAGTAGAGGCGTTCTGCGGTCTGGTGGAGTTCGAACGCAGCTACTTTTGAGCGCTGCCTCGATACCGCGAACCTTGCCTGTTCCAGGAAATCGGTCGCGCTCTCTAGCCACTCTGAATAGTACTCTTGGCTTTCCGTCAGCGCTGCGTTGGCCGAGAGCGGCGTTGGCTCAGGGAGTGAAAAGCCTGGTTCCTCATAGAGGGCGACGCCGTCACGCAGGATGTCGACGAAGAAGTAGCGGCCGCGAGCGAGCTGGTCGGTCACGTCGGTTAGATCATGGACGATGAAGTTGACCGGGGTGCGAAGGCGTTGGCCGGCTGAAAGTTCGGCCAGGAGCTGCTCTTCGGCTGCGCTCCAGAACTCCAGGGTGTCGGCGAGCTTTTCCTGGTCGACGACGACGAGCAGGTCGTAGTCGGAGAAGTAGCGGCCCACCGGATCCTCGACCCAGTCGCCCCGCGCGTAGGATCCGAACAGGATGATCTTGAGGATCTTGCCTTGGCCGAGTTGGCCCGAGCGCTGGGCGACCTCCCGGGCGAAGGCGGTCTTGAGGATATCGACCACGACGGCCAGCTCGCGCTGCTTGCCGTCCGGCAGATGGTCGAGGGTGTTGGCCATGGTCGTGGTGTCGCCCGTGGCTCGCCGCGTGGCAAGCGCCTCTTCGGCGCGGGCGGCGCGGTGATGCTCGGGCTTGGCCATGGGACGCTCGGACGCGAGAACAATTCTGGAACGAGTCTACACGCCCTGGTTGGGCGGGGCTAGAGTCGGCGTTGGAATTGTCGCTGTTGGCGCGGCTTTCCAATGAGGATGCTGGTCGCGATCAGAGGTGATTGGGTCGAGGCGCGGGTCGCCTTTGGCGCATTGACCTTTGGCCTTGAGGTCGGACGCGAGGCCGTCAGCAACCAGTCATGTGGCCGTCCGGCGCGTACACCCAAAGCTCGCGCCCGCGCACGAAGAGCGTATCTCCCGAGCCCTGGAAGATGTCGCGCACGCCGCCGGGAACAAGCCAGCGGCCTAGCGGCTGTCCGGCCGAAGTCCAGGTCTGCACAAAGCCGTCCAAAGCCCAGGCGGCGATGAGGTCCCGACCTTCAAAGATGTTCCAGCCGGCGGTTCGGCTGCCAGGCGTTCGTCGCCGCCCTCGCGCCGCCGGCGCACCAGCGCGCCGCCGCGGCGTTCGATCTCGCCATCGGGCATCAAGCCGAAGACGTCGTCGGCGGTGGGGTTGATGTGAAGGAGATCGAGGTCGAAAGACCAGAAGGCGGTCTCGCCCGACCCGCTGAGCAGGATGCCGGTTTCGAGGACCGCAATCTCCGAATAGAGGTTGTCGTGTTTGGTTTTGACGCGGCGAACCTCTTGGCCCTGCTCGGTCTAGAGCACCAGTTGCCGCTCTCGTCCAGCGACACAGCGCCCTTGCCGATCGCGGCCAGGGCGACGAGGTCGCTCCAGGGCCATTCACGGCCCTGTGGGCTATAGAAGAAGAGCGCGCTCTCGCCGTGCCAGGCCACAACGGCGTCTGAAGAGCTGACAATCTTGACCAGGAAGTTTTCGACATCCTTGTGGCGCACGGTCCGCGGGGCGAACGCCTTGGTCGAACCTCAGGCGCCGCTCGCCCTGGCTGACATAGCCGTCGCGGGTGTGCATGAAAAGGCGAAGGTCAGCCCGGGATCTTAGCGCCCCTTCCGGACGCCGCGCCGGCCGCCTTTGCCCAGGCCCGCGGCCTTGGCCATCCGGGACCGGGCTTCGCTGTAGCTAGGGGCGGTCGTGGGATAGTCGGCCGGCAGGCCCCACTTGGCCTTGTAGTCCTCCACCGACAGGCCCAGGCCCGACAGGTGACGCTTTATGGTCCTATAGGGTTTGCCGTCCTCGAAGCTGATCAGGGCGTCGGGCGTGATCGACTTGCGGATCTGGGCCGGCGTGGCGCGCGGATGAGCGCTCGCGGCCGACGTGGCCGGTTGAGGCGCGCCCGCCTTGGTGAGCGCGGCGTAGGTCGCGCGGATCAGCGCCGGAACATCGGCGATGGCGACGCTGTTGTTTCCGACATAGGCCGCGACGACGCCGGTGGTAAGTGCAAGGTTCTTCTTGCCGTCATCCATGGCCAAGCTCCCGAGTCTTTCAGTCGTTGAAGGCTATAGAAGAACAAGACTTGCGCAAACGTCCAAGGGATTGGGCGAGCCCTGTCCGTGCCTTCGCGGCAGGGCGCGGCTCGAACGGTCAGGGTCTGGGCGGTGCGGTCGCCGATTTGTTCGGAGTCGGATTTTTCCTGATCCGAATGGTCCCGATCCGCGCCGGAGAAAAATGGCCGGCGCCGTTCAGGGCGAGAACTTTTTTATGAAGGATCGGCGACGGCCGGCATCTGACCCCATGAGACCCGCGAACGGCGGGCGCTAGAGGGGGTTTGGATATGGTCGGTCATCGCGGATTGGGTGTTCGGGCTTGGGCCTTGGCGGGGGCGGCGGTCGCGGTGATCGGCGCGCCCGCTTGGGCCGACGAGATCCGCCGGTTCGACATTCCCAGCCAAGCGCTGGGCGGCGCGCTGGAGGCCTTCAGCCATCAGAGCGGCCAGGACATCGTCTTCGACGCGGGACTGACCCGCGGCAAGCGCGCCCCGGCGGTGCTGGGTCCCTATCGGCCGGACGACGCCTTGCGCCGTTTGCTGGACGGCAGCGGCCTGCGGGCGCGCCGCGTCAATGCCAGCAGCATCATTGTGGAGGCCGCCGGCCCCCAGGACGTCGCGGTCGCCGCGACCGCTGAACCGGCGATCGTCGAGGAGCTGGTGGTCACCGGCACCCGGATCCGCGGCGCGCCCCCGGCCTCGCCGCTGACGGTGGTGACGGCCGACGACGTGCGCAAGGCTGGTCATCAGGACCTTGGCGAGGTGGTGCGGGCGCTGCCGCAGAACTTCGCCGGCGGCATCAATCCGGGCAGCGGCAATCGCTCCGGATCGGGCAGCGCCGACTATGGCGGCGCCTCGACCCTGAACCTGCGCGGCATCGGGCCGGACGCGACCCTGACCCTGCTCAACGGCCGTCGGCTGTCGACCAACGGCAACAGCGGCGTGGACATCACCGCCGTTCCCCTGGCCGCGCTGCAGCAGCTGGAAATCCTCACCGACGGCGCTTCGGCGCTCTACGGCTCGGACGCCGTCGGCGGCGTGGCCAACATCATCACCAGACGCCACTACGACGGCCTGACGGTGTCGGCGCTCTATGGCGGCTCGACCGACGGCGGCTACGACAAGCGTCAGTTCAGCCTGGTCGGCGGCGCGGCCTGGCGGGAGGGCGGCGTGCTGCTGGCCGCCACCCAGTCCCATATCGGCGACATCAACGCCGGTGAACGTTCCTACACCCCCGGCATGAACCCAGAGGAGACCCTGTTTCCCCAACAGGACAGGACCAACCTCTTCATCTCGGCCCACCACGGGCTGGGTGAACGGCTCCAGGTCGGGATCGACGTCCTGTCCAATTTCAACAAGAGCCGGGCCAAGGTCGGTTACTACGTCGCCTCGCCCATCGCGCTCAATGGCCTCACCGGCCTGGCCAAGACCCGCTCGACGTCCTTCGCCCCCAATTTCAGGTTGGATCTGCCAGGCGACTGGCGGCTGGAGGGTTATGCGACCTTCGCGGTCGATCACCAGTCGGGCGTGACGACCTCGCGGCTCGGCGGCGTGGCCACCGACACTGCCTATTGCTTCTGCAATCGCTCGAAGTCGTTCGAGGTGAGCGCCGACGGGCCGCTGCTGAGCCTGCCGGCTGGTCAGGCGCATCTGGCCCTGGGCGGCGGCTATCGGGAGAACACCTCCCGCTACGCCAGCAGCGGTTCAACGACCCGCTATGCCGAGGTCCAGGGCGTGACCTATGGCTTCGGGGAGCTGGCGATCCCGCTGATCGGGCCCGACCAGAACCTGCCTCTGGCGCGCGCCCTCAATTTCAGCGCCGCGGTCCGCTACGAGGACTACGCCAACGCCGACTCGATCGCGACGCCCAAGCTCGGGCTCATCTACGATGTCACCGAGGACGTCACGCTCAAGGGCTCGTGGGGCAAGTCCTTCAAGGCCCCGACCTTCAGCCAGAGATATTCGACCACCTCGGTCAGCTACAGCACGGTCAACGGGTATGGGGCGCTGTATCCGGCCGGCGCGACCTATCTGATCATCGATGGCGGCAACAAGGACCTAAAGCCCGAGCGCGCGACCAGCACCACCCTGACCGGGGAGTATCATCCCAAGGCTCTGCCGGGACTGCGGGTGTCGGCGAGTGTCTACCGCATCGCCTTCAAGGACCGGGTTGTCCAGCCCTTCGTCAGCTCGGCCGGCGTGCTGACCAACCCGCTCTATGTCGACTTCGTGGTCAAGAACCCGACCGTGGCCCAGCAGGCCGCGCTGATCGCCCGCGCGACCAATGGGCTGCGGGTGACGACACCGACGCCCTATGACGCCTCCAGGGTGGTGGCGATCATCGCGCGGCAGCTGACCAACGCCACCCGACAGACGATCGAGGGTTTCGATCTCTCCGCCAGCTATCGTCATCGCCTGGCCAACGGCGCGGATCTCACCGTCTCGACGACCTCGACCTATCTCGACATCACCCAGACCCTGGTGTCGACGCTGCCCGAGGTCGGGATCACCGGCAATTTCTTCTATCCGCGACACTTCAATTCGCGCTCGGGCCTCACCTGGCAGGATGGCGACCTCGCCCTCTCGGGCTATGTCACCTACACCGGCGCGGCGCGCTATCGCGCCGTCTCGCCGCCCAAGGACGTCAAGGCGGTGACCACCATCGACCTGACCGCCCAATGGTCGCCGTCGCGGGTGGCGGGCCTGGAGGTGTCGCTGAGCGTCATCAACGCCTTCAACGCCAAGCCGACGGTCGTGCCATCCGCGACGCCGGCCGAATCCAGCTTCGACGCGACCGCCTATGCCGCGACGGGGCGGCTGATCACGCTGGGCGTCTCCAAGGCGTTCTGATGCGGCGCGTCCTGGGTTTGGCGCTCGCCGCCGGGGTGGCGGTCGCCGCGAACGCCGCGGCGGCGTCGCCCGAAGACGCCTGTCGCCAGCGGCTGACGCCGGCGGCGGTCGAGACCGGCGATCGAAGGCTCATCGCGCGCGATGACCTGATCGGTCTGCGCGACATCGGCCTGACGGCCGAGCAGGTGGGGGATCGACCCATCGTCAGCGTCTCGCCAGACGGCCGGAAGATCGCTTTCCAGATCCGACGCGCCGACGCCGCCACCAACCGCTATTGCCTGGGGATCGGCGTCGTCGATCTCGCCCATCCCGGCCGCCTGAGGCTGATCGATGTCGGGGGCGAGGTCATGCTGGAGACCGATCCGATCGCCACGGACGCCCTTTGGCGGTCGGGCGGGCTGGTTCGCGTCGTGCCGCAATGGGCCCCCGACTCCAGGACGCTCGCCTATCTGCGCCGTGACAACGGCGTGACCCAGGTTTGGCGCGCCGACGTGGCGGGCCTGCGCGCCCGGCCCCTGACCCATTCGGCCGCCGATGTCGTCAGCTTCCGGTGGGCGCCGACGGGACGCGAGGTGGTCTATGGCGCCAAGCCCGGCCTTCTGGCCGAAGCCCAGAGGCTCCAGCGCCAGGCGGCGACGGGCTATCTTTATGACGCCGCGTTCGAGATGGCGGGCGGAGGGGCGCCAAACCTCGCCGACGCGCCGGTGCGGTACTTCATCGCCGAAGACCGTGACGGGCCGCCCTCGGACCGCCCGGCCGATCACGACGGGTCGCCGGCTGCGGACGCCAGACCCCCCGGCGCCAAGGCGTTCGCCGTGGGGGCCGACGGTGTCCGGGCCTGGACCTATGGTTTGGCGCCGGCCGATCGCCGGCCGACGGGGTCGCTCGATCCGAGCGCCCGCCTGACCGCCATGGGACTGCGGGTCGAGGGGCGTTCGGCCGACCCCGAGATCTGCCAAGACCCCATCTGCGACGGCGTCTATGGCCTGTGGGTCGCGTCGTCGCGGGCGACGGTGGTCTATCTGAAACGCGAGGGATGGCGCGCCTCGGAGACGGCCCTGTACAGCTGGACGCGCGGCGAGGCCGCCCCGGTCCGGCGCTTGGCCTCGTCCAAGCACTATGTGGGGTGTGTCCTGGCCGGCCTCGAGCTGGTGTGTGGCGAGGAGGCCGCCGCCCAGCCCCGCCGCCTGGTGACGATTGACATCCGCACCGGCGCGATCCGCGTGCTCCTGGAGCCCAATCCCGAGTTCGAGGCGCTCGCGCTCGGCGAGGTGCTGCCGCTGCGTTGGCGCGCGGCGAGCGGCTTCGAAGCCTTCGGCGCCCTGACCTTGCCGCCGCGGCGGCGGCCCGGCGAAAAGCTGCCGCTCGTGGTCGTGCAGTACGAGGCCCGCGGTTTTCTGCGCGGCGGCACCGGCGACCAGTATCCGGTACTGCTGCTGGCCAAGAGCGGCTTTGCCGTGCTGTCGGTCAATCGGCCCCTGCCCTGGTATCGCGGGCTGCCCGATCTCGACGCGCTCGGCCCGGCCGACCGCGCCCGCGCCAACCTGACGGGTTTCGCCGAACGCCGAAACGTCCAGGCCTCTCTCGCGGCGGCGCTGGACGCGGCCTTCGCCACTGGCCTGATCGACCGCGCGCGGGTCGGCGTCACCGGCGTGAGCGACGGCTCGGGCGCGGTGCAATGGGCCCTGCTCCACAGCCAGACCTTCGCCGCCGCCGCGATCAGCAATTGCTGCGACGATGAGTTCCGCATGAGCTTTCACAACGCCGAGGGGGTTCAGGCCGAGCTGCGAAGCGGCAAGCCGTTTCCCGGCGAGGGGACCGGCTTCTACCGCGAGCTGTCGCTGTCTCAGCACGCCAGGACCATGAACACCCCCCTGCTGATGCTGATTTCCGACGGCGAGATGTTATCGGCCGTGCCCACCATCACCGCCCTTGAGGCGGCGCGCCAACCGGCCGAAATGCACGTCTATCCCGACGAGCATCACGTGAAGTGGCAGCCGTCGCATCGCGCCGCGATCTATGACCTGGCCGTCGACTGGTTCAATTTCTGGCTACGCGACGTGATCGACCCCAGCCCGGCCAAGGCGGCGCAATATGAGCGATGGCGGGGCCTGCGCGCGCGTCATCCGGCGCCGCCGATCGCCTTGGCGGCGCCCTAGGCCCAGCGGTCGGTCCAGGTCTCGAGACTGGCCAGTTGCAGGATATGGCGGCGCTCGGGCCGGGTGGCCGGCCGGTCCGAGGTCAGCACCGCGTCGATACGGTCGAAGTCGATGATGTCGTCGCGCCGGAGCCGGCCGTCGCCCAGGAGTCGGCGCAGGGTTGAACGATTGATCTCATAGAGCTGGTCGATGAAGCTGGAGGGGCCGCCCTTGCTGGTCCGCTTGGCGACGGCCTCGGGCAGCAGGTCCGCGAAGGCCCGACGGACCGGGCCGCGGTTGGCGCCGCCCTCGTACCATCGCCAGGACGGGATCGAGAGGCAGAGCTCCACGACGGGCTGGGACATGAGGGGCGTGATGACCGGCGCGCGGCCCTCGGAGGGCGGTCCGTTGACCTGAAAATCGCAAACCCCGATGGACGCGATATGGCGGACCTTGCCGGGCAAGCTCCCGCCCCGATCACGCAGCCAATGATGCATCGGCCGCTCGGGATCCTGTCGCGGCGCGGGCCTGGCGAAAGGGTTGGGGTTTCGCGTCGGGCGGTAGCGTCCCGGTCTCAGGGCGCGCAGGGCCGCGTGACGCAGGATGTAGGCGGCGCTGGCCTTGGTGGCCTGTGAAAAGTCGAGCACCGACTTGAAGAGCGCGGGCGATACGCCCTCGGCCAGGATCTGGTCGGCGATCACCGCGACGTTGGGATTGTAGTTGAAGACGTTGTCGCCGCCGCTTCCCGAGAAGTGGGCCTGGACGCCGCAAGTCTCCTGCAGGCGCAGCATCTGTCGCTCGAGCGCCTGAGCCCCGTAATTCGCGCCAGGGCGCGGGAGCTCGTCGGAGGTGGTCCGCGTGAGGTCGACGTCCTCGACGCGGTAGAAGACCTCGCTCAGGGCAAGACCTAGATGATCGGTCAGGGCCCGCGCATAGGGGCGCTCATCGCTGTCGGGGGTATCGGCCACCATGGTGTAGCACCGCGGCGCCGCGCCGGACCTGGCGAGGATCGCGGCGATGATCGAGGAATCCAGGCCTCCGGACACGCCGATCGATGTGCCCCGGTAGCCGGCGGACCAGGCGCGCGTGCAATCGACGATCGTGGCGCGTAGCTCCTGCGCCAGATCCTCGGCCGAGCCGTTTCGCGGCCGCCGCACGTGGAGCCAGGGCGACCAGGCCGCTGTCTGCGCCGTGGATGGCGAAAAGGTCGCCGTGTTGCCGGCCAGCAGCTCGTAGGTGCCGCGATGGGCGGTTTCGCGCTGCTTTTCGGGCGGCTCCTGGGCCGATGCGGCGATGTAGTCCCAATCGAGCGCCGGCCGACGTCCCTCGTGGCCGTAGAGCGCGGGCAGGTCCGAAGCGAGCACCGAGTGGGTCGGCGTGTCGTAGTAGTAGATCTGGGTCGCGCTGGAGGGGTCCCGAAAGGCCCAGGGGGCGCCGCCGTCGGCCGGCGCGCAAAGGGCCACATAGCCTCCCCAGTAGGTTTTCAGCAGTTGCTGGACGAGGGCCGGGTCGCCGCCCTCGACGTCGTCGTCGGCGATCGCGTTCACGCGCCGCATCGGCGCGCTTCGGGTGAAGAGCGCGCCCAGGATGACGCCGCGCCGGCCAAGCGCGATCGCCTCTCCGTCGGCATGGACGACCAGGCGTTCGCTGGCGTGGACCGGGTTGAAGCCGGGCGGCGCGCGCCCGGGCGACAACGGCGCGGCGCCATGGGCGATCACGGCGACGAAACGGCGGAGCATCAGACCACCAGGATCGGCTTGAACGGCGCGATCCGATCCAGGCTGTCGCCGACGACCGTCGCGTCGTGTTGCACCCAGGAATGGGCGGCGAATGGCAGCTGGACGCCGATGTGGAGCCGGGCGCGCACGCCGCGTCGCGCCAGGTAGCCGATGATCGCCAGGGATCGCGGCAGGCAGCCTTGCTTGAAGGAGTAGAACAGGCCGGTCTGGGAGAAGACGGCGGCGGCCGTTTCCATTAGTCGGCCAGCCTCGGTCGGGCTCGCCGCCGAGATCGGAGCGGTGTGCCTCAGCCGGCGGATCATCCCGGCCAGATGGCCAAGCTTCAAGCCGGCGTCGGCGACGGCGTAGGCGGTCATCGCGCCGAGCGCGCCGCGCCAGTCGCTCTCTAATGATCCCATGGCGATCGCGGCGACGGGGATGGCGTCCGGCGCGACCGCGGTCGGGCGCTGGCCGCCCGGTCGCGCCACCAGCTGGCCGCGCTTGATCAGCGGACCAAGCGCCTGGACATGGTCCTCGCCAAGGTCCTGGCCCTGGCTTAGCCGGAGAAACGCCGCGTTGGCGCGCGCGCCCAGGCAGAAATAGCGGTCCTCATCGACGTCGAGGAAGATGGCGCGGTCGCGGATGAAGGTGAACGAGATCCCGTCTCGCAAAGACATTGGCATGATCGTTTCCGGGCGCTGGAGCGGGCGCTGGAGAGGCGTTCGGCGGCGTGATCGCGCCACCGCAGATCGGGGCGCGCGCGGCGCGCGCGCCCCGGGGCCGCGCTCAGTCGACCGAGACGCCTTCTTCGACTTGGCGCGGGTGCAGCGGCGGGCTGCCAGTGTCGTCGATGCCGTTGCCGTCGCCCTTGGTTTCCACCGAGACGGCGCCCAGATCGATCAGGTCTTCGATGCGTTCCATAGCAAAGTCCTCCTTCTGAACATCGCGGATATTCGCGATGCCGTGACGTTGATCTTCGGAGGATCGATCGGCAACGATGATAACCAGAGAATAATCTTAGGGCCGAGATTTATAACCTGATTATAAACCTGCTGGGTCTTGCGGCTCAGCGCGGCTTTCGCACCTGAAGCTTGGCGATAGCGGCGATGCGGTTTATACCGACGGTAGTATTTCAGTCCGTCATCATCCCGTGAGCCGGGTATTTCAGTGCGCCCTGCCCTCCGTCATCACCGCGCCCGGCCGCCCGCCGACATCGCCCAGGCGGCGGCCTTTTGGTCGGCGCGCCGGCGGCTGGGCCTTAACGACCCCGCCGACGAGGCCGCCTTCGAACGCTGGCGAAGCGGGGCGGACGAGGCCGCGGCCTTCCGCGCCGCCGAAGCCGCGGTCGAACAGGCCGGCGTCCTGGCCGAGCATCCGGAGGTCGTGCGCCTGCGACGCCAGGCGCTCGGTCAGGAGCGTCGTCGGCGCATCGGGGTCTGGACGGTCTCTCTGTTCGGCCTGGCGGGCTTGGCCTTGGTGATCTGGGCGGCGCGCGCCTGATCGTCTCCGTCCAGAGCCGTTCGCTCAAAAAATCTACTCAGACTGGGGCTTTCGGCGAAGCCGCACCCGGGGTGATCTACCCTGAGTGCTTGATGCGAAATCATCTCATCTAGCGCGACCCGGTTTTGGCCCTTGGCGTCTAGGTTCGTGGGCTCCTCGTAACAATTGTCGGTTGTATTGTGGTTTCGTGCGCTACACGCCCGTGGTCTTCGAATATGCCGCAAGACGAGATATTGGACGTTGCTGTTTCAACTTGACGGCGAAACTCGTGCTGTTTTTCAGGTCATGTCGTGTTCACCTGATCACGCTCGTCGATTGTCCGGATTGACATGGATTGCCCGAGCACAATTCATAGTCGATCTGGATTGGCCCAGACGACCGCCGAGACCACGATGCCCAACACGGCGATCGACGACCGCGCCCGCCTCGAACACCTGGTGGAGACCTATGGCGCCCCGGTGCGGGCCTATCTGCGCCGGCGTGTGACCAACGCCAGCGATGTCGATGATCTGGCCCAGGAGGTGTTCGTGCGGCTGCTGCGCCGCGCCGACCTGCGGTCGATCGACAATATCGAGGGCTATATTTTTCAGACCGCCGCCAACATCCTGCGCGAGCAATATCGGCTGGCCGGACGGCGGATCGCGCTGGATGCCGATGAATTCGACGAAGGCGCGCTCGGCGGCGATGAGGAATCCTCGCCAGAACGCATCTTGCTCGGTAGGGAAGCCTACGGGCAGCTGCTGGGCGGCCTGCGTGCGCTTCCGGAGCGCGCTCGCATGATCTTTGTCCTCAACCGCTACGAACAGCTTCCCGCCCGCGAGATCGCCAAGCGGATGGGCCTGTCGATCAGTCTGGTCGAGAAGGAGATGATGCGAGCGGTGGCGTTCTTGCGCGACCGGGTGAAATAGAGGGCATGACCCCTTGGTGGATCGACAGGCGACGGGCCCTGCCCGCCGCGCCGCGTGACGCCGCCGTCCACTGGGCGGCGCGACGACGGCTGGGCCTGGCGTCGGCGCGTGAAGAGGCGCGCTTCCAGGCCTGGCTCGCTGATCCCGTCAACGCCGCGGCCTATGCCGAGGTCGACGCGCCCCTCGAGATGGCCGGGGATCTGGCGGGCGCCGAGGAGATCCTCGCCCTGCGGGACATGGCCCTGACGCGGTATCCCACCCGCCGCGCTTCCGTCGCGGTCTGGGCGCTGGCCGCGACGATCCTGGTCGCTGTCCTCGGGCTGGCGGGCGCCTGGGCCTGGCTTGGCGAGCCGCCGGCCGCCGTGACGCCCTCGCCGTCCGCCGGCCAGGACGCGTCCAGCGCCGGGCGGCGCTACGCCAGCCGCGTCGGCGAGCGTCTGAGCGTGCGCCTCGACGACGGCTCGCGCGTCACCCTCAACACCGCCAGTCTGATCGAAGTGGCCTATGACGACCGTCAGCGTCTGGTGCGGCTGCTGAAGGGCCAGGCCCTGTTCGAGGTCGCCAAGCACCAGCCTCGGCCGTTCGTCGTCGCCGCTGGCGATCGGCGCATCACCGCCACCGGCACGGCCTTCGACGTCCGGCTCGATCACAACCAGGTCAAGGTCGTGCTGATCGAAGGTCGCGTGGTGGTCGATCCCTTGCGACGGACGGGGCTGACGGGCCTGTTGCCGCTGGAGCGCCAGGCGCTCGAGCCGGGCGAGGCCCTGGTCGCCGACGTGGGACGGGCCATCAGTGTCGCGGTGGCCGATGTCGATCGCGACACCGCGTGGAAACGCGGTCAGCTGGTGTTTCGCGACGAGCGCCTGGGCGATGCGGTGGCCGAAATGAACCGGTATGCCGCTCAGCGCCTGGTGATCGAGGATCCCCGCATCGCCGAGCTGCGGATCAGCGGGGTGTTTGGCACCGCCCGACCGGAAAACTTCCAGGCCGTGCTGACCGCCTATTACCCGCTAGCGGTCACCGCGCGCCCCGATCACGCGCGGGTGCTGGCCTGGCGCGACCGCGCTCCCCCGGCGATCGGGCCCTAGACGCGGGGGCGCCGCCCTTCTCGTCCTGGCCTGTCCCCTCTCGAACGATCGAGCATTTCATGACCAAAGCGAGCGAAACGCCCAGCCCCAACCCGGTCGATGTGCATGTCGGCCTGCGCCTGCGCATGCGCCGCAAGCTGCTCGGCGTCAGCCAGGAGCAATTGGCCGCAGCCATGGGCCTGACCTTCCAGCAGGTTCAAAAGTACGAGCGCGGCGCAAACCGGGTCAGCGCCAGCAAGCTCTATGACGCGGCCAGGGCCCTGCAGGTCCCCGTGGCCTTCTTCTTCGAGGGCTTGCCCGATCCCCTGGATGGCCGGGGCCAGGATCTGATGACCGACCAGGCTGGCCAGATGATCCAGGCCTTCCTGTCGACGTCGGAAAGCTTGGAGCTGGCGGCGCTGTTTCCACGTATCGGCAGGAGCCAGATTCGTCGGCAAGTCCTGGACCTGGCGCGCGCGTTGGCCACGGAAGACGCGCCCGCCTAAGCCGGACGGCAGACCTGGATCTACGTCCTTGCAAAGGGGGCGAGCCGCGATTGCTCGCCCCGCGCGAAATACGCGCTTGGCGAGAGTTACGTATGGTTGTATTTATTCACTGTGATCGCGTCCTGAGTTCAGGCGTCTGGCCCGCGCCGACCGTTTTCAGCGGAGTTCGTAACGTGCCGAGTTTTCTTCTGACCCCTCGCCAGCGCGAGTGCCTGGTCCTGGCCCAAATGGGCAAGACCGCCATCCAGATCGCCGACTTGCTCGGCATCTCCGAACACACGGTCAATGGCTATCTCTCGGACGCCTATCGAAGGCTCGGGGCGCGCAATCGCACCCACGCGGTGTCGCAAGCGGTGCGTCTGGGCGAGATTGCCGCGCTCGCGGTCTGACGCGCTCGAGCGGTCGTGCCTAGCGGTGAGTGGTCGCGGCCTGGCGTC
Source organism: Caulobacter sp. GW821-FHT11E11 (assembly GCF_058808315.1). NCBI lineage: Bacteria > Pseudomonadati > Pseudomonadota > Alphaproteobacteria > Caulobacterales > Caulobacteraceae > Caulobacter > Caulobacter sp. GW821-FHT11E11. The sequence continues at coordinate 68,528 of NZ_JBXARO010000008.1, forward strand.
GATCCACGGTCCGGCGCGCCGGATAGGCCGTGTTGATCTTGGCGCAAGGCGTTGGCGGTATCGGGCTGGCCGGCGAGGCTCACCGCCTGCGTTTGACAGTATGATGTTTGCCGCGCCTAGGGCGCGAGCGTGACCAGCTCCCAACCATGCTTGGCGATGAAGGCGTAGGGCATGGTTCCGTAGCCACCGTTCCCCCAGCCGGGACCCCAGCTGTTGCGGATCAAGAAGCGCCCGCCGCCGGGCGCGCGCGGATCGTCCTGATAGCCGACGATGCAGAAGGCATGGCCGCCCGAGCGCGTCGCCTCGCCGGGCAGGGGCATGCCGATATTGCCGGTTCGGAAGACGTCGCCATTGTCCCAGCTTGCGTAGATCGGAACCGTGCAGCCCACCACCGAGCCGTCCGCCAGCACGCGTTTGACGCTCTCGATGCTCCGCCAGCGCAGGATCACGCCGCGGGCCCGATGGCGTTGGGCCTGGGCGCGAGCGCCGGCGGGCAAGCGGCCGTGGGCGTTGCACTCCGTGTAGGGCGCGTACGGCCAGGTCGCTTCCAGGCACTGCCCCCACTGGCTGTAGACATTGGCCGCCTGCATCATCCAGGTGCCGCAGACCTTGGGCACGAAATCGATCCGTTTGGCTTCGCGGTAGAGAAACTGCTCGGAGTAGTCGGCCATCGCGCCTTGGCGGCCGCGCAGGTGCTCATAGACCGCGGTCAGGGCGAAGGCCACGCAGGCGCCGCGCCAGCCCTGATCCCGGATCGCCGGCATTTCGGCGCGTCGGTCGATCGCCGCGGGCAGGACGCCGTCGGTTTCGATTTCGGGGGACCGCGCGGCGGTGTCCCGGATGTCGTCGGTGGGCTCGAGCGCGCCCAGGCCGCGCGGCGGTAAGGGACGGTTGAGTTCGTCCAGCGTGGAGGCGGGCAAGGCGGTCTGCGCCTGCGCGACCAGGGCGGCGAGCGCCGCGTCCGACAAGGCCAGGATACCGGCCAGGAGCGTGCGCGTTTCCGGCGCCTGGGCGAGCATCCAGAGGCGCTCGACCGTGACGATGTCGTGCGCGGCCAGCGCCGCCTGCTGGGGCGCGTCAAGCGATAGGGTCTCGATCGGCGTCGATGGCAAAGTGTTCTGGATCCTTGAACGGCAGCGGGCGCTGACGGCGTCAGCACTGTGCGGGCGTGTCGGTGCGCACCACGCAAAGGATCTTTGCGCCTCGCGCGCCCGGGTATCGGGCCTTCACGCGTTCGGCGAATAGCCGCCACTTGTCGGTTGTGTCGGCGCTGGCGGCCTCGACCGCGCGCCTGAAATTGTCGTTGATCTTCCCGCGGTCCGAGCCGCCCGGCCCCGCCGCGCCGGTGGTCTCGTTGATCGGGCCGATGTCCTTGTTGAGGTCGTCGTGTTTGATCCGATTGGTCAGGCCGTCATAGCGGCACTTCACCATCTCGGGCTTGCCCTCATAGCAGCCGCTGATCAATCCGGCCGGAAACGCCGTCGTCTGGCGCAGGCTGAGCCAAGGTGCGGGACCAGATTGGCCCAGCCCTGGCGGGTTGTCAGGCGCGACCGCTCCGGGCGCAGGACGGTCCACCCAATTGGTGTGCGAATAGAAGTCCTGGGTGGCGTGGAAAGCCATGCCGAGCTGTTCGAGGACCTCGCACTTGGCGCGTTCGCTGGTGACATCGAACTTGCAGCGTGGCGCGGTCGCCGCCTCGCTCGCCTGCACCACACCGGCCGCATCGACCAGCCGCCCGGCCAAGATCTCAGCTTTGTCCATCACCGTCGCGATCCACTGCCGGCAAGCGGTGAGGTTGGTCTCGGCCTGGGCCGCGGTCTGTGGGTATTTGGCGACGGCCAGATAGTCGCCATGGTCGCAATGGGCCTCATGCACATCGCCGAGCGGACTGGTCAGGCGGTCTGGCGCGCCGACCGCGCCATAGGTGTCGCCATTGACGCCGCCCGTGCCTGAAAGAAGGCCAAGGGTTTGGGGTCCAAAGCCTTCGGCGCGCAGCGCAAAGCGTGTGATCCGCCGATGCTCGCCGGCCCAGGGATAGAGGTCGGCGGTGCCGAAGGCCTTGGCCGGCTTGGTCGGCGCAAGGGCCAGGCCGCCCATCAACGCCGCCAGTCCCACCGTGACAAGTCCCCGCGCCATCATGCGATGCTCCCCCGTGATCGCATCGGATCGCCCCAACGGGCGACCTCTTGCTCGCTTTGAACCGCCGTCGCGGTCGCCCTCGCCGCGTCGGTCCGTGCGATTGCGAAGCCTAATCGACGCGCTGACGGCGCGGGCCTTGCAATCGATTGACCTGCAGAGAGCCCCCTCGCCGCTTCGCTGCGATCAACATCGAACAATGTTCGGTCAGGCGCAAGCATAACGCGTGGTTGGGGACATCGCCGCGGCTAAACGCCAAGGGGATTGATTGACGACGCACACGTCAAAGTGCAGCCTCATGCGGGGCGCGGCATCCGCCGTTTGGGGGCAGCATGATGGGCAATCGGACCTCGGGCTTGGGCGCGGCGGCCATGGCCGCCTTGACCGCCAGCCTTCTATGGGCCTCGCCTGGCGTGGCGGGCGAATGGGCAGCGCCGTGGAAAGACACCAAGTCGGCGATCGTCCTGGACCCCTATGCCGGCAACGCGATCGATTGGGATCAGGTCGCGACGGACAAGAAGGTCGTCGCGGTCATCCACAAGGCCTCGCAAGGTTCCAGCCGCGATCCGGCCTATGCGGCGCGTAGAGGCGAAGCCATCAAGCGCGGCTATCTATGGGGGTCTTATCACCTGCTGACGACCGCCAGCGTCACCCGTCAGATCGACACCTATCTGGCCGCGACGGGCGAGCATGGCGATGAGACCTATGCAGTGGATGTCGAATGTCTCGTCGGGTCGGACAAGTGCCAAGCCGCCAGCTTCGAGGTCACGGTCGAACAGGTCGAGGCGGCGCTGCGCGAGGTTAAGCGAAGGACGGGGCGACTGCCGCTGGTCTACGCCAACCATAGCGTCACCAAGGCTCTTTCGGCGCGCTGGGCCAACAGCGCCGAATTTGGCGGCGTGCAGCTGTGGTATGCCCGGTTCAAGGCGACCGTGACCGATTTCCCCGCGCGTCCTTGGGACCGCTACACGCTCTGGCAGTTCTCGAGCGAAATCAACTGCTCGGCCGCGGCCTGCCCCTACCGCGTCCCGGGAACCCGGACCGACATGGACATCAATGTCTATTACGGAACGCCCGATGAGCTTCGGGCCGCCTGGCCGCTGAATCGATAGCGTCCGCCACGCGACAGGCGTCTTCGACTAGGGCAGAGGCTGCGGCGGCGCCATCGTGCGCAGCTGCGCGGCCTTCATCGCCCGCGGCTTGGCGGTCCGGCTCCGCCACCGAGGGCAGACACCGTCGTGGTGAAGAGTGAAAGATCGCCGCGTCCGTAATTGATCTTCGTGTGGCGGTTTGCGCGAAGGGAGATCAACCGGGTGGTCAATGTCCGCCCTCAACCCAGGGGACGCCGCAGGCCTTGAAGGCCTCGGCCAGAGCCGCTTCCAGGTCGAGGGCTTCCCAGGGGCGCATGGGATTGAGGTGGGCGACGAGGTCGGGCAGCAGGCGCACGCCGAACCGGCGAGCCGCGCCGCTGGCCTTGTAGCCGGCCTTGTGCTGGTCGAACCGCAGGTCCGGATCGCGCGAGGTTTGTCCGACATAGAGCCCCCACGGCGGATCGCGCCGCGCGTCGCGCAACAGGATCACATAGACCGACTGCCGGGCGCCGCGGGCGCCGCGCGTCGTCGCGGTGAACGACCGGGCAACCCGTATCGCCCGCCCCATCCAGTCCGGTTCCGGGGATCCCCGCATGGCGCAAGGCTATGGGCGCGAAGGACTCGACGCCAGCGTCCATCGGGCGGCCTCGACACATCGGGAGATCCTGACCGGCCCGCCTGGCGAGCCCGGCCGCGGCGCCGATATGCTCAAGCCGCCTAGGTTTTCGTCCCTTAATTCCTCTCGATTGTGAGGCGGGGTCGTGGCGAGCAGGATTTTCGCGTTCAACGCGAGTAAACGCCATGTCGCTTCCAATCGATCTTTCCCCGCAGCGTCTGGCGCGTCGACGCGCCGTCCGGGTCGCGCTCGCCGCGGGCGTCCTGGCTTGCCTGGCCGGGCCGGCCCTGGCCTCGGGCGGCGGAGCCATGCCCTGGGAGGACAAGCTGACGGCCCTCGCCGACTCCATTACCGGGCCGGTGGCGCGGGCGGTCGGCGTGATCGCCATCGCCCTGTTCGGCTTTGGGGTGGCGGTCTCGGAGGGCGGATCGACGCTGCGGCGGGGCTGCAGCGTTCTGATGGGGCTGGCCATCGCCTTCACCGCCTCGAGCTTCTTCTTGCCCTGGCTCGGCTTCACCAGCGGGGCGGCGTTCTGACATGGCCGAGGTCGAAGGGTTCGAGATCGCCTTCCACAACGCCTTGGCCGAGCCGGTGACCCTGGCGGGCGTGCCGCGCGGGGTCGCCATCCTGATCGGCACCCTGACGGCCATGCTGGCCCTGGGCCTGCAGGTGCCGCTGATCGGCCTGCCGCTGGGCTTGGGTCTTTGGACCGGCGCCTACGTCCTGGCGCGCCGCGATCCTTATGTCTTCGACGTCCTACGCCGGCACGTTCGCCAGCCGGCCGCCTACGACGGATAAGGGGGCGGCCATGCTTTATCTGGGCGAATACCGCCGCCGGTCCCATCGCCTGTTTGATCACCTGCCTTGGGCGATGCTGATCGGTCCGGGCGTTGTGCTCAACAAGGACGGCGCCTTCCAGCAGACCCTGGCGTTTCGCGGGCCCGACCTGGCCAGCGCCACGGATGTGGGCCTGGTGGCCGCCCGCGCCCAGCTCAACAACGCCCTGCGCCGGTTGGGGTCGCGCTGGTGCCTGCATGTGGAGGCCGTCCGCACGCCTTCGCGCGCCTATCCGCCGGCGGCCTTTCCCGATCCGGTCAGCCATCTCGTCGACGAGGAGCGGCGCCTGGAGTTCGAGGCCGAAGGCGTCCACTTCGAAAGCCGCTACTTCCTGACCCTGACCTTCCTGCCGCCGCAGGACGCGGTGGGCGCGGCCGCCAGCCTGCTGGTGGAAAACCTGCCCGGCGGCAAGGGCGCCGAAGCCCTCTACAGGGCCGCCTTCGAGGAGTTCAAGGTGACGGTCGCGAGCCTGCGCGATCTCCTGGCCGCCGTCCTGCCGATGGTGGCGCCGCTCGATGACGGCGAGACCCTGACCTACTTGCACGCCTGCATCTCGACCAAGGCCCATCCGGTCGCGGCGCCGCCGGTCCCGGCCTATCTCGACGCCTTCCTGACCGACGATGACCTGCATGGCGGGCTCTACCCGCGTCTGGGCCAGCATTATCTGCGCACCCTGTCGATCCGGGCGTTTCCGGCCGCCTCCGCGCCGGGAATCCTCGACCAGCTCAACGCCCTGGGCCTGCCCTATCGCTGGGTCAGCCGTTATCTGCCGCTTGATCGCGAGGACGCGCGCCGGGCCGTCACCACCCTGCGCAAGCGCTGGTTTTCCAAGCGCAAGGGCGTCCTGGCCCTGCTGAAGGAGGCCCTCACCAAGGAGCCCTCGGCGCTGGAGGATCCCGACGCCCTGCACAAGACCCAGGACGCCGACGCGGCCCTGGCCCTGCTGGGCGAGGACGCCGCGGCCATGGGCTACTTCACCCCGACCTTGACCCTGATGGATCCCGACCCCGACGCCCTGGCCGCCCAAGTCCGTCAGGTCGAGGCGGCCATCAACCGCGCCGGTTTCGTGGCCAAGGTCGAGGACCTCAATGCGGTCGAGGCCTGGCTGGGCAGCCTGCCGGGCCAGGCCTATGCTGATGTGCGGCGACCGCTGGTCAGCACGCTCAATCTTTGCGACATGCTGCCGCTCTCGGCCATCTGGCCCGGTCCCAGCCACAACGCCCATCTGTCGGCCGAGTGCGCCAAGCGCGGGTTTGCCGGACCCCAGCCGCCGCTGATGCACGCCTTGACCGGCGCGACCACGCCGTTCCGGCTCGACCTGCACCAGGGCGATGTCGGCCACACCTTCGTCGCCGGACCAACGGGCGCGGGCAAGTCGGTGTGTCTGCTGACCCTGGCCTTGCAATGGCTGCGGTTCCCGCAGGCTCAGGTCCGCATCTTCGACAAGGGCGCCAGCGCCCGGGCCGCCACCCTGCTGGTCGGCGGCGCATTCCACGATCTGGGCGGCGGCGGCGGGCTGGCGTTCCAGCCCCTGGCCGACATCGACGATCCGGACGAGCGGGCCTGGGCCCAGGACTGGGTTGAGGACCTGCTGGTCGCCGGTGGGGTGACGCCCGATCCCAGCGTGCGCGACAGCGTCTGGACGGCCTTGCAGAGCCTCTCGGCCGCGCCGCGCGAGCAGCGCACCCTCACCCTGCTGGCCGCGACCCTGCAGGATCGCGTCCTCAAGGCCGCCTTGACCCCGTTCACCCTGGCCGGTCCGCATGGGCGGCTGCTCGACGGCGCGGGGGCGGACCTGGCCCGGGCCGACTGGCAGGCCTTCGAGATGGGCGAACTGATCGCCAGCCGCGCGGCCGCAGGACCGGTGCTGACCTACCTCTTCCATCTGCTGGCCCGCGACTTCGACGGCCGCCCGACCCTGCTGGTGCTCGACGAGGCCTGGCTGCTCCTGGAGTCGACCGTCTTCGCCGCCAAGATCCGGGAGTGGCTGCTGACCCTGCGCAAGAAGAACGTGGTGGTGATGTTCACCACGCCAAGCTTGAAGACGGCGCTGGACTCGCCGATCGCCGGGGCGCTGCTCGAAGCCTGCCCGACGCGGATCTTCCTGCCCAACCCCGACGCGCGCACGCCCGAGCTGGCCAAGGCCTACAGCGCCTTCGGGCTCAACGCCCAGCAGGTGGCGATCATCGCCGGGGCCAGGCCCAAGCGCGAGTACTACTACCAGAGCGCGGCGGGAAATCGCCTGTTCGAGCTGGGCCTGGGGCCGGTGGCCCTGGCGGCCGTCGGCTCGGCCTCGCCCGGCGATCAGGCGCTGATCACCCGGCTGCTGGACGCCCATGGCCAGGCTGGCTTCGCGGCGGCCTTCTATCGCGCCAAAGGCCTGTCCGAGGTCGCCGACTTCCTGGCGGAGGTTCGTGATGCGGCCTGAAGGGCGTCCTCATCGGATTTGGATACCGGCCGCCGGCCTGGGCGCGACGCGGGGCCGGCGGCTGTTGCTCGTGGCCCTGCTTTTTCCCGGCGTGGTCATGGCCGTGGCCGGCGCGCAGATCCTGGTCTGCCCGCCGCTCATCGTCGCCGGTCTCGCCTGGTTGGCGGCAGCGACGATCGTCTGGCGGCGCGTGGCGCCGCGCCGGCCCGCGCCGCCCCTGGCGCGGCGGGGTGCCAATCTCGAGGAGCCGCTCTGATGACCCTGTCTCGCCGTGCGCTCATGGCCACCGCACCGCTCGCGCTTCTAGGCGCGGCGACGTCGGCCAGGGCCCAGCTCACCGTCTATGATCCGGCCGCCGTGAGCCAGATGCTCAGGCAAGTCAGCCAGGGCCTGCAGCAGATCCAGGCCCTGCAGGCTCAGTTGGCCAATTCCGAACGCATGCTGCAGGGGCTCGGCGTCGACGTCACCGGCCCGTTGCGCGACATCGCCAGCCAGGCGACGGGCCTGATGCGGCAATCCCAGGGCCTGGGCTACAACGCCGCCGACCTGTCGCGGGACTTCGCCGCCCTCTATCCCGGCGATTTGGCGGGCCTCTCGCCCGCGGAGCTGGCCGACAAGCTCGCCGCCTGGAACCAGGCCAGTCGCCAGACCCTGCAGGAGGCGATGCAGGTCCAAAGCCAGATCGTCCAGGCCCAGGGCCAGACGGCCGGGGCCGTGACCGGCGCCGTGGCCGCGTCCCAGGCCGCCGCGGGCCAGACCGCCGCCGTCCAGGCCACCAACCAGCTGCTGGCCGCACTCTCGGTCCAGCTCACCCAGCTTCAGACCCTGCTGATCAGCCAGGCGCGTCAGGTCCAGACCTTCGAGGCCGAAAAGCGCGCGCTCGCGGCCAAGGCCGAAGCCGATCGCCAGCGGCTCTCGGTCTTGCCGCCCCCCGCGCCGCGACGCCCCCGAAAGAGCCTCTGATGCGTATCCTGGTGCTGATTATCGCGGGGACGATCGGGTTAGCCAGCTGCAGCCCGGCGCCGGTGTCGAAGACCGACAAACGTCCGACGGCAAAGCCTGGCAGGAAGTGCCCGGACCTGGATCTTCGCGACAAGAACGACCCGTGCTCGCCGATGTATCTGCCGCCGATCAAAAGGCGCGCCAAGCCCAACAGCTTGTGAGGCGGGCGTGTCATCTGCCTCGCCCGCCGTCATCGACGAACTGCTCGACCGCTACACGACGCAGGTCGGCACGGGCTTTGGCCTGGTGCAGGGCGATGTCCAGGCGGTGTTCGGCTCGCTGATGGTCATCAGCCTGGGCCTGTCGGCCTTGCTCTGGGCGCTCGACGAGCATCAGAACGTGCCGGCCGCCCTGGTGCGCAAGATCCTGCTGTTTGGTTTCTTCGCCTGGCTGATTAGCGGCTGGCACGCCCTCACCCTGACGGTCGTCAATGGCTTTGCCGCGCTGGGGCTGAAGGCTGGTGGCGGACATCTCGAGGTCAGCGACCTTACCCAGCCGTCTCTGATCGTCAGGGACGGACTCGATGTGGCGTTTGATCTCCTGAGGTACATCGGCCGGCTCGCCAGCGAAGGCATGGGCACCGGGTTCTTCAATCATATCGACGCCATCGCGGTCACCGGCTTGGCGGCGATTGGCATCATCCTGGCGTTTGTCGTGCTCGGCATCGAGATCGCCGTCACCATCATCGAGTTCTACATCGTCACCCTGATCGGCTTCGTGACCGTGCCGTTCGGCATCCTCACCCAGACCGCCTTCATGTCCGAACGGGCCATCGGCTACGTCGTCTCGGTCGGGGCCAAGGTCATGGCCCTGGCCCTGGTCGTCTCGATCGGTGAGCAGCTCTTCTCGGGCTTCACCGTCTCTAGCGAGCCGCCGTGGCACGAGTCCGTTGGCCTGCTGGCCGCGGCCGTGATGATCCTGATGCTGGCCTTGAAGATTCCGGCCCTGGCCGCCGCCCAGATCACCGGCGGGCCCCAACTCAGCGCCGGCTCGGCCGCCGCCGGGGCCGTGGGGCTGGCCGCCACGGTCGGGGGTGCGGCGCTGGTGGGCCGCTGGGCGGCCGGTGGGGCGATGCAGAGCGCGCGTCGTGCGGCGCGCGTGGTCAGCGCCTTTGGCGGATCAGGTGGCGGCCCGGAAGGTTCGGGCGGCGGCTCAGGGGGTGGTCCCAGCGGCGGTGGCGGTGGCGGTGGCGGGGACGGCGGGGCGTCGACACACCGCCGCGGCGCGGCGGGATCCGCAGCGCTCGTGCGCCAGGCGCGCAAGTCCTACCAGCCGCCGCGTCCCGCCGCCGAGGCCGATGCGCCGTCGCCGAAGCCGCCGGCCGCAGACGCCGCCGAGCCCGATGTCTGGGCCGTCGATCCGCCGATCAACCCCAATCGATGAAGGAGCGCTCCCGTGTCGAACGCCTTCACGCGCCCGCAGGACCGCTATGGCGCTTCCAGTCCAGTCGAGACGCCCTATCAGCGGGCCGCCCAGGTCCATGACGACCGCGACGGCGCCAAGCTCGTCCAGGCTCGCAACTGGCGGCTGATGGCGTTCGGGTGCCTGGCCCTGGCGAGCCTCAGCACCGGGGCCTTCGTCTATGTGCAGCTCAATCACCCGATCGCCACCTATGTCGTGCCTATCGACCGCCTTGGCCGGCCGGGCCGCATCGAGCTGGCCGACCGCGCCTACCAGCCCGACCCGGCGATCAAGGCCGCCTTCGCGGCCGACTTCGTCGAGGCCGTGCGGTCCAAGAGCACCGATCCGGTCGTGCTGCGCGGGGCTTGGGAGCGGGGCCTGGCCATGACCGGCAAGGCCGCCCGCACCCAGCTCGTCCAGTACGGCCAGGATCACGACCCGGCTGCGCGCCTGGGTCAGGAGGCGATCGCGGTGGAGATCGTCTCGGTCCTGCAGGCCGCGCCGACGACCTTCCAGGTGCAGTGGCGGGAGACCACCTACCTGCAGGGCGTGGCCGCGCCGCCGCAGCGTTGGACGGGCCTGTTCACCCTGGCGGCCCGCAAGCCCAGGACCGAGGCCGAACTGCTGGCCAATCCCCGCGGCCTGGAGATCACCAGCTTTCAGTGGAGCCGGGACCTATGACGCGTCTGATCCCCTTGATCCTCCTGGCCGCTCTGCTGGCGGGGACGCCGGTGCTGGCCGCGCCTGTCCTGGGCGGGCCGGCCGACAAACCCGTGGGCGCATTGGCCAGCTTACCGTCGCGCGCGGCGGCCCCGCCGCCGGCGCTCAGGGCGCCGACGGTCGGCCCGCGCCGCGCCAAGCGCGTGCGCCCTCGTCCGGTCGCCACCAGCGCGCCTCTGACCGAACTCCTGCGCGCCAACCGGGCGGCGCGTGACGGGCCCGCCAGCGGCGCCTTCGTCAATTCGACGCTCTATCATCCGTTCGAACCGGGCCGGATCTACGCCATCCACACCAGCCCGGGGTTCTTGACCGCCATCGCCCTGCGGCCGGGCGAGAAGCTGATCTCCAAGGCGGCCGGCGACACGGTGCGCTGGGTGCTGGGCGAGACCGAGGCCGGCGCGGGCGAGACCCAGCAGGTCGTCATCTTCGTCAAGCCGATGCGGTCGAGCCTGCGCACCAACATCGTCCTGACCACCGACCAGCGCACCTATCTGATCGACGCGATCTCGACCGGTTCGGGCGCCTATACCAGCGTGCTGTCGTGGACCTATCCGCAGGAAGAGGCCCGGGCCCGGGCCGCATCGGCGGCCAGTCTCGCGGTCCCGGTGGTGTCCCTGGCCGTCCCGGTCGAGCGGCTCGACTTCGGCTATGACGTCCGAACCTTGAAGGGCCGCGCGCCCGCGTGGCGCCCGGTGCGGGTGTTCAACGACGGGGCCAAGACCTATGTCGAGTTTCCGCCGGACCTGGCGGTGCGCGAGGCCCCGCCGCTCTTTCTGCTCGGCGACGACGATCAGGTCCAACTCGTCATTCCGCGGTTCACCGGACGCTATCTCGTCGTCGACCGGCTGATCGAGCGGGCCGAGCTGCGGCTGGGCGACAAAAAGCCGGTGGTGGTGCGCATCACCCGTCGGGGCGCGCGCTCATGAGTGATCCGCACACGGCCGCCGCCGCCAAGGTCAAGCCCCCGCCCGAGCCGCTGCTGATGACCTCGCCCCGGCGCATTACCCGCTACCGGCCGTTCGTGGTCGCCGCCGCCCTGAGCGCGCTATTCCTGGTCGTGGGCGCAGCCTTCATCATCGGCTTCAGCAGCCCGGCCCGACGGCAGCGGGCGGAGGCGACGCCGGCGGAGACCAGCGACCCGCCATCGGCGCTGGAGACGCGCCTGCCGGCCCGATACGACGATCCGGCCGCCGCGCCGCCGCCCGGCGCGGGCGGCCTTCCGCCGCCGGAGGCGGACGCGGCCAGCGCCGTCGGCGCGCGCGAGCAGGGTGTGGCGAGCCCGCGGGCCCCCTCCCCCGAGGTCCAGCGCGCGCGCCAGGAGGCCCAGGCCGCCCGGGCCTCGGGGCCGTTCTTTGGCGGCGCGGGCGCAAGCCGGCCGGGGCCCTCGCCGGCGGTCGTCGCTTCATCCGAGAGTTCGAGTCTAGCCGCGCCGGCGGCGGGGCCTGGTCTTTCGGCCAAGGAACAGTTCATCGCGGCGGCCGCCGCGCGCGGCCCCGGGGCGCCGATCTTGCCGCGGCCGCCGCTGTCGCCCTGGGAGGTCAAGGCCGGGGCCCTGATCTCGGCGGCCTTGATCACCGGCATCAATTCCGATCTTCCCGGCCCGGTGATCGCCCAGGTCACCGAGCCGGTCTTCGATCATCGCACTGGCCAGCGGACGCTGATCCCGCAGGGCGCGCGCCTGATCGGTCGCTATGACAGCCAGGTCGGCTACGGCCAGGAACGGGTGCTGGTGGTCTGGACCCAGATCGTCTTTCCGAGCGGCCGCAGCGTCGATTTGGGGGCCATGGTCGGGCTGGACGCGGCCGGGATGAGCGGTCTTGCCGGCAAGGTCGACACGCACGTGCCGCGGCTGGCGCGGGCCATCGGCCTGTCGACCCTGATCTCGATCGGCGGGGCGGCGGCGCAGAACAGCGCCGGCCGGCGCGATGACCGCGTGGTGCTGCAGGACGCGGCGGGCGGCGTGGCCTCGGCGGCCAGCCAGACGGGCCAGCGGCTGGTCGAGCGCGACTTGCAGCGCGCGCCAACCCTGAAGATCGCGCCGGGGCAGCGGGTTCGGGTGCTGATCGACCGTGACCTGATCCTGCCGCCTGCCGAAGCCGAACCTTGAGATGTCCACAATGTCCATAAGACGAGGACATTTGTTGGAGACGGTGCTGACGGGATCGATACGGGCCAAGTCAGCTTGGCTGGGAGAATGCACCGGTTGACGCCGTTGTCGGCGCGGCGGCGCGGGGTCACATAGAGCTGTTCACAGGATCGCCACCCCCGGACGCCGATCTTTGGAAGCGCTGCGCGCATATCGGCTATGCGGGCAAATTCTACGAATAGCCGGCTCCCTGCACCTTCGACCCTTGGCGGACAGAGGAGGGAAGCGGAACGCTAACGAGCTTTGGGGCCCTTCGATCGCCGCATTAGATAGACTACTCCGAACGCAATAGGGACCGCCAGGAAAGGCAGCCACTCGAAGCTGACGGTGGCATTGAACAGAATGACCGCCCAGAGCCCGATCAGCGCGATGAACCCAGCCCAAAACGATAGAACCACTATCCCTTTGCGTGACATGCAACCTCGCTTCCTAGGCGAAGATGGCAGTCGCGAAGTAAATTTTGGGTTGAGCTTTCCGACCCAGGTTAGCTAGGGCAACTCCTCACCCCTCGCTGAAGTTGGGTAGGTCCGCTGCCGGCCCCCTCATTCGATTTGGGGGCGTCAGGCTCAGGTTTCGACAAGGAGCCAGATTCCGCTCACGACCGTTCGCGGACATTCAGGTTTCCATCGCCGAGCGACGCGAGCATAGCGCGTCACCGCTGCTGCCTTCGTTGTTAAGTGCTGCAGACCTTCGCGTAATCGCCAATTGCCGAAGGCGCGGAGTGGGCTAAGGCGTCAACGAAATCCCAGTCTGGACAGGGAAAACCTAGCGCTTGAGACAATCTTGGCATTTTGCGCAACGCGATTTTGGTGATCTCGCCCATCGTCGATTTCGCGTGGTATCACTCGCTGTGGTGGAGCTAGGCGCTCGCTCGCGTGTGAAAAGTGGGGTGTTCGGTTGCATGGATATGCTCGGCTAGGTCGTCGTCGGGTTTTGGCGGCGCTGCCCCTTGCCTTGATTTCGTTGAGTGGCATCCAAGGGTGCGCGGGAAAAGATTCGATCTCCATTCCCATAAAGCTCAATCTATTTCTGAGTATGAACGGATCCATATCCGAGGTTTCTGGGGTGTGGAAAATTGTTCTGCAAAATACGACATCGTTTCCGAACCCAGGATCGATGATTATTACAAGTCTCATTGGCGATGCTATACATCTTGGTCGAATTGAGGGGCTGGATATTTTTGTCGCCTTGGCTTCGTCCAGAATACTTGACTATTCGAACTCCCCGACGCGACTTGCAGAGTGGGAGTGCGTCCCCCTTTTGGCGCGAGGCTATGGCGTCAGTCCGGGGTGGGGTGAAGACGGCCCCGCGGGGCTCCGCCAGCTTCTTGCCGAGGCTCCGACATCTCCGGTCGAGCTTTCGCATAGTGACTATCCGAGCCTCATTGCTTTTTCCGATCCTAGCCGCCCCGAGACCGGGCGATTGGTCGATCCTGCCGACCTGACAGGACGGGGGGCTGGCGGGCCGCGCATCGAAAAGCTTGAAATGCAAGTGGTCGACGAGGCGGTGAGCCGCGGTCCGGCTTCCAAGCTGCCCTGGCTTCGCTCGCGCGGGTTCGCGCCGAATTCCGCTATCTGGAATGATTTTCCAGCAAATCCACGGTATTTCTCGAGGTGAGTAATGACCGACAAGCAGGGTTTACTGGTAGCCGTTCTGGCAATGGGCGTCGGTGCATGATGCTTTCGCTGAGCGTCGTGCATCTCGGATGTGTGCCAACGGCCGCCCATCGCACGAGCCGGCCGCTGAGCGCGTCCAACTAACGCCTGCTCACCACCCTTTCCTGAGCTAGGCGGCATCCGATCTGGCGCCAGGCATCCTAGGTCTGCCCTCGGCGTCGGCGGTATCTTCCGGACCCGACCCTGAGCGAACCATCAATCCTGGCTGAAGATTACTGGCCTGGAAGCAAACGGAGGCCGGTGTGAGACATTCTCAACCGAGAGACATAGAGAGCGAGCGAATGAGGGACCCGGACCTTTTCGTTCGCAGCAGCCTCCCTCGCCGCAGACTTTTGGCAGGAGCATTTTCTGTCTTGGGGGTGTCAGCCTGCGGTCGCAAAAAAACGCCGGAGAACATTTTCCGGCTGCGCCTGACGTTTCACTTCTCGCGTCCAGCAGGCAGCAGGTCTTTCTCTGGAGTCTGGGAAGTATGGGAAACGCGGTTTAGCGGCTTTCCGAACTCTGGAACCAACTTAACTGAAAGCCTGTTCGGTGAAGCCATTCCCATGCGCTTCGACAACGGTCAGATCGTTTTCGCGCTGCTAGCCGACTATGGCGGTGGAGCGCCCGAAGATGCGATCGGACTGTTTACCTGGAGCGGCGCAAAGGCTCTCCACAATGCCTCTCACCCGGGATACGCGGTTCCCGGTCAGCCAAGCGGTCGTTTTCAAGATTCCATTACGGCAAGTCGGGAGCATCCTCTAACGCTCGCGACCAAGGATATGCCGGCGCTGGTCGTTTTCCAGAATCCCGCCGACCCAGCTACGGGTCGATTCGTGCGGCTATCGGAACTTTCCGCGATTGCGGGGCAAAGCTGGACCTTCGAGCGCGCCGAGATTCAGGTTGTCGACGATCGCCCGACTCCGGGCGCGTCCCAATTTGCTGCCCTGGGTCAATGCGCCGCCCAAAGAGTTCGGTGATTGGCGCTGGAATGATTTTCGTCAGCATCCCGAATATTTCGTGAGGAAAGTCCCATCGTGGTGAGTAAGAACGACCTGTTCCTGCCTGTCCATCGCTATGGAGACTTAGCCGCCGTTGGGATAGCTCCAGAAACCGGTCCCTCGCCGGCAACCCACGAAGGTCTGGATCCAGCCTTCGCGCTTCCTTTCGCTCCAGACCCACTGCGGATCTTAAATGGGTCCGCTCCGTGGCGGGATACAATCAAGTGGTTCGCGCGCGATGGAGCTTGAGCTTATGCTCGTGGAAGGCGAATTCGGGTCGGCTAAGCGCCAAAGTCAAAAGCCGCAGCGCGAAACGCGAGTTACTCGCAGGACGACGCTTCAGATCCTAGCGGGCGCGATGGCGTTGTCCGGGTGCTCGGCGCAGTATCGAATGAGATATCGCCTCACCGTCGTGGTGGATACGCCACACGGTGAGCGTACGGGAAGTGGCGTCTATCAGCTCCAAGTCGGTAACACGACGACCTTTCCCAATCCAGGAAGCACCTTAACTTTGAGCTTCAAGGGGGATGCCTTCCCAATTCTGCTGGAAGGCGGGCGGACCATTTACGTCTTGCTCTATGCGCATGGCGACGAGCGCCCCTTGAGTGACCTTAGTTCGATGTACTCCTGGAATCACACCCGCTACCTCCTGATGGGGCATAGCGAGACCAACGATTGGCAAGGCGGGCGCAATCGAGCTTGGGAACGGCTAGCGGCAATCCAAGAAGGCGAGCCGATCGACATTCCGCTCTCCGCGATGCCGGCCCTGGCGTACTTCGCCGATCCCCTGCGACCTGACTCTGGAGTCCTGCTCGATCCGAAAGACCTCTCCTTGGTCTGTGGGACTGGCTGCGCCGTAAAGCGCTGCGAGATGAGACTGACCTCGGCGCCAGTCACTCGCGGCATCGCCAAGGATCTCCCCTGGGTTCCAGGCGCCCTGCCGCGAGGAAACTTCGCCGAGCCCATATTTTCCGAAAACCGCGACTGGTTCACGAGCTGATCATGACGAGCAAAAGCGACCTGTTCCTGGCGGTGGCCGCTAGCCTCGACCTTAGCTGACGGTGGACCTCAGGCCAGCTAGTATGAGGCCATGAGCGTTCCGATCGATCGGGTTGGCAAGATACTGGCTGGTGATGAAGCTGGGTGGTTCGTCAAAGTGCTAGATGACAGCCCCAGCACCAGTGGCTTCCTAATCCTTACCTCTCCTTCGCCGACATTCGACACAGGCTATGACGGCTGGGTAGCGGATCACGATGACCTTGTTGGGTACTTTACGGAGGCTGGCTGGAAGGTTGAGTGGTTGTAGGTGAACGTCTCTGCCCCCTTTCCCGACCTAAGCGGCGTCCGCTTTGGCGCCAGGCGTCCAGGGTCCGCCATCGATGTCAGCGGCAATTGCTGGACCGGACCCATTGCGCACCTTCACAGGGTCATGAACAATCCCCGGATGGTCGATGTTCCTAGCCGAACGGGATGGCTCGATGAACCGTTGGCAAGCTTGCCACCGGCCCCTCCTTTTCCGCAGTTCACGAACTTCGAGCGCCGAGCCCTGGAGGTGATTGCCAGCTCCCTCGGCTCGTACGCAGATGAATTCAGACGGCAGATCGTGGCGAGCCGTGTCACCGATAGGGTGAACACCGTCGTCGGCTTTTATACGCGTGTCGCCGTGGACTGCGCCCGCTCAGCGCCGCTTCCCATCACACACAAGGACGCTCATTTTGACGTGCCCGGAACGCGCTACGGCATGTCGGTCACCCTCTGGGACGATGAGGGCTACCTCTCGACGATCGAAGGTGTGACCTATGGCGAGGACGAGATGGGCGGTCAGGAATTAGCCACCCTAGACTTCACCGGGTTTCAGCTTCCTGGGGTCCCCTAACCACCCCACCAGGAACTTGATGTCGTCCGCTGACCGCACCTGGATCGCCGCGGTCCTCACCGGATGCGTACGCCCCTCCGAGAGCTTCGCGGAAAACTCCAGCAGGCCCCACCACTCAAGCTTGACAGCGTACTGGCTGCAACCTCTAGGTTGCTTGGATTTTGCAGCCTTCAGGTGAGACGCGGCGATGAGAGTTTTGCTTGGCCAGTTTGGCCTTGCCGTTGTTTTTGCCGCTCAACCCGTCCTAGCCCAAGTCCCCGCACCGCCTACGCCAGACAACCAGATCGACGGAGTCGTCATCTCCGCACCCTCGCAGGCGGGCGTGCAGACCCGGATCGATCGCCGGAGCTACAGCCTCTCCGACGACCTACAGGCCAAGACCGGTTCGATCGGCGATGCGTTAGGCAATCTGCCGTCGGTCGAGGTCGATCCGCAGGGGAGCGTCTCGCTGCGCGGCGACCCCAACGTCACCATCCTGGTCGATGGCAAGCCCTCGGGCCTGTTCAAGGGGGCGGGTCGCTCCGCCGCCCTGCAGCAGCTGCCCGCCGACCGATACGCGCGGGTGGAGATCATCACCAACCCGTCGGCCGGATTCGACGCCAACGGCTCGGGCGGGGTCATCAACCTGATCAGCAAGAAGGCGAAGGGCGCGGGGATCACCGGCTCGTTGCAGGCCAATGTCGGCGACCAAGGCCTGGCGAACAGCGCGGGGAACGTCGGCTACAATTCCGGCAAGCTGTCGCTGAACGGTGACCTTTCCCTCCGGCAAAACATCCTCAAGAAAAGGATCCGCGATCACCGCGACCTGTCTGGCGATGCCGATAGCGACGGCGTCTACCAGGGGCGCACATCGGCCTTTTTCGGCAACCTCCATCTGTCGGCCGACTACGAGGTAGACGAGCGCACCCAGATTTCGGCCGACGCCCACCACCTGCGGCTCGACTGGATTACCCACGAGGCGGACGCCTTTGACGTCCGCTCCCCGGGGCGCGAGACCTCGTCCACGCGCGTCGGCCGCAAAACCTATCGCGTTTATGACGATGAGCTCGAGACCCAGCTGGTGCGCAAATTCACTGGCGAGGATCACGACCTGACGCTGGACCTTGACCACAGTGCGACAATCAACAAGGACCGTCAGCCCTACGCATACTTAGCCGGCGCGCCGCCAACGGGCGCCTATCAGGCGTTCGACTTCGACCAGCATCAGACCCTGACACGGCTTTCCGCCGACTACCGCAAGCCCTTGCCCAAGGACGCCAAGTTGACGGCCGGCGGCCAGGTCGAGGACGACAGCTATCTCTACGAGAACAGCGGCGCGCGGGGAGCCGACGCGGCGACGGCCCGCCCGGACCCCAGCCTGACGAACCGCTTCCACTATGGCCAGGTAGTCTTGGCGGCCTATGCGACGCTGGAGCAGCCGTTCGGCAAGCTGACCGCACTGATGGGACTGCGCGTCGAGAGCGCGCGCATCAAGACTGAGCAGCTGACTCTGGGCGGCACGCATCGCGACACCGACACCCGCGCCTTTCCGTCATTGCACCTCAGCTACGCCCTCGACGATCAGCGCCAGTTGAAGGGGTCTTACACACAACGCATGGAGCGTCCCGATCCCGACGATCTGAACCCTTTCCCCAACACCGCCGGAGCGCTGACGGTCACGGCCGGCAACCCGGCCCTGAAGCCGGAGGAAACCCGCGGCATCGAGGCTTCCTACGAGTATCGCGACGGCCCGGCCTATCACCTGGCGACGGTGTTCTACCGGGACATCCGCGACACGGTCACCGACATCGTCACGCCGCTGACCGCCGGGACCTTGCTGTCGACCAAGCAGAACCTGGGCCGCAAGCGTAACATCGGTCTAGAGCTATCGATGGGGGGGCGACTGACCTCCAAGCTGACCTACACCGCCAGCACGACGGCGACCTATTCCGAGATCGACGCCGAGGGCTTGACCGGCGCGAAGACCCGTTCGGCGCTGTTGGTCGGCGGCAAGGGTTCGCTGAACTGCCAGATCACCCCCGCCGATCTCTTCCAGCTGAACGCCCAGTTCCGCGCCAAGCGCCTGACGCCGCAAGGCTACGCGCCGGCCTACAGCACGCTGAACCTGGGCTTTCGCCACAAGATCGACGAGCGCCTGTCGTTGGTCGCCACCGTGCGCGATGTGCTCAACACCAGCCAGACCCGGGAATACGTTACGCAGCCCGGCCTGAGACAGCGCCTAGAGTACGACAACAATTCGCGCCGCTTCACGCTGGGCCTAAGCTACGCTTTTGGCGGTAAGTCTAAGAAACCGTCCAATTTCGACTACAGCGGCTGATCTAGTCTCTAA
The DNA here is from genome assembly GCF_058808315.1 of Caulobacter sp. GW821-FHT11E11. Taxonomy (NCBI): domain Bacteria; kingdom Pseudomonadati; phylum Pseudomonadota; class Alphaproteobacteria; order Caulobacterales; family Caulobacteraceae; genus Caulobacter; species Caulobacter sp. GW821-FHT11E11. The sequence continues at coordinate 87,766 of NZ_JBXARO010000008.1, forward strand.
GCCTTATGTCGGTTTTCCACCCGTTGCGGACCTTTAAAACCTCGCCCACGATTGAGCTCGTGAGGGCTCAAAGATGAACGCTCGAAGTATGGCATTCTGGGTCGGCGTGGCGGCGTTCGCGTTAATGGCGGTGCTAGGCCTGACGCCTCTTGTTTGGCAGTTTCAGGGGCGCCCCTCTGAGTCATATCCCGAGCTTGTCTTTCTGGGGATAGGTTTGCCGCTGGGCGCGATCTCGCTGACGGCCGGGGCACTCCTGACTTGGAATTCTGCGTCGCGGACAGCCAGCAACGTCTCTGGCCTCCGGCTAATGTCGCTACTCTCGCTTCTTGGGTGCGCTGGGCTGCTCGGACTCACCTTTGCCCCGCCCGATGTCGTCTCAGCTGGGTCCGCAGACCTTGTGCTCAACGCTCTCTTCGTCGGAGCGCCCGTACTCGCGCTGGCTACGGTCATTCTGGCGACTGGCCCGCTAATCAAGCGCAGAGCCGGAGCCTCCTAACCACCCCGCCCCGAACTTGTTGACGTTCGCAAACTGGGCCTAGACCGCGGTCCTCACCGGATGCGTACGCTGTCTGGCAAGGCGTCAAAGGTCCGGTTTCAGGCGTGGGCTTCAACTCCGCACCCGACCCAAGGCGGACCTTGCCGCTAGGGATTAGCCGAGCTTGATTGTCGGCACGATCAGCGTGTCTTGTTCCGAAGGCTTGTCGTGAATATCGAAGGAACGGCGTTTCATGCGCATTGCGGACTCCTCGCTCACCTTGCGAGATAGATGCATGTCGAATAACCGGACGGATTTTCAACGTGCAAACACTGCGTGACGATAAGCAGGCGCAACGCGAAGCACTGAGGAGGATGTTTAAGACAGTTGCTGTCTGCGCTTTGCAAGTCGGGGCCCTAGCCGCAGCTGTTAAACTGCTCTTCGCATTCAGTCGCGTTGGCTTTGAGGCGGATCCAGAATTTTGGCTCTTAGAACTCGCGTTTTCAGCAAAGATCTTAGCCGGGGTAGCTCTCCTTATTGCTTTTGCGCTGACCATCACGCTCGTCTTGCCGTTGATGCTAATGGCAAGAAGCCGCCGGCCCTCTCCGGACGACAGGTGACCACCCATAGCAGGAGTCACCGAAGGCCGATTGTGCACCGCCCGCCTTCAGCGATAGTGCACGTGATCGCAGCTGGGGGATGCATGCCCTTTTACAGGTTTTCCGTGCACGGGACGGATGAGCGTCTTCCGGATGGTCAGCGCGGATTTTTCACGACCCGACACGCCTTCGCTTCCGATGAAACTTCCGCAGCAGCTAAGGTTTTGAGCCGACTGCAGCACGAGTTCACTGCTGGCGCCTCCGCATCAATCTGGAAGAGCGGTCCGCCCCTGATGGTAATCGAGAAGGCGTGGCGGATTGGATGGCACGAGCTGCTATCCGCAACGAACCGGGGCAGCACATTCTACGACGACCGCGAGTAGCGGTACGTCTGTTTTCCACCCGTTGCGGACGTAAACGAGGTCCGCTCTGCGAGTAGGTATCCAAGGTCCGTTGTCGGCGCTGGCGCTCAAATCCGGACGCGACCCGAAGGTGACGTTAAGCGTTCGGGTGAGATAAGCGCGTCTGTCAGTATTCGGGGTTTGGAAGGCGGATGGGACGCTTGGCGATTGCGGCCATGGGGCTTGGGCTCGCCAGCTGCGGAAAACTCTCTCCCTGCACCGTAGCGGAAAAAGTCAGGGTGGACCTCCAGGGACACACCCTCACATTCCCCTCTGATCTCAAGCCAACGATTTTCGACGCGCGTGGGAGAACACTCCTGCAGGCCTTCTGGCCCCACGGCGCCGAATTGCGTCGGGTCTATTGTCAGAAGCCGACCTCGCCTGCGCCGCGCGCTTATTCGGTCTCTCTCTATCCGACGGTCCCGGATGCTCCCGAAGTCAGGTTTATGATCATCGGCCTCCCGAAAACCGGCGTTCGTCCAAGGATATTTGGATTTCCAACTCAAATGGAGGGCGGCTTCGAAGTCACCAGAACGAAGGGCCCCGTGCTTGTCTTCAGCCCGGCGGGCGGCATACGCGGCACACCGGTTGAAGGCGACTGCACGGAGGCGCCGCCGTCGCGCTTCACTGCCTGCCGCATCTCTTTTGTCACGCACAGGGGCGTGGCTGTAACGTTCGATCTAGTTAAACAATCCCCTGACAAATGGCCCGCCGTGCTCTCGAAGGTTGAAGTGTTCGTTGATCGCCTCGAGACAGCGAACTGACGGCTCAGCTTAATGTCCGTGTCCCATCCCTCACTGACGTCAGCGACGTCCGCACTAGGGCAGATCGTCAAATGTCCGGTTCAGGGCGCGGGCCTGATTTCCCAGCCCGACCCTAGTCGGAACTTGATGGAGTCCGCTGAACCTAGGCCCAAGGCCTCCGAGCATCTGCACGGCGCGATTTCGAGTCTGCCGCAACGAGCTGACGCTTGGTAGGCTCGCCCGCGGGTGGAGTTGAAATTCATGCTTCGTGCGAGCGATTTAGTACTGAGCGCTTGCGAGGAAAACGCGGCTTTTAGGAGGGATCGCCTCCGCCGTAGAAAGTTTCTATTGGGATCTATATCTCTCATGGGACTTTCGGGTTGCGATCCGCGCCCGCAAGAAGCTGTTTTTCGAATTCGTCTGACGTTTCACTTCTCGCATTCGATGGAGAAGAGATCTTTCTCTGGGGTTTGGGAGGCCAGGGAAATAAGGGTCAGCGCCTTTCCTAATCCGGGCGAAGGCTTAAACGAAACGCTGATCGGCGAAGCCATTCCTATGGCCTTTGACGGCGGAAAGAACGCTTTCGCCTTGCTGGTCGACTACGGCGGCGGAGGCGTGTCGGACAGCTCCAAGGGCCTCTTCACATGGAAAGCTGCGCCAACGCTGGCTCTGGCGTATGGCGATCAGGCCGATTGGGCGAAGCCTGGCGGCGAGGGTGTGAGCGCGTTGAGCACCGCAGAGCCCATGGCGCCCGTGAACTTGCCGATAGAGAATTTGCCGGCGCTGGCCACTTTCGGCGATTTGAATGATCCGTTGTCGGGGCGCCTTATTCACCCTAACGAACTCTCCGCGATCGCAGGGGAAGGTTGGGCCTTTGATCGCGCTGAAATTGAGCTCGTGGATGATCCGCCAACCCGCGGCGCGTCCGAGCTTTTGCCGTGGGTCAATGCTCCGCCCGCGAATTCCAGCACATCGAGCTGGACCGATTTTCGCCAGCACCCCGAATTCTTCGTGAGGAAGCCGCCACTATGGTGAGCGAAGCCCGATCGATTCCAGGTGGCGAGCAAGAACGGCCTTCCACCCTTAGTTGACGCTAGAATGGTCCGCTCGGTGGCGTCGAGTGCCAGGTCCGCTTTCAGCGCCGGCGCTGCTGCCGACCCGTTGCGGACATTCATTTCGGGGCTACAAGTCAAATCCAACCTGGTCCGTTTGGATGGAAGCGGCGTTTGTTTTTCGCGTCTAAAGTGGCTGCGGCCGATGTCGAGAGGGAGGGGCTTCTCCGTCGCCATGCGCTGACAGGTTTGCTTGCGGCGATCATTTCGGCCGCAGGGCTCCAAGGATGCTCGAAGGCGACCAGAGTTTCAGTGCCGATAAAATTGCATTTTTTATTGAAGGGGAACGGCATTTCGCTACGGCGCGCCGGAGTTTGGCATTTGTCCATTCAAGATATATCTGTCTTTCCCAATCCTGGACGGCAGCTAGACATTCATCTGACAGGCGACGCCATACCCCTAGGTACGGACGGCGGCTCAAGCATCTTCGCCCTGCTGGTTACAAATGAGGGTGAAACGCTCAGCAGCACGTCGTCCAGTGAGCTGCCAGCCTGGGATTGCCTGCGACTGCTAAGCCTTGCCTACGGGACGGACTTGAGCTGGTCCGAGGGAGAGTTTCCCGGGCTTAGCAGCCTGGTCGCGGAGGCCCCGACGCCCCTAGTTGAGGTCCCAATTTACAATTACCCGAGCATCATAGCCTTCACCGACCTCGACCGCCCTGAAACTGGCCGCCTAGTTGATCCCCGCGATCTAGCGGGCGGCGGGCTGCGGATCGAGAGGCTTGATATCCAGGTGGTCGATGAGCCAGTCGATCGGGGCCCCGTTGCGGCCTTGCCTTGGCTTCGACCTAGCGAGCGCTTCGTTCCGGACATTCCCAAATGGAATGATTTCGGCCGACACCCAGAATATTTCTCGAGGTGAGTGATAAGCTTGATGTCCTTTGTGGGCAGAAGCGAGCAGCCCGTAAAACTTGAGCCGGCTGCGCACCAGCTCCAGGGACGACTCCTCGAGGTTCGCCATGATCTCCTGGAGGAAGACCACGCGAAGGCTGGTGCTACAACTTCGGTTGCTACGCTTGCCTACCAGTTCTTCACCGGAAAAATCCCCGGCCAAAGGCGGCATCGACTACCTCGTCTCGCCCACGGGCCCAAACGCCAACAACCTCAACAGCGCCTACTACCAGAGCTTCAACCTGGAAAACCGCTACATCAATTTCGCGGTGAACCTGGGCAAGGTCGGGGAAGGCAAGGATACCTTCGCAGTCAAGTATGACTCACTCAGCCTCTTCGACGCCACGCGCGAGACTTACAAGACGATCTTCGGCGTTACGCCGACGGACGCCAAGATCCACGCCCTCATCGATACTAGAGCCGACTACTTCGCCAGCTACGGCGGAGACGGCGTCAATGGACAGGGCACCAAGGCGGCAATGGTCGGCTGGCTCCTAGCAGAAGCCGTCAAGGCGGACGTGGGCATGTACGCTAAGGCGAATGACGCCTTCCTTACCGACCTGGCTGATGGGGCAACGTTTGCCGTCGACCTGATCGGCGTCTACGGCAAAGCAGACTACGCCAACTTTTGATCTTTCAAGCAGGCGCTCACTCAGACTTGTGCCACGTCCCCGATCCGCGCATCGCTGGTTGCAACTAGATGCAGGCTTCCAACGTCTCGACAAGACTCTGGGCGATCTCGCAGTAGCGATAGCGAAGATTCCCGAAGGCTTGGACGGCTATGTCGCCGCGGAGAATCCGGTGCGGGTGGTCGATGTGTTCGTCGACGAGCTGGATCTGCCAGGGCTGGGCTTTGAGGTGACGGCGGCCGCGACCGGCCGTCCGGGCTACCATCCAGCAACGCTGCTGAAGCTCTACGTGTACGGCTACCTGAACAAGGTGCAGTCCAGCCGGCGACTGGAGCGCGAGGCTGGGCGCAATGTCGAGCTGATGTGGCTCACGGGCCGGCTTGCGCCCGATCACAAGACCATCGCCGACTTTCGCAAGGACAACGGCCCAGCGATCCAGGCTGCCTGCGCCCGGTTCGTGGTGTTGTGCCGCCAGATCGGCCTGTTCGGGGCGGCGCTGGTGGCCATCGACGGCAGCAAGTTCAAGGCGGTGAACACCTGCGACAAGAACTTCACGCCCTACAAGCTGAAGAAGCGCCTGGCGAGCGTCGCGCCCGTGCAGGCGGCATGAGGTCAACAGGTGTGAAGCGCTTGCGTGACGTGTAGGCCTCGGCCGATTACATCACGGCAGTCCTCTGGGTATCCGCTCAGGATCTGGAGACCAATCGGCTGCTGCCTTCATGTGGTTGCGGATAGCTTCACCGTACTCGGTGGTAGGATCGTCGCCTTGGAGCAGGACGATCTCTTCGAGAACGTGCGTGTTATTTTGCATCCATTCAGAGATGAATGCCGTGATCTCTGCGTCCATCGATCGATGCTAGGCGCAATCTCACGTACAAGCGAGCCTTTAGCCGCTGGCCATGGTGTGCCTCTTGCGCTCCAGACGGGCAACAGCGTCTTGCGCCGTCCGGCCCGAGCTCAGTCCACCGCGGTGTTCACCGGATGGGTGCGACTCCAGCGCGCACAGGCGAGATCGACCCATTTAGGACGTTAGCTCGGCAGCGATCAGGCTCGATATCCTATAGTGCGAACGGTCGACCCGCGGCTGCTGGGCGGAGCACGCTCGCCTTAGGCGCTGGTCGTTGGCAGTCAGCGGATGTCGGGCGCAGTGGGAGAGATCGGCCTGCGTCCAGCCCCGGGCGAACGCTTGGCGGGGCCTTCGTCGTGGATCTTCGGTCGCGCCCACCCGATCCATTTGGCCCGGGCGGTCAGGGGGCCGCCAACTGCCGCTCGTCGCCTGTCAGCAAGGCCAGGTCTTGGGCGGGCTTGAGGTCGGCGCAGATCTCGCGCCGGAGGCTAGCGGGCGCCGCGGCGCCGAGGGGGGATCGCCGGGGCTGTCGGGCTCTGGCGATGTTCGCCCGCCTCGGCGGCGAGATAGGCGGCGACTGCCTCGCCGGTCATCGGTCTGGAGAACAGATACCCTTGGGCGACCTGGCAGCCCAGCGGCAGCAGCAGGGCCAGTTCGGCTGCGGTCTCGACGCCTTCGACCACGCAATCCAGTTCGAGGTTACGACACATGTCCAGGATCGTCTTGACGATGGCCCGGCGCTTGCCGGTCTCGGTCAGGCCGCGCATGAAACTGCCGTCAATCTTCAGTTTGTCGATCGACAGCTGGTCGACATGGCCAAGGCTCGAATAGCCCGCGCCGAAGTCGTCGAGCGCGATGCGCACGCCCAGAGCCTTCAGGGCGCCCAGGGCGCGCTCGGCCTGGGCCAGATCACGCATCACCGCCGTCTCGGTGACCTCCAGATCGATCCGGTTGGGCGCGACGCCGCTGGCCTGGATGACATCGATGATCTTGCTCACCTGGCCGGGCGAGGTGATGTCGCGGGCCGAGAGATTGAAGGCCACGCGCAGGTGCTCTGGCCACTGGGCGGCCGCCCGCAGGGCCCAGTCCAGCAGAACCGGCGAGATCTGGGCGATCAGGCCCGACCGCTCGGCCACCGGCACGAAGTCGCCGGGCGAGACGGGCCCCAGGTGCGGACTGGTCCAGCGGGCCAGGGCCTCGAACCCGATGGTCGTTCGCGCGCGGATATCGACGAGCGGCTGGAAGGCCAGGCTAAACTCAGTGTCCAGGTCGGCATGGCGCAGCGCCTGCTCGATCAGGCTGGCCCGGCGGATCGCCGTCTCATGGTCGGCCGAGAACACCACCGTCGCGCCGCGCAGGTTCTGCTTGGCGTGGTAGAGCGCGTAGTCGGCGCGCTCGTAGAGCACCTCGGGCGTGTCGCCGGCTTGCGGGAACAGCGCAAAGCCGACCGAGCCGGAGACCTGGGCGGTGACGCCCGGCAGGCAGTAGGGCGCGCGCAGGGCCGCGCAGAGCGAGGCGCCCAGGCGCCGCAGGGCCGCTTCGTCGAGCGCGGCGCCGACCACCAGGCCAAACTCGTCGCCGCCAAGCCGGGCGACGAACAGCGGCGCGCCATGGTCGTGGGAGAGCCGCGCTCCCGCCTCGATTAGCACCCGATCGCCGACGGCGTGGCCGTAGGCGTCGTTGACGGGCTTGAAGCCGTCCAGGTCGATCACCCCGACCGCAAAGCCTTCGCCGGCCTTGGTCGCCGCGGCGATGGTCTCGGCGAGGTGCTCGAAGAACCGCCGGCGGTTGGGCAGGCCGGTGAGACCGTCCAGATGGGCCAGCCGCAGATAGTCTCCGCTGAGCCGTTCGATCTCGGCCTGGCGCTGCTCGGCGACCCAGCGCGACTCCACCAGCCGGGCGAAGTCGCGGTAGGCGATTAGGAGGATGATGATCATGGTCACGGCGACCAGCGACAGGTTGAGGCCGATCGCCGTCAGCACCGGGTTGCCGCTCGAGATCAGGAACACCGTGATCGGACCGACCACCAGGCCGGTCAGCAGGAAGGCGGCCGCGCGCATGTGCATCAGGCAGAAGACGCAGCCGATCGAGGTGATGGCCATGTAGAACATCACGTGGGCCTGGGCGAAGGCGTCGCCATACGGAAAGAGCGCGAACGACCAGAAGGTGAAGCCACAGCCGAGCAGGCCGGCGAAGACCATGGTCTGGCGCAGCATCCGTTGCGCGCCGGCCTCATCGACCTCACGCCGGCCGGTGCGCAGCCAGATCGCCAACCGCACCACGCTGATCACGGCCAACAGGCTGGGAAAACCCAGGGTCAGAACGAGGGGCGCGCTGCGCGCGTGGGTCCAGGCCAGGGCGATCGTGTTGACGAGCACCATGGCGTACATCAGCGGCACCTGCCGGGCGAAGGCCTGGACTTGGGCGCGCAGCAGTTCGGACGTCGGGGCGGCGGTCTTGAACCTGAACACGTCAGCCTCGTGAGCAACGAGGCCTTGTTCTGAACCGAAGATTTTAATCGCTGGCGCCGCCGGCCGCGATCGCGGCTGCGGCATGTTGGCGCGGGACCGGGCCATTCCGGCAGCGGATCGATCGTGATCCGATGTCTGGGCGGGCCGATCATCGTATCGCGTCGACTGAGCGCGTTCACTTTGGCCGGGCGATTCCCCGGCCTCGCAAGGGCCTTTATTCGCCTATCAGGGGTCTTTCCCCTGCTGCCTTTATTAGTTGAGGCGACGGAATCGCGATTTTATCGGCGGCGCCATGACGACCGCAACCGACCTTGCCTATCAAGCGCAATACCAAAAGCGCCTGCGCGCCAACGCCCGCGCTGCTGGGAAACGCCAGCTCACCGCGCTCGTGCGCGCCGAGTTGGTCACGCGCCTGGACGCCATCAAGGCCTTGCGTGGTCTCGCCAATCGGAACGACGCGCTCGAGCTGGTGCTCAGCGAATATTTCGAGTGGGGCGAAATCGAAAGGAACCCTGCCGTGAGCGCATAGAAAAACCCGGCACGCTGGAACGCGCCGGGTTCATCCAGGTCATTCGCTAGAACGGGGCGCCAACCCCGACCGAGCTCTTCAAGTCCTGCTCTTTCTAACCGAATCACCGACATCGCTGCAATCCAAAAACGCGCGTTCGCGCGACGGGAAGCTGTGTGCCTGCGGCCTCGCCAAGAGGAGCAGAAGATGCAGACCGTCTCGAACGGGGTGGGAGACGTGCGCCGTCTGGCGGACGCCCAATGGGCGGCCGCGCGGTTAGCGGACACCTACCAAGGCCTGCCGGAGGCGATCTCCAAGGCCATGCTGCTTGATCGTTTCGAACGCGCCGCGCCCCGCCTGGGGCTCGGTGACGGTGTCGTGCGCCTGATCCGCGCCCTGGTGCGGGTCACCGCCGAGCAGGACTGGACCGGGCGCACCCGGCCGGTCGCCTGGCCCTCCAATGACGCCCTTTGCGAAGAGCTGCAGCGCTCGCGCAGCTGCGTCCAGGGCCTGATCCGCATGGCCGTGCGGGCGGGGCTCGTGCACATGAAGGACAGCGGCAACGGCAAGCGCTGGGGCTATCGCGACGCGCGCGGCTTCATCGTCGAGGCCTTTGGATTTGATCTGGCGCCCCTGGCCGTGCGCTGGGACGAGTTCGCTGATCTGGCCGCCGCCCGCGGCCTGGAGCAGGCCCAGCGCCGGGCCCTGATCCGCAAGTTGGGCGAGATCCGCCGCGAGATCCGCACGGTCTGCGCCGATGCCCTCTATCGCGGCTATGACGGTTACGACTGGTCGGGCGCGGTGGACCTGGCCCTGGGCCGCCTGCCAAGGACCCCCAGCCTCGGAGAGCTTGAGGCGCTGCATGCGACGTTCTCGGCGCTGTTGGCGGCCGTGGACGAGGCCTGGGTCAAGGCTCGGAATGCAGGTCAATCTGAGCCCAGGGGCGTCATGGACGATGCCCAGAAAGAACCTACAACCGAGCCTAGATCCACAGGAGCAACGTATTCCTCTCTTCGAAAAGAGGTAGTTGAGCCCCCGGCGCGATCGGCCCGGCGGACGGTGGAAGCGGATCTGACCCAGGTGGAGGCGGCGATCAGCGAGGAGGTGATCCCGCTGTCGCTGGTGCTGGAGGCCGTACCCGAAGTGGCTGAGTTCCTGGACGACCCGGTCGCCGCCCAGTGGGAGGACCTGGTCGACGCCGTCGCCCGGGCCGCGCCCCTGATGGGCGTCAACCTGTCGGCGGTCCGGGAAGCGCGCGACGCCATGGGCCGCAACCGCGCCGCCATCGCCTTGGCCACGGTGCTGGCGCGCTGGAAGGATGGCGAGATCAGAAGTTCGGCCGGCGGCTATCTGCGGGCGATGTGCGAGCGTGAAAAGGTCGGAGCGCTGAAGCTGCTGCCCAGCCTCTACGGCCTGAAGGATCGCAGCGCCCCGCCGAAAGCGCGCGGCAGGCGCACGGACAGGTCCGAGTAGGGGTTTGGCTTGCTCTGTGCGCCACAGCGGCGATTTTCCGGGGCCGGATCGAAAGGCCGGAGGCAGGGACAGGGTCTGTGGCCGCGGGGTGCGGCCCAGGAGCCCAGCCATGTCCCTTCGCGCCATCGTCCGCCGTGTCGGCGGGGATCTCTATGACGGCGGTCGCCGCGCCAACATTCCCGCGCCCGGCCATAGCCGCCGGGATCGGTCGGTCTCGTTGCTGGAGCGCGACGGCCGGATCATCATCCACACCTTCGGCGATGGCGACTGGCGCGCGGTGCGCGACCACCTGCGCAGCCTGGGTCTGCTGGGCGAAGGCCGCGCCGGTCCGCCGGCGTCGGCCTCGGGTTTGGCTTCGGCCGCGCGGGAAGCGTCGGATGACCTGGCCAGGCTGCATCGCCGGCACGTCGCTCAGGCGCTGTGGGCCCAGGGTCGCGCGCTCGCCGGCACGCTTTCGGAGCGCTACTGCCGAGGTCGCGGGCTGGTCGGACCCGTTCCGGACGCCGATACCTTGCGACATCATGAGCGCGCGCCGGTTTCGATCTATCGTCCGACGGGGCTGTCGCGGCCGGCCTTGATGGCCGGCGTCGTCGATCCTGACGGGACGCTGACCGCGGTCGAGCTGACCTATCTGACGCCCGGCGGGCGGCGGGCCTTCGATCTGGCCCTGCCGCGCAAGACCGTGGGTCTCGTGCCGCCCGGCAGCGCGGTGCGCCTGGATGCGCCGGCGGCGGAGATGCTGGTGGCCGAGGGCCTGTTCACCACCCTGGCCGCCCGTCGTCGGTTTTCGCTGCCGGCCTGGGCCCTGCTGTCGACCTCCAACCTTCGGCGCTGGCGGCCGCCGCCGGTCGTGCGCTCGGTGTTGATCGCCGCCGATAGGGGCCCCGATGGCGAGGCCTCGGCGCAGACCCTGGCCCAGGGCTTGAGCTGTCTGGAGATCGCCGCGCGGGTCGCCCTGCCCCCGGCGCCGTTCGGCGACTGGGATGAGGCGGCCACCGCCGGGGTCTGACCAAAGGAGGAAGGCAGGGCCGGAGCGAGCGGGCGATCCGGACATTGGGGTTCGGCGCCGTCAATTCTGGAGGACGTCATGTCCGCCTCCCCTGCCCTCGCCGCCGTTTGCGATCCGTCAGACCACGCCGTCCAGGACGCCACCGTTCCGACCGGTCCTGTCGGAGGGTCCAAATCGCACGAGCGTGTGCTCGACCTTGCCGTCCGGTTTGGCGCGGACGTCATGCAGGACGCCGAGATCGTCTGCCTGCAGATGGCCGGCCCTGATCGCGTCGAAAGCCTCGATCTGGCCAAGCGCCTGGTCGAACGGTTCGGCGGGCTGGCGGGCGTGCTCGCCGCCGACCGCGCCGAGCTGCGCCGCCATGTCGGCGACCAGACCATCGTCAACCTGAAGATCCTGCGTGAGGTCGCCAGCCGTGTGAGTCTGGCGGCTCTGGCGGCGCGACCGGTGCTGTCGTCGTTCAGCGCCGTCGCCGACTTCTTCCGGGCAAAGCTTCGGGGCCTGCCGCGCGAGGAGTTCTGGGTGGCGTTCCTCGACAAGAAGAACCAGCTGATCGTGGTCGAGGTGATGGGAGTGGGCACGGTGGACCACGCGCCGGTCTATCCCCGCGAGGTCCTGCGGCGCGCCCTGGAGGTGGGCGCGACCGCCCTGGTCCTGGCCCACAACCACCCTTCCGGCGATCCCGAACCCTCGCGGCCCGACATCGCCATGACCAAGGTGATCATCGAGGCGGGCAAGGTGCTGGGCGTGACCGTGCACGATCACCTGATCGTCGGGTCGGCGAAGATTGAAAGCTTCCGCGCCCTGGGCCTGCTTTAGGTCGCGAAAAATCCACGCCCCCAAGACTCACGAGTGAATATCGCGCAGGCGCCATCGTCAGGGTTTGGTTCCATTCTCTCGCCCCTTTGGCGTGCTGCCTGGCGTGGCCCAAGGAATGAGCCTGATGATCGATCGGCCCGAAAGCCGGTTCCGCGAGACCAAGCTTGAGTGTGGAACGGCCGTTACAGTCGGCGCCGCCCGGCGCAGCACGCCGGTCACGCCGGGGCGGAGCCGAACGCGAAGCGTCGGTGAAAGCGAGGGTCTCACGCCTCGATGCCGCGCTTTCAGCGGCGCGCGTCGAGGCTGGAACGCGGTTCGGTGAATGGGCAAGGCCGGGCGCGGCCAAAGCGGTTGAGTGCGCGAAATGGCCGACCGGCCTCGCAGGGGCGCGATTGAGGCGGATCAGCCCAGCTTGGTGAAGGCCGAGCGGCTGTTGCGGGCCTTGGCGGCGGCCTTGGCCAGGACCGGCTTGAGGTCGGAGGGGGCGGCTTGGGCCAGACGCAAGCAGGTGACGCCTCGAGCCCCCGCCCCTCCAGTCTGCGGCGAGAACACGGTCGGCGCCGCGGCGATGGCGGCGGCTTGGTCTTCGGGCGTCAGGCGCAGGATCGCGAAGGCCGGGTCGGGCGCGCCGAGGGTGGCGAAGACCTTATCGCCGACCAGGAACTCGATCGTCCCCAGGCGGGTGGCGACGCGGGCGTTGAGTTGGCTGAGCGCCAGTTGGCGGAAGTCGTCGGCGGTCATGAGTTGGCGTCGTTGCTGCGGTCTAAGGGGCGATGCCACAGTGCGGCGCCGGCGCCAAGGATCGCATACTGCGATCTGCGCCATTTGCTGCCGTCGGCGCGCCTCCCGAAAGGCGACCTTCAGCCAATCTGCCTTTCACGTCGCAAGCGTCCGGGGGGCGATATATTTTACGCGAGTCGGGCTCAGATCTCCGGATGGCGTGACAGTTGTTGGAGAGGCTGTTTGTCAGTTCACCAGTAAACTAGCGGCCGCGGCCGAGATCGCCGCGAAAATGGCGCCCCCGCGCCGATCTCTCGCAATCTTCAGCAGGTGAAGGTTTGGCTAGAGCAGCGGCGGCGTGGTGAGGCGGGCCCCACCGGACAACGCGGCGAGCGCCGTCCGATCGACGCATCACCAACCGCGCCCACCTCTGCAGCAAGACAACGGACCCGAGCGCGTTCGCACCTTGGCGGGGATTTGCCGACAGCGATGTGAGAGCGGCTGTCGTGCGAGCGATCGGCGAGGAAGGCGCGAGGCGCTACCTCGATCCGCATCCCGGCGTGAGAGGACAAGACGATCGTCTGCTCATTCCAGTTTTCAGCCGAGCGCCTGCGCGGGAGCCGGCGCTTCCCTGGCTGAACTCGGCGTGGCGATGAACATTCAACGGTCTCAGCAAACCCCATATACGCCTTAGCGCATAAGGTGAATCTATACGCCAGGGCGCATATTGCTAATTTATTCGCCGTAGCGTATACAGTAGCTTTATACGCTGGAGCGCATGTGATGGATCAAATCGCCCGAACCTCCACACAGCTTGGCGCGGCCCTGCGCCGGAGGCGGAAACACCTCGGCCTTTCGCAAGCCGAGCTTGGCCAACGGATCAATCTGCGCCAGGCGACGGTGTCCGCACTCGAAAGCGGCGAAGTCGATACGAAGCTGACGACGTTGCTCGACGCCCTGGCGGCCCTCAACCTGGAACTCGTCGTTCGCCCTCGCTCCAGCGGCGGCGGCGCCGATATCGAGGCGCTGTTCTGATGGCGCGGCGCGCCCGCCACGCCCCGCTCAACGTCTTTCTCAACAGTCGGCTTGTTGGCCGGCTGCGCCAGGAAGCCTCTGGCGCCATCGACTTCACCTATGACCCCGACTGGTTAGGCTGGGCGCCGGCCATCCCCGTGTCGCTATCACTTCCCCTGCGCGAGGAGCGTTACATCGGCGCGCCGGTCATGGCCGTGTTCGACAATCTGCTCCCCGATAATGACGACATTCGGCGCACCCTGGCAGCGCGCGTCCGAGCGGACGGCATCGACGCCTTCAGCCTGCTCGGCGCGATCGGGCGCGACTGCGTCGGGGCTCTCCAGTTCTTGCCCGCCGACATGAACCCCGGCCCCGCCGGCGTCGTTGACGGCGTCCAGCTCGACACGGCGCAGGTCGGCGCCCTGCTCGGCGACCTGGCCCGCGCGCCGCTGGGCCTGACCGAGGACGCCAGCTTCCGGATCTCGCTGGCCGGCGCACAGGAAAAGACCGCGCTTCTGTTCAAGGACGGCGCCTGGTGGGCGCCGGCCGGCGCGACGCCGACGACCCACATCCTGAAGCCGCAGATCGGCCCGGCCAATGGCGTCGATCTCTCCCAGAGCGTCGAGAACGAATATCTCTGCATGAAGCTGACCAAAGCGATCGGCTTGCCGGTCGCCGATGTCAAGATCGCCGATTTCGACGGGCGTCGCGCGCTGATCGTCGAGCGCTTCGACCGCCGTTGGGCGCAAGACGGCCGCCTGCTGCGCCTTCCTCAAGAGGACATGTGCCAGGCGCTCTCGACGCCGCCGGCCATCAAGTATGAGGCGTACGGCGGTCCTGGGATCGAGAAGATCCTGCGCGTCCTCTCCGGCAGCGATGAGCCCTCCTTGGATCAGGCGACGTTCCTCAAAGCCAACATCTGGTTCTGGCTGCTCGGCGCCACGGACGGCCACGCCAAAAACTTCAGCGTCGCCCTCGGTCCTGGGGGCCGCTTCCGGCTGACGCCGCTCTACGACATCCTCTCGGTTCAGCCCTTGGTCGACGCCGGTCAGGTGCGCCACAACCCGTACAAGCTCTCGATGGCCGTCGGCGACAACCGGCACGACGCAGTAGGCTCTATCATGCCTCGTCACTTCGTCCAGACCGCGCGGCGCGCCGGGATAGGAGAAAGGGCGGTTGAGGCGATCTTCGAGGCGCTGATGGAACGAATTGCGCCGGCGCTTGAAGCCGTTGAAGCGGACTTGCCGGCGGATTTTCCAGCCGGTCTCGTCAGTTCCATCTTGGCCGGCGTGAATGCTCGGCTTCAGATCGTGCGACGGAGATAGTCAGGAGCGCGCCAAGCGCAGAGCTTAGTACTGCTCCAGGTACCAGACTTCACGCGTAGTCCGACGTACAAAGACATCGACGAGGCTGGCTTGCGCGCGAGCGAGGCGTTTTTGAAAGGACGTCTAGACTAAGGCTCCCAGGTCCGAGCCAAGCGCAGTCATGAGACATCCATCGTCCCGCCGACAATGAGGCGATCGCACCCAATTTTGGGTGATTCTTGACGAATGACCCATTTTCGGGTCAGTTAAGAGGGCGCGCCCATTTTTGGGCCATAAGGGTTCTGCCTGTGCAACCACTCGCCGCCGCTCAAGCCGCACCGCGCACCTACTATGTGGTGATGGGCGATCTTGTGCGAAGCGAGCAATCGACTTCGACTGAACGTTTACATAGGGATTTCAACCTGGCCGTCGATGCGGCGAACATCGCCTACGGCTCGGTTTTGTCCTCCCCCCTGACGATCACGCTGGGTGATGAGTTCCAAGGTCTCGTGCAGGATTTGACGGCCGCCCTTGCGATCGTGCGTCAGGTCCGCTGGCGCTTGCTGGACAACGGAGTCCGTTGCCGTTTCGTGATCGGTCTGGTGGACTTGGCGACGCCGCTCAACCCTAATCGCGCTTGGAACATGATGGGGCCCGGCTTGGCGACCGCTCGCGAAATTCTTGAGCAGAAGCGTGATCCCAACGCCTATCGCTTCAGCCTGCCCGACCAACCGACCCTCCAAATCCTGATGGATGGCGTGGGTCGCGCACTCACGGATATCGAGGAGGGCTGGACCGAGCGCCAACGTGAAGTATTGCTGGCCTCGTTCAACCATGATGACGGCGCCGCCGCCCTGGCTGAACGGTTCAAGGTCAGGGAGTCGGTGTTCTATAAAATTCGCCGGGCCGCGAAGTTCGATCTCTACGCCACCCTGTGGTCCGCCTTAGGCCAAGCGGCCCTGACGATTGACCAACAGCAGACGCAACCATGATCAACGATTTCGTCAGAGCCCTGGCCCGCGATCCCTGGCCGCTTCTCGATATCGGCTACTATCTGCTCGGCCTTTTCGCCCTGACGTGGGGCGGCAACCTGGCCTGCCGGCGCCTCCTGACCTGGTCGGGCATCAGCCTGCCGCCGCCAGAAGCCGCCGCCGTCGCCAATCTGCCTGCTCCATCGCCCGCGCAGAGCGCCCCGCCGACCTCGGCGCAAGGCTCCAACGGCCCGCCGCCCTCACCGAGCGCGCCAACAGGTCCTGCCCCATTGGCAACGTCTGCGGCGCCTGCGCCTGCCAGCGCCGCAGCAGCTGTCGTTGCCGCCACCCTAATACCCAGAGCGCGCCCCGCGACAAGCGCTAGAGCCGGCCGCATGATCGGCTCCCTGGAGCGAATCATCATCTTCCTGGGCCTTGCCGCGGGCTCATGGGAGATCATCGCCGCCGTCATTGCACTCAAGACTGTCGGCCGCTTCAAGGAGCTCGATCAACAGCTGCACGCCGAATACTTCCTGATCGGTTCGCTCGCCAGCATGGTCTGGGCCACACTGATCAGTCTGACCCTGATCTGGTTCGATCGGCGCCTAGGCTTCAACATCAGCGGCCTGCTCGCCAAAGCTCCATAGCGCCATAACCGGCCCACCCACAAAAGCGGAAGTCACCTGGCTATGACGAGACGGGGGTCAGGCCCCGCTTCCCCTCGGAGTGCCGGACTGCGCTATGTACGGTCGGAAAATCGCTCAAAAGCGGTGAGGCGCTTTGGGGTTAAGTGCGGGTCGTAGCCGTAGATTTCCTGGGCGAGGAAGAGGAGTTCGGCCTCGCGGTCGGCCTCCGGCACGTCGGTGAACCAAGCCTTGGGGCCGGCGGCCTCCTCGCCGTTCCACCGGTACCCGCGGGCTTTCAGCTTGTCCTTCATCTCGAACGGCGAGCGCTCGGCGACGATGCGCCAGGTTGGCGCGCGGGCGGCCTCCAGCAGGTGAGCCAGGGCCGTGCGGCCGTCGGTGAGGGCGCGGCCGAGGATTTCCAGTCCGGCCAGGCAGTCGTTTTCGGCCCGGTGGCCGTCGAAAAAGAAGCCGGCCTGGCCGGCCAGGTAGGAGAGCTTGGTTCCCTCATAGCCCTGCCCTTTCCAGTCGACCTGGCTCATCGAGCAGGCCCACCCCTTGTGCTTGAAGGCTTCGCAGAAGCGTTCGGCGAACAGGCGGTCGAAGGCGGCGTTGTGAGCGACGATGATCACCGCCTCGGCGATGAAGGCGGCGACGGCCGCCGGATCGATGGTCTGACCGGCCACCATGGCGTCGGTGATGCCGGTGATCTTGGTGATCTCCGGCGGAATGGGATGGCTTGGCTGGTTCAGGGCTACGAACGGGGCGTGGACGGCGCAGAGGCGGCCGTCGGGGTCGTAGTCGAACGGGACCATGGCCAGTTCGAGGATCTCGTCCTTGCGGCCGTCCGTGCCCGTGGTCTCGGTGTCGAGATAGACGCCGCGCTTGAGGGTGGCGGGGTCGAAGTCGGCGTGGAGCGTGCAGGTCTCGAACCGGCGCAGAAGCCGATAGCGGCCGCTGGCCTCCAGCTGGGCGGCCATGGCCTCCAGGGCGGCGGGGTCGGGCTGATCGGGGGATGTCGGCGCGGCGTCGGGCATGGGCGTCCGGAAGAATCGTCGGCCCATCCTGCCATACCGGCGGGCCAACGGGGTGAGCTGGGCGGGGCGGCGCCGGACGGTTGTCGTGTTCTGCGTTCCGGGGAGGATTGGGTTAGAACGGCGGGACGGGCGACGACCGATGACCTGGTCTTGGCGGCGCGCCGGCTCGCGACCTTTGCGAAGGGACGTCATTTCATTGGAAAGCTTGGTTTCAACGCGCGTTGAAACGGGCGCTCTGGCTGAAATCGGGCCTCGCCGACACAACCCGGCGGCGTGGGAAGCTTCTTCCACCCTGCACACCGGCGGGGGCGGGCGGATCAGCGAGGGTGTATCGCGCGCCTGGGAACCGCCGGACGGCTCGGGGCTTGGCTTGCCGGCGCCGGATCAATCAGGATGATTGTCCGGCCGGCGATCGGGCTCTGGAAGGTGTGCGTGACGCGCGTGGAGGATCAGGAGGATGAGGCCGACGCCCTACTGGCCCGGATCATGATGATCCGGGACGACCTGAAAGCCGGGCGCCTGACCCTGGAGCAGGTCCGAGCCTATCGTGACCTGGGCCGGACAGTCGAGCGGATCACCCGCGACATGGACGCCGCCGCGGACCTTGCCGCGGCCGATGCGCTGTGGCGCAAGGGCGCGGACGTCATCAAGGCCTATCTGGCCGAACACTTTCCGACGCCGACCTGCCACTAACGGCAGTGTCGGGCCTCCGGGAAGGCGAAGTTGGGCGTCACCAGCACGATCCCAACCCGAGACTTGGCCAGTCCCCTGTCGATCTCGCGCAGGAAGGGCCCCCTGGGGCGATATCCTTCTCGCTGAATTAGACCTTCACGCCACGCGCCTCAAGTAGGTCATGTAGATCCGTGGCTGGACCCTGCCGATCGTCCCAGGCATGGCAGAGGAAGACTGCCCCGGGGCGCCGCCGCCGCTCGAGGCGGGGGAAGGACGGCGGCGCGTAGGAGGACGGCGAGGGCGAACCGTAGCTTTAACCGCCCCCGCGGCTGGAGTCCCCGCCGCACCGGGGACAGGCCGCGCGGCCGCTGGCCAGGGACATCATCGAGAACTCGTTCTTCGACACCCCGGAGAACCGGGTTGAGGGCAGCTTAACGATCCAGTCGCCGCCGACACCGGTGGCCGGGATGGTCAGCCCGCCTTGCGCCTTCTCCACGGCCGAGAACTTCAGCTGCACGCCGGCCAGGGAAAAGCGCAGGGCGGTGGCCGCCTGGCGCGTCTCGAAGCGCGGCGGGGCGGGGGCGTCGGCCAGGCGTTCCTCGTCCTGGACACGCAAGACGACGGCGTCGGGCAGGTCCTGGCCCAGCGTCGCCAGCATGTGCAGCTCGCGGCCGGGTTTGACGCCGGCGCGCCCGGCCAGGTAGTCGCGCAAGGGGCCTTCGGGCAGCAGGTTGGAGAAATAGGGATGCACGCGGGCTCGGGTGGGGCGCACGTCCCGCAGCAGGCCGCCGGCCACGCTCTTGAACGCCAGGCTCAACGTCGGCCGGTCCGCGGCCTCGGCGTAGGCGTCGTCGAAGGCGAAGACCGACTGGTCGCCGCCCAGATAGGTGATGGCTCCGAACCGGCGATCGCCCAGCCAAGCGTCAAGTCCGGCCATGGCTAGTCCTCGTCGTCCAGGCTGTAGGCCGGGCGAGCTGCGCCACGCTCGACCTGGGTCTTGGCGTCGGCGACCACCCGGTTGAGGCTGGCGATCGCCGGCTCCAGGCGCTGGGGGCTCTGGCCGCGCACGGCCTCATCCACCACACCGGCGGCCGCCAGCACCTCCTGACGCATCGAGGCGGAAAGGTCGGACAGGTCGAGCCGGGAGAGCGCCGTGGCCGCGTCCGCCACCCGGTCGTTGAGGCCTCCGGCCATGGCCTGTAGGGTGGTGGCCGCCTTCCACAGGCCGGCGATGGTCTCTTGCACGCGCCGGCGGCCGACCTCCTCGGCGTCCTCGCGCAGCAGGGCGTCCACCGCGGTCAGGGCCGTTCGCGGCGCCAGCAGCAGTTCCAGGTCCAGGACCCGCGCCAGATCCTGCAGCGTGGAGACCTTGGGATCGACCGCGCCGCTTTCGATGCGCGAGATGTGCGCTTGGGGAATACCGGCGCGTTCGCTCAGCTGCCGCTGCGACCAGCCCTTGGCGCGGCGGGCTTGGCGAAGGCGGCCTGGGATGTCGGGCGTCATGATGTCGGGAATTATATCAGAAAGCGTTTTGATATCGTATACCGCATCAAAGTAAGCGCCCAGCCGGGGTTTGATGTGTTAAAAGATATCAGATGTGGGATTGATGTCGTCTGATGCATAGAGCCGGTCCGTGCTTATCGTGATCTGGGCCCAACGGTTGAGCGGATCACCCGCGACATGGACGCCGCCGCGGATGTCGCCGTAGCCTATGCTGCTGTGGCGCAAAGGCGCGGACCACATTAGGGCCCATCTGGCCGAACACTTCCGGCGCCCACCTGCCCCGAGCGTGCGGTTTGGAGCCCAGCCAGGCTCGCGCCGGCTAGCGCGAAGGGCTCTAGCTTGCGGCCCGCGGTCAGGATGAGCGCGCCCCTGGCTTTCGGGCTAGCGCGTTTGCCTGTCCACGCCGTACCAGCGCAGGATCATCCAGCTCGCAGCGACCGCGCAAAGGGACCACACCGCCAGCGATTGAAGCGTCGCGAAGAAGTGGCCAGGCTCGATTTTCAGACCGGCGGGATAGCCGCCGATCACCACGACCAACCACACCAGACCGACACCCAGCAGGATGACCGCGGCGCCAGCAAGCGCGATCCGAGCGATCCGGCGCGTCAACGCTACGATCATGAGATGACGTCTCCATCGGGCGGCTGCCACAGCCCCAAGATCGCCTCAGTATGCCTTGCACGCGCTGAAGGGGCAAACCGGCGCCGCTCAGGCCTATTTGGGGCGCGACCGGACGGCCACGCGCCTCAACGGGGTCTGGGCGGGGTGTCCACCTCCTGCGGCTGGGCTCCAGGCGGCGGGGCCGCCCCAAGCCCCCTCCCCTCCCCGCCCGGCCGGCGCGCCACCATACCACCGAGGGTCCAGCGTCGCCGTCGGCTCCCCTCCCCGGCTTCGCGTCCGCCGCAGCCGCCGGAGGGTTCGCCGTCGGGGCCGGCCGCGGCTCGGCGTTCTTCATCTAGGGCCGCCCCAGTCTAAGGCCTCATGTGCTGGATTGGCGGGCCCTTGTAATTTGGTCTTGGCGAGGTTGGGTCCTGGCTTCCGGGCGGCAACCACACCGTTTGTGTCTTACGGATATTCGTAAGTACGGGCCAATATTACGGATATCCGTAATTTCCAGCTCGACGTTGGTGACTGGATAGATTACGCATATGCGTAATCTGACGCCAAATTTACGGATATCCGTATGCGAGAGCCTTTCCTGCCGCCCATCGGGACGGCCATTCGTGCGGCGCGGAGTCGGCGGGGCTTTGGCCAAGCCGAGTTGGCCGCGCGCGTTGGCCGGCCGGTCCCGCGCATCTCCGAGCTGGAAACCGACCTGCTGCGCGACCGCATCGGCCGCGATCGCCTGTCTCTGCTGGCCGAGGTCTGCGACGCCCTGGACCTGGCCTTGGTGGCCGTGCCGCGCGAAGCCCTGGCCCGGGTGGAGGACGTCGTGGCCGCGACGCCGCGGCGCGCCGTCCATCCCCAACAGGCCTCGATGTTCGACGATCTGTTCGTCGACCTGTCGGACGAGGCGTCCGGGAATGAGCCGGGGCGGACCTCGCCGGATCGGGAGCGCCGCTGATGGCCAAGCCGGCGGCGGTGCTGGGCGTGCAACTGTTCGAGGCGGGCGGCGCGGCCGTGCGTGTGGGGACCCTGTCGCGTGACGCGGTCGGGGCCACGGCCTTTGTGCCCGACGAGGCCTATCTGCGCGACGAGCAGCGCCCGATCCTCAGCCTAAGCTGGGTGGGCGCCGATCCGGAGGCCGCGCGCGCCCGCCTGGCCATGCGCACTGACAAGATCGCCCTCTATGGCGGGCTGCCGCCCTGGTTCGAGGGGGTTTTGCCGGAAGGCGCCCTGCGTGAGCTGGTCGCCGCGGAGATGGGCCCGGGCGACCACGGCTCCTTCGACGTCATCACCCGCCTGGGCGCGGACCTGGCCGGCGCGGTGATGGTCGTGCCCGAGAACGCCGAGGCCCTGGACGCGCCCGGCCCGCTGGACCTGGCCAGCGTAGCGGGCTTTCGCGCGCCCGTGCCCAAGGGGTTCGTCAAGTTCTCTCTGGCCGGGGTGCAGCTGAAGTTCACCACCAGCCTGCGCAAGGACAAGTTCGCCGCCCCAGCGAGGGCCGGCGAGGGCCGCTACATCGTCAAGCTGGACAGCGAGAAATACCCTTCCCTGCCCCAGGCCGAGTTCGCCGGCATGACCCTGGCCGGCCTGGCCGGCGTGCGCACCGCCCCGTTCCAGCTGATCGAGCGGGCGGCCATCGTCGACGTGCCGGCCGAGCTGATCGTTGGCGACCACGCCCTGGCCGTCGAGCGCTTCGACCGTCCCGAGGACGGCCGGCGCATCCACATCGAGGACATGGCCCAGATTCTGGGCGCGGTCGGCGACCAGAAATACACCAAGGGCAACAGCGAGACGGTCCTGCGTATGATCCAGCGCTTTTCCACCGACTGGCGCGGCGACGTCCTGGAGGGCTTTCGCCGCCTAGTGGTCGACGTGCTGCTGGGCAATGGCGACAACCACCTGAAGAACTGGTCGTTCATCTTCCCCGCGCCCGGGGAGATCCGGCTGTCGCCCGCCTACGACATCGTCCCGACCACGCTCTATGGCGACGAGACCCTGGCCCTGCCCTTCGCTGGCATCCACAAGTTCTCCAGCCTGTCGCTGCACCAGTTCGACCGCGCCGCGGGCTTCCTGCGCCTGGACCCGACCTGGATCCGCAAGGAGGTCAAGACCACGGTGCAGCGGGCGCTGGACACCTGGCCGGCGGCGATGGCCGACCTGCCGCTGGCGGCGGCCGACCGTGATCGCCTGACCAGCCGCTGGGCGGACCTGACTTTGGTGGCTGAGACGCGAGGCTAGGCATGGGCTTGGGCGGAGCCTGGACGGGCGCTCTGCGCAAAGCCGGGTGTTGAGACCGCGTGAACCGCGCGCGCGACGCCTTCGGCCCGAAGGCTTGGACATAACGTCGACCACCCGGCCCAGCCGTTGGCTTATGGTCACCGCCTGCTGCGGGGCGTGACAACAGGCAAGAGCGACTGAGTTGCAAATAAAACGCTAGATTGTGAATGGGTGCGCTGCAATACCCGAAAACTAGGGGGATGGGAAAGGCTAAACTCAGGGCGGAGGCGGGCGCGCCGATCGGGCGCGCACCGTGGAGTTTCCCGTCATGTCGCCTGCTTCCGCCGCCTCTTCTGCCGGCTCGGGCTGGACCGAGGGGCGCGTCGAGCGTCTCAAGGCGCTCTTGGCTCAAGGCCTGAGCGCCAGCCAGATCGCCCTGGCCTTGGGCGCGACGACCCGCAACGCCGTCCTCGGCAAGATCCATCGCCTGGGCCGGCCGCAAGCCGCCCTCCCCGCCCGGTCGTCGCCCAACCACACCGCCTAGGGCGCAGCGCCCCCGGCGCGTTCCCTCCCCTGCCCCACCTTCGCCCGGGCCACCGGACGGCTCGCCCGCCGGCCCGGCCGTGTCGCGGCGTCCGCGCGCCGCGCCGCCGGTCGACGCGGTGGGCCGGGACGCCGATCTGGCCGTCTTGCCCCGCGGCGCCTGCCGATGGGCGATCGGCGATCCCAAGACCGCCGGGTTCAGCCTGTGCGGCGCGCCGGTGGCCCGAACGGTCGGCCGGGTTGGGCCCTATTGCGAGGACCATCGCGCGCGGGTCCATCACCCCGCGCCTGCGCCCGACCTGGGGCGATCGGCTCGGCGATCGGCCTGAAGCGCTTGGGGCCAGGGCGGGTCCGGGGCGGGGCTGCTGGGCGTCGGGGCCGGCCCTTGCGGCTCGAGCGACCTCGCCACCGTCCTGCGGCCGCCGCAAGGGACGCTGCGCTCAAAGCCCCTGCGGCGGCCGCCGGTCGTCGGCGCGGGGACGGTCGCGAGCCGAAGGGCTCGTTCCTCGACCCCAGACCGGAGCCATCCCATGACCTTCCAGCCCCCTCCCCTCCCCGATCCGCTGACCCCGCTCGAGGCCCAGGCCATCGACCTGGGCGACCCGCGCCCCCATCCGCCCGAGGCCGCCCTCGTGCAGCTGGGCCAGGTCCTGATGACCGAGCTGCTCGACCTGGTCGGCGACACCGCCCTGGAGGATTTCCAGGCCGTCCTGTGCGAGGCCCTGATCGGCGCCTTCCATTCGGCCTCCCAGCGCCTCGACCGCGACGCCGATCGCGGGCGCGACGAGATCAACCGGCTGCTGCGGGACTTCGACGCCTCGGAGGTGGCCGACACCGAGCTGCAGGCCGTCACCGCCAGGACCCGGGCGGCCGACGTCGCGGTCCTGGCCGTCGACCTCGTCCGGGACGCCGCCGCCGAGACCTACCGGGTGGCGACGGGCGAGCGTTGGACGCCGTGGAAGGGCAGCGTGCGTCCCTCGCGGATCACCGCCGGTCAGGTGGCCGCCCGCGAGGCCATCCGGGCGATGAAGGCGCGCCGCCATCAGGCCGTGGACCCGGGCGCGGCCGTGGTGGCGTTTCGCGCCTCTCCGCTGGCCGACACCGCCTTGGACGCCGGGCGCATCTTCGACGCCCTCAATTGGGCGCGCGAGACCTGGCCAGACATGACCCTGGCCACCAGCGGCGCCAAGGGCGGCGAGGCGCTGGCCATCGACTGGGCCGGCCAGAAGGGCGTCAAGCTCGTGCTGGCCAAGCCCGACTTCAACCGCAACGGCCGGGCCGCGCCGTTCCGGGCCAATGACGACCTGCTGGCGCTGGAGCCGGTCTGCATCCTGACCCTGGCGGCCAGCCTGGATCCGAGCCGCCGGGGCGAGGGCAAGCCCTTCGGGCCCGCCCAGAACCTGGGCCAGAAGGCTGAGGATTGCGGTCGCCGCTGGGTGGCGATCCGGGCCCGGGCCTGAGGTGGCGCGTTGGCGCGGCGACCGAGCGTCGCCGCGCCGACTTGGCGGGAATGAACCCGGAACACAAACCCAGATATTGCGGCGTCCGGGCGAGCCTCCACGAGCGGTAGCGGTTGGCGATTCGTTCTTGAGGCGATCTTTCGCGCCGTCGCCGACGAGGTTGCGGCGGGCCCTAGCGGTTTCGTGGCGGCGCTGAATCGCACGCCGTCACGCCGGCTCGGCTTTGGGGCGGCGGTCGCCTTCGCCGCCTCCTCCGTTTGGGGCCGTTGTCCGTTCTGGTGATGGCGGGACGGCCGTTCTCTGTGCCCAAGGCGTGGCGTTGGCGACCGGGGCGCGTCGCCAGACTGTTCTTCGGCGTGCAGGGTCCTCGCGCGCGGAGCGGCAAGCCGGGGAATGAGCGTGCTCAACAGGGCGTCAGTCGCCGCTCCGGGCGGGAAGGTCCGGACGGGCGCGCAGCCTCGCCGCGATCGATCACGTCGTCCCTAGGGCGGGGCGGGCCGGGTCCAAGCCGACCTGGCTTTGCCAGGCGCTTTGGCCGGACCCTCCGGCCTTCCTGCGCTGCGCTGCGTGCAGGCTGGCTTCCAGCCGTCGCGGGCCTGGGCCCTCCCTGCTCCCCGCCCTGCCAGGGCCCGTGATCGCGGCGAGGGCCGCGGACCGCCTGGGCTTCTCCCGGCGGGAGACGGAGAAAGACCATGCTGAACAAGGCTCAACTGATCGGCTTCACCGGCGCCGAAAGCGAGATCCGCTGCACGGCGAAGGGCCGCAAATACGCGGTGTTGCGGGTGGCCACCAGCCGCTACGCCAAGAAGGACAACGCGCGGCAGGACTTCACCACCTGGCACCAGGTCGAGATCTGGAGCCCCGGCACGGTGAAGTGGCTGGAAGGCCGGGTCCTGCCCAAGGGCGCCAAGGTCTTCGTCGAGGGCGAGATCCGCAACGAGCGTTACGAGAAGGACGGCCAGGAGCACTACTTCACCAAGATCGTCGTCGCCGGCCCGGGCCATGAGCTGAAGTCGCTGGATCGACCCGAGACCAACCCCGATCCCGAGCCCGGCGAGGAAGGCTGACCCGGCGGGCCCGCCCCCATCGGGGCGGGCCGTTGCGGTCACTGATCCCCCGAGCCGGAGGCGGCGAGGCGGGCGAGTTGCCACGTGGCAACTTCTCGAGGTTCCGGTTCTGAAGGCGCGCGAGAAGGGGACGGCGTGCGGCCGGTTGAGGAAGTTGCCACGTGGCAACTTCTTGCTTCGAGGGCGACGCGACGATGGCGAGGACGTGGCCCGCTGGGAAAGTTGCCACGTGGCAACTTTTGCGCCGCGCCGGTCGGGCAGGGCCTTTTTGCGTCGCCTTCCGGCTCAGCGCACAATGGCGCGATGTCCAAGCGCGCGATTCGCAACCAAGAGTTCGACCTCTTCATCCCCCAGGTCGCCGACCTGGCGTGGAAGGATCAGCGCGAGCTGATGGAGCGGCCGTTCTTTTCGCTGGGCAAACGCAAGCGCCTCAAGCCCATCGAATATGTCAGCCCCGACGGCGACGTGTCGGTGCGGGTCAGCGCTAATCCCCAGTTCGGCATCGCCACCATCTGGGACGCCGACATCCTGATCTGGGCGACCTCGCACCTGAACAAGCTGCGCGAGCGGGGCGACAACGACATCCCGCGCACCATCCGCACCACCTCCTACGACCTGCTCAAGGCCATCCACCGCGACACCGGCGGCACGGGCTATCGCGAGCTGCAGGCGGCGTTGGAGCGGCTGCAGTCGACGACGATCGAGACCTCGTTGCGCGCGCCCAAGCGCAACAAGCGCGCCCAGTTCGGCTGGCTCGACGAGTGGACCCTGGAATCCGATCCCGTCACCGGCGCGCCGCGCGGCCTGACCCTGACCCTGTCCAACTGGGTCTATGAGGGCCTGATGCGCGACCGGGCCCTGCTGACCCTGCATCCGGACTACTTCCTGCTGACCGGCGGGCTGGAGCGGGCGATCTACCGCATCGCCCGCAAGCACGCCGGCGACCAGCCGGGCGGCTGGACCTGCCGGGTCAAGTTGCTGCACGAAAAGTCGGGGAGCGAGGGGCCGCTCAAGCAGTTCACCTATCTGCTGAAGAAGATCATCGCCGCCGACGGTCTGCCCGACTACGCCCTGAGCCACGCCACCACCAAGGACGGCGAGGCGGCCGTCCACTTCATCCGCCGGGACGCGGCCGAACGGGCCCGAATCAAGGCCGAGCTGGAGGCTCTGGCGGCGGCCGATTCGCGGCGCGCCCAGGAAGACGCCCGCGCCCTGTCCATGGATGCGCTGTTGGAGCGCCGGGCCCGGCCCTCGGGGGATTGATGACCTTTTCCACGGGGGAACGGTGACCGGCGCTTCGGGGTAACGGTGACCGAGGTGACGGGGGATTGGTGACCGAGGGGTTGCGCAACGCCTTGTGCCACAAGGCCTGGTGAGCGTTCCGAGGCGGCTTAACCTCTTTAACTTCCTCCCATAACGATCTCTTCTAACGGCGCGCTGAGAGGCTTTGCCAGCGCGACGCGTCGCGAGCCTTTGGGGGCTCGACGCGACGCTGACGGCTTAAGCTTTTGTTTACGCTCTGCACCGACAACTTTGCAAAATTCGTCTAGTCTCATCGAAATTTGCAAAGTGGAGGGGTGATGAACGCGACCGCCTTGGCGACCGAAGCCACCGGGCCCGTGCTGCTCGATGCGCTGACCAATCTGACCGCACGCGCCGATGACGTGATCACCCGCCTGCGGGCCTCGGTGTTCGCGCCGGGGATCGAGAAGATCGTCGACACGCGCTTTCCCATCAGCAAGGCCGCCGAGATGGTCGGTAGGACCCCGGAAGCCATACGGCAGGCCGAGGCCGAAGGCCGTCTGCCCACGCCGCGTATGACCGAGAGCGGCCGGCGCGAAGGGTATAGCCTGGCCGAGGTCAACGCCATGCGCGATCTCTTCGGCACCCGGCCGCGCCGGGCCGAGGGCGACCCGCCGATCGTTCTGGCGGTGCAGAACTTCAAGGGCGGCGTGGGCAAGTCCACCCTGACCTGCCACATCGCGCAATATCTGGCGCTAAAGGGTTATCGGGTCGCGATTATCGACTGCGACAGCCAGGCCTCCTCGACCACGGTGTTCGGCTTCAACCCGGACATCGACATCGACGACGACCACACCCTGCTGCCGTTCTTCTGGCATGGCGGCGAGCCGACGCTCGACTACGCCATCCGCCCCACGGCCTGGACCGGCATCGACCTGATCCCAGCCAATCTGGGGCTCTACCAGGCCGAATACGAGGCGGCCGCCCGTATGCGCGGTAAGCCCGAGCTTCTCGACCGCCTGCGCAACGGTATAGCCGGTATTGCCGACCGGTATGACGTGGTCCTACTCGATCCGCCGCCGGCGCTAGGCATGATTTCGCTGGCCGTGCTGCGGGCGGCCAACGCCTTGCTAATCCCCACGCCGCCATCCACCGTCGACTTCGCCTCGACCGCCCACTTTCTGCGCATGATCGTCGACACCGTCGGCGTCCTGGACCAGTACGGGCTGAGCAAGAGTGGCTACGAGTTCCTGCGCGTGGTCGCCACCAAGGTCGACGAAGCCAAGAGCGCCCACCTCCAGATCCGCGAGGTGATGGCGACGGTGTTCGGCTCCGACATGCTGACCAATTCGCTGCTGGACTCGGCCGAGATCGACAACGCCAACGTCCAGCTGCGCACCGTCTACGAGGTGTCGGGCGGCGGACGGGTCCATGAGCGCTGCCGCAACAACCTCGATCGTCTCAATGGCGAGATCGAGATCCTGATCCGCAAGGCCTGGCCCAGCCACCGTGCTGATCTTCGCCGACTGGGCGTCGGCTAGGGGAGGGAGAGGACCCATGGCGTCGACCACGAGCAAGAACCGCAACATCCTGGGCAATCTGATCGGTGATGCGCCGCCGCCCCCGGCGGTCACCAATCCCCCGATGGTTACCGGTCCGGCCCCGGCGGCGGAGCCGGTGTCGGCGCCGGCTCCGCCCGCGCCCGCCGCCATACCGCCGCGGGTCAACGACCGCATGCTGGGCCTCTCGCGCCTGGCCTCGGGCGACCTGCAGGAAAAGACCCTGCGGCTCGTCGATCCGGCCCGCTGCCGGATGTGGTCGCGCCATAATCGCAAATACGAGCTGCTCACCCCCGAGACCTGCGGGGAGCTGCTGGAAGGCCTGAGGGCCCAGGGCAAGCAGGAGTTCCCGGCCATCGTGCGCCGGGTCACCGACGATCCGAACTTCGACTACGAGGTCATCGCCGGGGCCCGCCGCCACTGGGCGGTGAGCTATTTGCGCGCGGTCGAGCACCGGGAGATCAAGTACCTCATCGAGGAGCGCGAGCTCTCCGACGAGCAGGCTTTCCGTCTGGCCGATGTCGAGAACCGCGCCCGTCGCGACCTTTCCGACTATGAGCGGGCCGTCGACTATCTGAGCGCCATGGACCTCTACTACGGCGGCGTGGCCTCGCGCATGGCCGAGCGGCTGGACGTCACCAAGGCCTGGCTGTCGAAGTTCCTCGACCTGGGGCGGTTGCCGGCCGAGGTGGTCGCCGCGTTCGGCGACCACCTGCAGGTCCTGGAAAAGCACGCCCGCGACCTCAAGTCGGTGCTGGCGCAAAACCCCGAGCGGGCCCGGGTCATCGCCGCCGCCAAGCGGCTGGGCGAGGACCAGGCCAAGCGTCGCGAGGCCAACGCGCCTTATCTGGAGCCGGTGAAGGTCATCGCCCTCCTGCGGGCTGCGGGCCTGGGCAAGACCGAGGCGCCGGCCACGCCGGCCGAGGCGCGGGTCGTTAAGGTCGGAGGTGTCACCCTGTTCACGATCAAGCCGAAAGGGTCCACGAAGGCGGTGCTGGAACTGGCGCTCGACGCCGGGGCCTCGAACGCCGACTTCGTCGCCGCCCTCGAAGCGGAGTTGGCCAGGCTACGGCCGAGCGCCTAGGGCCCAGCGCCCAAGGCATCGCGTCACTGAAACCCCGTCGGGTCATCCGGCGGGGTTTTTCAATGCCCGCTGGCGAGTTGCCACGTGGCAACTTTCCACGTCGTCATGGTCGTCGACCGTCGATCGTGGCGTCCTGGGGATCTGCGAGGGTGAAGTTGCCACGTGGCAACTCCGCCCGCCGGCATGGTCGCCGACCCTCGATGCTAGGGTCCTGGGCGGTCCCCGGCGATGAAGTTGCCACGTGGCAACTCACGGGGGATCGGTGACCCGATCGGCAACCACACCCTTGCCACTCCAGGCCGGCCCCCCCGAAATCTGAGGGATTGCGCCGGCGGCGCGGGGTCGACAGGCTTGGCGTATGCGCGCTTGGGGTCCCATCGTTCTGGCCGCCTTGCTTCCTGCGCCCTTGGCGCTGGGCGCGGCCGTGCTCGATGCGCCGATCCTGCTCCTCAACACCTCGCCCAGCGAGCCGCCCGGCCTCTACCGTCGCGTCGCGGCCGGGACGTCGGTCGGCGCCCTGATCGCCTTTCGTCCGCCGCCAGCGGCCGCCAACTATCTGGCGGCCGCGCAGCCGGGGCGGGCGCGCGGCAGCATCCTCAAGGGCGTGGCGGCCGGACCCGGGGCGCTGGCTTGTGCGGGAACCACGTTGTCGGTCGACGGGCGGATCCTGGGTCCGGTCGCGGTTGTCGACCGTGGCGGCCGGCGCCTGCCACGCTGGCGCGGCTGTCGGAGACTGGCTCGTGACGAGGTCATGGTCTTCTCAAGCCGGATCCCCAACAGTTTCGACAGTCGCTATTATGGTCCCGTGCGCCGGGCTGAAATTCTCGGCGTGTACGCCCCTTTGTGGGTCGTAGGGTCATGAGGCGGGCAGGGCGCGCTTTTGGGGTTCTGGCGGCCTTCCTGGCGCTGCAGGCGGGCACGGCGTGGGCTTTGGAGCCGGGCGACAACGCCCGTCGCGCGCTCGCCGCCGCCGTGGGCGCGCCCGGGGCGCGCGAGGCCATCGCCCGGGTCGCCTGGGCCGAGGCGGCCAATCAGGGCGACAGCGGCCTGCTGGCGGTTGTCTGCACCATTCTCAATCGCCTTTCCGACCAGCGTTGGGGCGCCAGCATCGACGCGGTCGTCAACGCCCGCGCCCAGTTTGAGCCGGTACTGCGGGCCGGCGGCGACTGGCGGTCCTTGCCGCCGGCCACCCCCATCCAGCGGGCGCGCATCGACACCCTGATCAACCTGGTGCTGGAGGGCCGCGCGCCCGACCCGACCGGCGGCGCTCTGTGGTTCCAGAATCCGCGCGTCGTCGCGGCGCGGGCGGCGGCCGGGACCGTGTCGGCGCGGCGGGTGCATTTTGGCGGCGCGACGCCAACCACGGTGATCCGCGACCACGCGTTCTACGTTGCGACGGGCGGTTGGCGCGCCCCGGCGCCAGGCTTGCGCGCGGCGCCAGAGCCCGATCCGATCTTCGCGCCGAACGTGAGCGCGCCCGGGACGACCGAGATGGCCGATCCTCGCCGCGGCATCTTCGTGCTGTCGAATGGCCAAGCCGCCGAGACGCGGCGCTAGGCGGCGTCGGATCGGCGGGGGCCGCAGCGCGAGCGCGCGGATCCCCGACGGCGTCGCCCTGGCCCGCTTGCCTCGGCGGTCCCGGCGCGAGCGCGCCAGGTCCCGGTCGGCGCGCGTCTGGCGCAGGGCCCGCCTCGCTGGCGAGCGCCCGAAGGACGCTCGTCGCCGTCGACACGCGACGGCGCGGCTTCGGCTACTGAGCCTGGGGGCGCCTCTTCCCAGCATACCCTGTCACCCAGCCCGTCAACCCGCTGGCGCGGGTTCCCCTCCGGCCGCGCGGCGCGCGGCCTGCGGTGACGGACCGGGGCCCGACAGGCGTGAAGAGAACAAGGCGCTCGATGGGAGCGGCCAGACGGAGTTTCTGATCATGAACCAGTTCATCACCGCTCTCCTAGAAGCCTTCGGTCTGAAGGCGGCGCGTCGCTGGGTCGACAAGGGCGTGGCCTTCGATCGCCACGTGATCGAGGCCCACGGGGTTTGGGCAGAGCAGGCCTTGGCGTTGGAACTTGCCTATGCCGACCAGATCGCGGCCGCGCGCGATCGCGATCGCCTTGCGTGATCGCAGGGGGCCTTGGGCCCCTTTTTGCGCCGAAAGCCCCAGAGCGTCCGGGGGCGCGGCCTCGCGGCGCGCACCCCGACTGGAAGGCCCCGCGCGCGGTCCTCCCAGGCGCGGGCGGCCGCCGATGGCGGACACGCCTTGGCGCCTGTCGGCCCTGCGTCCGACCGGCGGGCCCGGACGGGCTCTCGGGCCTGACGGCCCTCGCCGCCGCCGCGTCTTGGCGGCGACGTCGCCCGCCCTACCGAGCCTGGGGGCGCCTCTTCCCATCGTATCCTGTCACCCATCCCGTCAACCCGCTGGCGCGGGTTCCCCTCCGGCCGCGCTGCGCGCGCCCTGCCGTGACGGGCCGGGGCCCGACAGGACCAAAGGGACAAAGGCGCTCAAAGGGAGCGTCGGGAAAGCGGAGTGTCCCATGTCCTTCTCGAACCAATTCGACCTGATCGACCACGACCTGATCGAAGCCCACCGGGCCAGCGGCCAGCCTCGCTATAGCGTGACGCTCTACCTGGCGCGGGGCGGGTTCATCCGCCGGTGGACCGACGATCGCGACGTGGCCCTGGCCGAGCACGGCGTGGCGGCCAAGACCCCGGACAGGCGCTGGGCCATCACTTTCGACCATCTGGGCCTGGACGCCATCGCGGTCGACTTCCCGTCCGACGGCAAGACCGCCCAGCAGCTGAAGGCCGAATGCGATGCGGCGCTGGACGCGATGATGGACCGCTGGGACGCGGAGACCCGGGGGTAGGGGAGGGGGCGTCAGCCCCCTTTTTTGCGCCGGCGGGCGGAGGGCTTCGGCTCGGCGCCGTGCGCCTCGCGCGCCAGTCGGTCCGCGGCCAGGGCGTCGAAGTCCGGCAGGGCGGGAACCTCGCGGGCCTTCACCGGCGCGATCGCCAGACCCAGGGTCTCTGCGATGGCCAGGCGATCACGGGGGCGATGAACACGGCTGTCGACGATGGCCATCAGCCGGGCCAGCAGCGGATCGTCCGGATCGGCGGCGGCCTCGGCCAGCAGGCTCGTGCCCAGCACGATCTTGGCGCGGGTCTCGCGCTTGCGCTCGGTCTGGTCGAGCAGGGCCTCCAGCCGCTCGACACGGGCGCGCCAGACGGCCAGGCGCTCTTCGTCGTCCTCGATACGGGCCAGCGGGGTCACATGGCCCCGGTTGCGGGGCAGCGATCCGCGCAGGCCCGACAACGCCTCGCGGGCTCGATGTTCGCGATCGGCCAGGGTGACTTCGAGCGCCTGTAGACGGCGAGACCGGGCTTGCGGGGTCTCGGCGCGGCGGCGGGGTCGGACGGCGGCGGCGGGCATGGGCGGAGGGGACTGAAGGGGGACGGGAGGGCGGCGGGTTGATTTCGGATGGGGAGGAGCGTAACCCTCAACCGGCGTAAGTGACAAGGGCGCAGTTATGCATTGCGAGTAATGCCTGCCGCCGGCGTCATCGCAATGACGTCGGCAGCCAAGGGGCAAACCCCTTAGCGATCCCGAGCGCGAGGCGCGAAGAGACGAGGAAAGACGTGGCCCAGTTCCGGCTCGAAGTGCAGGCGATTAAGCGGGCGGACGGCCGATCAGCCGTCGCCGCGGCTGCCTATCGCGCCGCCGCGAGCCTTCACGATACGCGCCTGGAGATGACCTTTGACTACACCGCCAAGGGCGGGGTGGTGTTCTCGGGCCTCCTGGCGCCGCAGGACGCCCCGAGCCGGTTCCAGGATCGCGAAACGCTGTGGAACGCCGCCGAAGCGGCCGACAAGCGCGCGGACTCGCGCACCGCCCGCGAGGTGCTGATCTCCCTGCCGCACGAGCTTTCCGACGAGCAGCGCCATGACCTGGTGCGTGCGTTCGTGGCCCAGAGCCTTGTGGCGCGCGGCATGATCGCCGACTACGCCATCCACGATCCCGACGTCCACGGCGACCAGCGCAATCACCACGCCCACATCCTGGTCGCCACGCGCCGGCTGACCCCAGACGGCTTTGGCCTCAAGGGTCGCGAGTGGGACAATCCCGAGGCGGTGCGGGCCCTGCGCCTGGAATGGTGCGCGATCCAGAACCTTCATCTGCGCCGGCACCTCGGGCCGGACGCCCCGCAAGTCGATCATCTGAGCCTGGACAAGCGGGGCCAGGACCAGGAGCCCACGATCCATCTTGGGCCGGCGGCCTCGGGCATGGAACGGCGCGGCGAGCCATCCGATCGCGGCGAGATCAATCGCCGGATCGAGGCGCGCAACAGCGCGCGGACCCAAGGGCCGCGCAAGATCCGCGACCTGGAGGATCGCATGGCCAAGGGGCTGGTCCGTGGCCCCTATCCGATCGTGGCAGTGATCGGTGAGTTCGAGGCGATCCACGCCAGCATGGTGCGCGAGCGCGATGGGTGGGCCCGGGACCTGGAGGGGCTCCAGCGTCCCGCGCCCCCGCGCGCGGGCGATATCGTCCACGAGATCCTCGCCGAGGCCGGGGCGGCCCGGGCGCAGGCCAAGGGACGGCTGGACGCCATTGAGCGCCGCATCGCCACGGGTAGGGCCCGGCGGGCCACCCTTGTACGCTGGCTGCGCAGTCCGGCGCGGATGATCTGGGCGGCGCACGCGGAGCTGAACGCCTTGGCGCGGGCGCGGCAGGCGGCGCGACTGGCCGAGATCCGCTACGCGGTGCGGCGTGACTGGTTGCGGGGACCGGAAGGTCGCGCGTTCCTGGCCGCGCGGCTCGATCCGGAAAAGCAGGCCGCCGAGACCGCGCGCCGGGCGGGGCGGACCATGGAGCGGAAGATCCGGCGCGCCGACAAGCGCATCGAGGTGGTGGCGCGCACGCGCACGCGATTGCTGGTGGCCCAGGCGCTGGGCGAGGCCAATATTGTGGCGCCCGAGACGATGAGCCTCGGAGTCAGCCAGGCGGTGCGCGAGGTCGATCGCCGGGTAGTCGAGGCCATCGCCAAGCACCCCGTCGCCGAGCAGCAAAAGTCCCTACGGCAGGTGATGGACTTGGCGCGCGGCAAGGCCCCGCGTCCCGGACAGGAGCGGTCCGGACTCGACCGCTAGGCCTCCGCAGGGCGGTCGGACCTTGAGCGTGCCTGCGGCGCGCCCCCTAGAATTGGCGGGTTGCCCGCGGCGGCGCGCCTTGCTGGACTCCTTGATGGGGGCTGGGAGGCGAGGGATGGTCAGGGGCCCCAAGGCGCTCGCGATCTTGCTGTTGTGTTTGACGGGTCTGGCTTTGGGCGCGGCCGTGGCCACACAGCTTGCCGCTTATCGGTTCGGCTACCCCGCCGCCTTCGGTCCGGGATGGGCGCAACTGGCGACGGCGCGGGTCTATCCGCCCTGGGCCTTCCTGGTCTGGTATGGGCGCTACGCCCAGACCTATCCGCGGGCTTTCGACCAGGCCGCCCTTATCGGCCTGGGGGTGTTTGTCTGGCCGCTGCTGGTGGTCATCGGTCTGACCCGGCGGTTCGTGGCCCGACCCAAGCCGTTCGGGCGCGGCGCTTGGGGAAGTCTGGCCGATGCGCGCCGCGCCGGCCTCGTGTCGGCCGGGCGTAAGACCGACCGCCTGCTGGGCCGCCTGCGCGGCCGGGCCCTGGCCATCGCTTCTCTGGTCCATTGCGTCATCGTCGGCGCGTCCCGGTCCGGCAAGGGCGCAGGTCATGTCGTGCCGACCATGGTCAGCTGGTGTGAAAGCCTTTTCGCCTACGATCGCAAGGGCGAGCTCTGGCACATCACCGCCGACCATCGACGCACCTTTTCGCACACCTTCTACTTCGCCCCGACCGATCCCAACACCGCCCGCTGGAACCCCTTGTTCGAGGTGCGCAAGGGGCCGATGGAAATCGCCGACATCCAGAACATCGTCGGCATCCTCGTCGACCCGATCGGATTGAAGGGTGGCAATCTCGACTTCTTCGACCAGAGCGCGGCCAACTTCTTCACCGGCGTGATCCTGCATTGCCTCTATGCCGAGGCGGACGAACACAAGACGCTGGCCCACGTCCGCCGGCTGCTGATCGACATCGAACCGACCCTGGACGCGATGCTGGCGACCAAGCACCGCTGGAAGCCTGACCCGGTCGCGGGCGATGGGCTGGCGCGCGGGGCCGATGGCGCGCGGATCGCCGAGACCCATCCCGAGGTCTGGCTCGGCGCCACGGCGTTCCGGGCGATGGAGCCGCGGGTCCGCTCCAGCGTCCTGGCGACCGCGCAGAAGTCGCTGGCCCTCTGGGCCGATCCCCTGGTGTGCCACGCCACGAGCACCTCGGATTTTTGCATCGGCGATCTGGTCTGCGCCAAAGCGCCCGTCAGCCTCTATCTGATCACCCCGCAGGCCCACGCAGACCGCCTGTCGTTCCTGGTGCGGGTCATGCTGCGCCAGAGCCTCAACAGCCTGATGGAAAACGTCGATACCGACAGTCGCGGCCGCCAGAAGCTTCATCCCTTGCTGAAGATGCTCGACGAGTTTGCAAAGCTTGGGCCGTTGCCGTTCCTGGAAAACGCCCTCGGCGAGATGGCCGGCTACGGCATCGCCGCGCACCTGATCTGCCAGTCGTTCAACGACGTTTTCAAATACTACGGGATCCACACCTCGATCTTCGACAACTGCCATGTGACGGCGGCGTTCGCGACCTCCGAGCCGACCAGCATCGAACGGGTCGTGAAGCGGGCGGGCCGGGCGCTGGAGATGC
Source organism: Caulobacter sp. GW821-FHT11E11 (assembly GCF_058808315.1). NCBI lineage: Bacteria > Pseudomonadati > Pseudomonadota > Alphaproteobacteria > Caulobacterales > Caulobacteraceae > Caulobacter > Caulobacter sp. GW821-FHT11E11. The sequence goes on from NZ_JBXARO010000008.1 coordinate 124,134, forward strand.
GGGAAAGCTTCAGCGATCCGCGGCTGGCCTTCGGAAAGGGCCATCGCAGCCGCAACCAGGCAGAGGTCGAGCGTCATATCCTCGCAGAGCAGGACGTGCGCGCGCTCGGCGCCGACAAGCAGTTCCTGTTCGTCAACAACGCTAAGCCGTTCGTCACCGACAAGCTGCGCTATTACGATGAGCCGGCGCTGGCGGCGCGAACCCGAAATTTCTTCGCCGGGGAACGGGCGGTGTTCGTCCAGACCCCCGAGACGCTCGACAGCCCGGCCCACCGCCGATCGACTGGCTCGGCGTGCGCGCTGTCGCGCCGTACGGCCGGCCGCTACAGGCCGCGCCCCCCACTCCCGCGCCCACGTCGCCGCCGATCGCGGCGCTGTCGGTGGCCGATCTCACCTTTGGCTTCGAGGACTGACGATGGTGACGCGTGACGCGGTGACGGCGGCGAGGAAGTCCGAGGCTCTGGACCAGGCGTTCGGACCGGTCGTCGCCGCCGCGCTGGCGGCCAGCGACGTCGTTGAGGTCATGGTCAATGCCGATGGCCGGATCTGGGTGGAGCGCGCCGGTCGCGGATGCGAGGATAGCGGGGCGACGATGAGCCCGGTCGACGCCGAGCGGATCTTGCGTCTGGTCGCTGATCACGCCGGAGAGGTCGTTACCCACGATCAACCGCTGATAAGCGCGACCCTGCCGGGCGGCGAGCGCTTCCAGGGGATCTATGCGCCGGTCTCGGCAGGACCGTGCTTCGTCATCCGAAAGCGCCCAGCTGTGATCTACTCGCTTGAGGACTATGTCGACCAGGCTGTGATGACCCAGGCCCAAGCCAGCATCCTGGTCGAGGCGGCCGCCGCGCGTGAGAACATCCTGATCGTCGGCGGCACCGGATCGGGCAAGACGACCCTGGCCAACGCCGTTCTGGCGCTGCCGGCCTTCGCTGACGATAGGGTGATCCTGATCGAGGACACCGCCGAACTGCAATGCTCGGCGCAAGACCAACTGGCGCTTTTGACCCGACGCGCCGATCCGGCGGTGACCATGGCCGACCTCGTCAAGGTGTCCTTGCGTCTGCGGCCCGACCGGATCGTCATCGGCGAGGTGCGCGACGGCAGCGCGCTGGATCTGCTTAAGGCCTGGAACACCGGGCATCCCGGCGGTCTTGCGACTCTTCATGCCAACAGCGCGGCCGAAGCCCTCTCTCGACTGGAAGATCTGATCGGCGAAGTCAGCCAGACCGTGCCGCATCGCGCCCTCGGCCAGGCGATCGACCTGATCGTGTTTCTGCGCCGCGCGCCTGGGGGGCGGGTTGTCGAGAGCCTGATGAGGGTCTGCGGCTGGGACGAACACGCCGGCTACAGGTTTGTTGCGGTGTGAGGGCCAGGACCGCGGGCCCAGCGTTAAGGAGCGCGAGTCTTTGCCTTCTGCGCTTCCAGGCGCGCGGCTATTGGGCGGAAGCTGCCTCTTGAGCACGCTATGGGTGATTTGGACCTGATCCGCGAACTTCCATACGGGCCAGCGCTCAAGGGCGCACAACAAGCCGGACAGATGGCAGCATCCGATCGAGCGTCAGAGCTTCAAAATCCGTCTTGCGCTGAAGGGGGCGTCCACACATGGGTTCCTGCCATTGGCCCACCTCGTGGCTCGGCTTCAGCGCAAAACTCTTGCTCAGGCCGACATGGAGAATGGATGTTATGCGGAGTCAGCGTAGCCGCGGTGTATCGGGAGCCCTGCATGCAGCAAGCTGAGCTCCATGGAGATAAACGACCCCGCCATCCACAGCCCGATGACGCCTGCTGCCGTGAAGCTTTCTATCGTAAAAATAGGAATGACTCCGAGCAGGAGCACGGCTCTCACCCAGAGCAGCGCTGGTGAACCAACCCGTTTTCCGAGTAGACCCCAGTCGGGATCGAGGAACTTCTTTAATTTTCCTGGCCAAGGTTCGCCGCCATCCATTTCGTCAGCGATTTCCTTGATGCCCTGACGAAATGGTCGACTGAAAAGCATTCTGAGAAATTGGAGTAGAGCTGTCCCGCCAACAAAAATCGTGGCCGGAACAAGAATGACTCGCGCCGGTGCGAACAAGATGCACGTCACCGAAGCGGCTATTGTGAACCCCGCGATCCACAAGCAGGCCAACCTGATCTTTGCATCAGCCGCGCTCATAACTCGACGATAGCAGCAGGCCACAAGCCCCGTCATCCGACATGCTCAAGGTCCGCGATGGATCGCGTCCGGAATTGAGCGCCAGCGCCGGTACAGGAAAGAAGGTCCCCGCCAACGTCCGGATATTCCCTGCGGAGCGTCAGGCCGCCCGCGCCGGTGCGGCGCCGGCCCGCCAAATCCACGGCAACAGCTCGTCGATCTGCTGAGCGGGATGCCTGGCGATCCGTGCCAGGACGTCGGCGAGCTAAGCCTGCGGATCGACGTCATTCATCTTGGCGGTGACGATCAGGCTGTAGAGGACCGCCGCGCGCTGGCCGCCGCGATCCGAGCCGCAGAGCAGCCAAGACTTGCGGCCCAGGGCGATGCCTCGCAGCGCACGCTCGGCGGCGTTGTTGCTGAGGCAGACCCCGCCGTTGGCGAGGAAGCGGACGAACGATGGCCAGCGCCGCAGCATGTAGTGGATTGCCTTGGCCAGGTCGTGAGCGCGGGTGAGCTTGTCGCCCGTTTCGTGCAGCAAGGCCTCCATTCGGCGACCATTGGCTTGCTGCGCGCTTGCCGAGCCTCACGCGTTGCCTGCAAAGCAGCCAGGAAGCGGCCAGTCACATGTTATCAAAGGCGACCTGACAGCCCCCCTGACGACCAGGTGGCGGCGCCGGCGCGCCCTTCGGCGGCGCTCGATCGCCGGGAGCCTTTCCGATTGTCAGGAATTGGGGCGGGAGAGGAGACCGCCATGACCGACAGCAACACGGCAACGCCTACGTCAGAAAATTCGCCTGCTGGCGAACGACCCGCTGGCCAGGAGGCGCCGCCGCCGCCCGAGCTCGACCCCAACAAGAAAACCAACGCGACCCATGATCCGACCGCGGACGACCCGGGCAACGGCGCAGACTGAGCTGGATGATCTCGCCATACGTCACTTGGCGCCTCACTTGGCGACGTAAGCAGCGTGCGCCCGCCAGCGCACACCGTTTAGGAAGCCCCATGCTGTTTCGAGCCGCCGCCGTCAGCCTGTTTTCGGTCCTGGCGCTAGCCGCCTGTGACGAACGTTCCACTGCTCCCGCGTTGCCGACTTCGGATGCGGGCGGCAGGGCAGCAGCGCCACCGAGCGCGCCGACACAGGACGCGCCCAAGGCACCCGCTTCCCGCGCTGATCCGGCTATGGCCGCGGTAACGGCTCAGGACGCTTCCGAGCGCGACGTGCCGATCAAGCCGGCACGCGACCTGGGCGGCAGCTTGCCGCTCAAGCACGGCATCTTCGTCGCCGCCGATATTTCCTGCAGCGATCCGCCAAACGCCGCCCTGCGTCGCTACGATGGGGAAGGCCTGAGCGGCGCCCACACGCATGCCTGCCGGATCAAGGTGCTGGCCAAGCGCGGTTCTTCGTACGACTTCGAGCAATCGTGCATCGATGCTGGCCAAGGTCCTGGGCCTCGGTCGATCGAGAAGGCGACCATCGACATCCAGGACAACCTCACCTTCACACTCCGTCGCGGCGGTGCGGGCGAAGCATTCCGTTATTGCTCTGCGGCGATGTTGCCGCCAGCGCTTCGGAATTGGTGATCAACAGGTCCATCAGCCTCCAGTTTCAGTCGACCACGGGACGGCGGCTTCTGGCGCAGCGGCGCCGCTTCAGCCCAACCGCTAGCCGAGTTCAGCAGCGAGCGTCGACCGATTCAGCCGATGGACTGAATCCGCTCAACCGCTTCCGCGCCCTCGCTGTCGGAGATCGTCACGAACAACGTCGCACCTTCGAGCGCTGGGCCCGCTCCGCCCGCAGATGAGCCAACGTACCGATCATTGCGTGGATGAGACGGTCGGGTGGGTCGCGGACGTTGTCGGGGTTACGCTGGCGCATTGAACCGATGCGAGGTCGGTGGGTAATGAAACTAAGGTCGGTTGTGGCAGGCGGTGTAGTCATTCTCCTAGGCGGCCTGGCGCTGCTCAACGCCTCGTGGCTGGCGCCCACGCCGCACGGACAGTTGCGCATCCTGGCGCACCGAGGCATCCACCAGACCTTCAGCGCAGAGGGATTGTCTCAGGACACCTGTACGGCGACGCGGATCAACCCGCCCACGAACCCATACCTGGAGAACACGGTCCCCTCGATGGCGGCGAGCTTCGCGGCAGGAGCGTCGGTGGTCGAACTGGATATCCATCCCACGACCGATGGGGAGTTCGCGGTCTTCCACGACTGGACCCTAGAGTGCCGCACGAACGCAAAAGGCGTCACGCGCGATCAAACGATGTCGACGCTGAAGAAACTCGACGTCGGTTACGGCTACACCGCCGACCAGGGTCGCAGCTATCCCTTTCGCGGAAAGGGCGTTGGCCTGATGCCGACGCTCGACGAGGTGTTCCGGGCGTTTCCTGACCGCCAGTTTCTGATCAACATGAAGAGCCACGATCCTACCGAAGCCGACAGGCTGATCGCCTACTTGAGGGCGCGCGGGCGACCCACCGACGAGCGCCTCTGGATATGGGCTGACGGTCGGGCCGGGGATAGAGTCCTGGCGCTGGCGCCGCGCGCGATACTTTTGACGAAGAAGCGCGCCAAGCATTGTGCGGCCCAATATCTGGCGATGGGATGGAGCGGATACATGCCGCACGCCTGTCATCGCAACTTCATCATTGTCCCGCTGAACCTGCGACTGCTCTATTGGGGCTGGCCTAACCGATTGATAGCGCGCGCGGACGCGGTCGATAGCCGTGTGATGATCGCCGGTCCCGTTGGCAAAGGCCGCACGGCAGGGCTGACCCACGCACGCCAACTGGAAGCCATTCCGGCCCGGTTTTCAGGCTTGGTCCTAACCGACGAGATCGAGACCATCGGTCCCGCCAAGCAAGTCCGGTGGCCAACGAATTGAGCTCGCGGGGTTGAGGCATCGTCGAGGGGCGAAACGTCCGCTTAGGGTGGTGAAAAGACTTTAGAACCAGCGCCTGAGCCAGGACGGTTTTCCCGTCTACGGAGGGGGCGCGGCGGGCGCGGCGCTAAGCTTAGCGCCGGCTAGGCCGCGATCGACGAGGCCGCCGCCGGCCTCGCGCGCAAAGCCGCGGTCTTCGCGCTGCGCAGCGGTCGTGTCGGTGCGACCAGCCCGGTCAGGGCCACGGATCGGTGGTGATCCTGGCCATCCCGATCGGCCCGACCATGCAACCGGAATAGGGCCTCGCGCGCTCATGGCTCCGGTTATCGAGAGCCCGACATGCACGCCTTTGAAATCGAACTGGACGGACATCCCTATGCCGGCTTTTGGCGCGCCGGCGACTACGACCGGTTGACGGTCGAGAGCGATTTTGGTTCGACCTACGCCTATCTCGACGGACGCGATCCACGCGCGCTGGCCGGCTCGCTTCTCATCCAGCTCGTGCGTCGCAGCGAGCGACGCGTGGGATAGACAGCCACAGCGCGAGACGGGGCGGCGGCGTAGCGCCTCGCGTTTGGCGGGCCAGACCTGACGGCCCTTGTGGACTCTTCGTCTTGGGCGCAAGCGACCCGGCGCCCGCCATGGCGATCCGCGCGTTGGATCGCCATGGACACTCAAATCGCACAGTGGGGCGGCTGCGCCTGTGGACAGCTCCGCTTTTCCGTCAACGGTCCGCCGAAACGGGGCGGCCTGTGTCACTGCCTGACGTGCCGCAAGGCGCACGCGGGCGCCTTCAATCCTTTCCTGGTCTTTGCTCCCGACCAGGTGATCGTCAGCGGCCAAATGGCCGCTTGGGAGAGCTCGCCTGGCTATGTTCGTTATTTCTGCGGACGGTGCGGCTCGCGGGTGCTTGCCGTCAATCAAGGCGTCAATGGAGGCGAGGAGTACGAACTTTCGTTGGGCAGTTTCGATGAAACGGGCCTTTTCGCGCCGGACTACGAGAGCTGGACATCCCGGCGCGAACCCTGGCTGCCGGAGCTGGAGCTGCCACAGTTCTTGAGAGATCGGCAGGCGTGAGCCGTCAGCCTGATCCTCGCAATGGGCTCGGATGGACTGTCGAAAGCAGCAATCTGCGTGGCGAACCAGCGCTTGGCGCGTCACGGACGGATCGCACGCTGGACTCCACGCAAGGGAGCGCCCGGAGACCGGGGCGCTGGTGGCGCTCGAGCCGATCGGCGAGCGGTCGAGGCATTAGGCCTCCTGGTGAAGTCGAGGGTGCGGCCTGATGCGAACGCGCCAGGCCATCACGGCTTTAAGTCGGGGACGCCAAGCGCGGCGCGTGATGTTCTGTCCGGCCGTTTCACAGGATGGACGCGGGAACGCGTGACCTGATTTGACTTGAACCTGTAAGCGGACATCATCGAGCCTCCTGCTTGTCGCAAAGACTTACCGCGCTCGCCCAAAGGTCTCGAAGGACGCGTTTGGTGCTGCACACCTAAACTACGCTTGAGATCGTCTCGCTGTTCCCTTGAATCGTTCCGGGGGATGACGCCCGGTCGGCGGCGTTCAGCTGACCTTGGCCGGTTGGCCTCTGATCGGCGACGACAGGCTGCGGTGCCTGATGGACAGAGCCGGCTGCACGGGGCCTGGACGGGCTGCTGCGGCCGTCGCGACGCGCGATCGTGCTGGACAAGCGCACTGCAGCCGCCGCCCAAAGCATGGCCGGCCCGCACGATGGCGTCGCTTTCACGCGTTGTGCCTGCTGGTGGGTGCGGGCGCTCGAACCTGCTGGTCGTCGGCGCAGAGGCCGGCGCACTGGGCGAGCGGTGTCGCGTCGTGTCGGCGTCGATCCAACCCAGCTTCTGAGGGAATGACGATCCTCGATGTCGTTTTGCACGCCTCTATGCGGCGCACTGGACGCCGGCCGCCCGATCGAAAACAACTGCAGCCGGCGAGCGCTTGCCGGCCCTCGGCCGCTTGGGGTCAAAACGGCGCTCTGAACGCGTCGCTAGGGGCTGAGGGCGAAGAGCAGATCCTGGACGAGCGCGCGGCGCTCGGCCTCGCCCTCACGCGCTTCGGCCACGATCAGCTTGTCCTCGCCGATGCTCAAGGCCGCCCGCCAGCGCGACAGGCGCACTTCTGCGGCGGCCAACTCGGCCTTGGGCATTGCCAGGGACACGCCCTTGGGACCAGCCCGCACCTGGCGAACGCCCGCGCTCTTGGCCAGACGCTGCAGCCGCGCCTGATCGAGCAGGGCGCCGACCTCCAAGGGGAGGGGACCAAAGCGGTCTTCCAACTCCTCCTCGAACGCGTCGATCTCGCCAGCCCCCTCCAGTCGCGCCAGCCGTCCGTAGAGATTGATCCGCGTCACCGCGTCCGGAACATAGACCGTCGGGATAGCGCCTGGCCCGCCCAGATCGATATCGGGCGTCCAGTCGTCGGCCTTGGCCTCACCGCGCGCAATCCCCAGAGCCTGGGCCAAGAGGCGCTGGTAAAGGCCCGCGCCGATCATTCGCATGTGTCCGGCCTGATCCTCGCCGACCAGATCGCCGCCGCCGCGAAGATCCAGGTCGCGCGCGCTGATGGCCAGCCCAGAGCCCAACCGATCGAAGGCCTCCAGGGTTGAAAGCCGGGCCCGCGTGGCTTCGGAAAGATCGTCCTGCGGGTCGGCCAGCAGATAAGCCACGCCCTGGGTGCGGCCCCGGCCGACGCGACCCCGTAGCTGGTGGAGTTGGGCCAGGCCAAAACGATCCGGTCGCCAGACGATCATGGTGTTGGCCCGCGGCACGTCCAATCCGCTTTCTATGATGTTGGTGGCCAGCAGGACGTCGCCGTCGCAATCGGCAAAGCCGACCATCACCGCGTCGGCGTCCTCGGCGGTCAGGTCGCCGTGGGCCACGCGGACCGAGAGCTCCGGAACCAGGCTTTCCAGCTGCTGGGCGAGCGGATCGATGTCCTCGATGCGGGGCACGACCACGAAGCTCTGGCCATTGCGACGTTTCTCGCGCAGCAGCGCCATGCGCAGGCTGGCCGCGTCGAACGGCGCCAGGAAGGTGCGGATCGGACGGCGACGCGCTGGAGGGCTGGCGATCACCGAAACGTCCTGCGCGCCGATCATCGCCGCCTGCAAGGTCCGCGGGATCGGCGTGGCCGTTAGCGTCAGCAGGTGGCCATCGTCGGCCATCGCCCGCAGCCGGGACTTCAAAGCCGCGCCGAACTTCTGCTCCTCGTCGATGATCATCAGGCCCAGATTGTCGAACGCCACGTCCTTGCCCGCCAAGGCCTGGGTGCCGATGACGACGCCGATCTCGCCGCTTTCCAGGCCCGCCTTCACGGCCTTGGCCTCCGCCGGCGTGACTAGCCGCGACAGGTGCGCCACGCCGACACCGGTGCCGGAAAAGCGTCGCTTGAAGGTCTCGACGTGCTGGCGGGCCAGCACGGTGGTTGGCGCGGCCAGGGCGACCTGCCGGCCGCTCAAAGCCACGGCGGCGGCGGCCCGCAGGGCCACCTCGGTCTTGCCAAAGCCGACATCGCCGCACACCAGCCGGTCCATCGGTCGGCCCGAGGCCAGATCGGCCAGGACCGCCGCGATCGCCGCGGCCTGATCGGCGGTTTCGGGATAGGCAAACCGGGCGGCGAACTTGGCGTAGGCCGGCTTGGCCGGGACGATGGCGGCGCAGGTCTTTGCCTGGCGGGCGCGGGCTAGGGCCACAAGCTGCGCGGCCGCCGCCTCCAGGTGGCGATGGACTTGGGCGCGACGCTTGGCCCAGCCATCACCCTTGAGGCGGTCGAGGGTGACGGCGCTTTCCTCCGCGCCGTAGCGCCAGATCCGGCCGATCTCCTCGACCGGCGCCTGTAGCGTGTCGCCGCCATAATATTCCAGCTGCAAGGTGTCGCGCTCCAACCCGTCGATCTCGATCCGGATGAGGTCGCGCAGCACGCCCACGCCATGGTCTTCGTGCAGCACGACATCGCCAGGCCGCAGGTCCGGTTCGGCCAGCAGGTCCTGGATGCTCGTCGCCGCGCGCGGGGCGGTTCGGCCGCCGGCCACGTCGCTGGCGGCGATGACGACGAGATCCTGTGCGCGCTCGACGAAACCTGTGTCGAGATCCAATTCGACGCTGACCACGGCGCCGCGCGGGCTGGCCATCGCCGCGGCCCAGTCGGCCACCGGTTCGGGCTTGAGGTCCAGGCCGCGCGCCAAGGCGCGGGCCAAGGGCCGAAGTTCCTGGCGAAGGCCGGTCAACACCACGCGCCGATGCTCTTGGCGGTGACGATCGATGAGATCGCAGAAAGCCCGTCCAGGATTGCGCTGCAGGGCAAGGCTGGCGATCGGCTCGAAGCCGCCGACATCCAAGCGCACGCTCGTCCATGAGGCGATTGCCGCCTTCAAGGCCGGGCCCAGGAGGTTGAGGCCGTCGGGCGATCCGGGATCGACGCCGCCGCCGTGGCTGACGCGAGCTTCGAACGCATCCAGCACATGGGCCTCGACCTCGTCCAGCCGTCCCTGGGCCTTGGCGTCGATCGACAGCCGCGCCTTGGGCAGGAGATCAAACAAGGAGACGAGCGATCCATAGTGCTCGGCCATGGCGTGCTCAGCGCCGGCTGCGCGATCGGGCAAGGTCCCGTTCGCATCCGGGATGAGGAGCAGCTCGCTGGCGGGCCCAAGACGCAGGACCTTGATCTCGCCTTCGGACCGCTGGGTCAGGGGATCATAGGTGCGCATCTCGACGATGCGGTCGTCCGTGAGCAAGATGCGCACCGGGCAGGGCGCGTCGGCGGGAAACACGTCGATGACCTCGCCGAGGAAGGCGATCTCGCCAGGCTCGTCGATCCGGTCATCGACCACATAGCCCGTGCGGGCCGCGAAGGCGGCGAGCGCTTGGCGGTCCAGCGCCTGACCCACTGTCAGCGCCCAAACCGCGTCCCGCAAAGCCGCGGGCGGTGGCAGCTTTTGCACCAGGGCCTCGGGGGAGGTGATCAGGACACGCCGCGCGCGCGGATCGGCCAATTGTTTGAGGACGCGCAGGCGACGGCCCATCACGTCGCGCGAGGGCGAGGCGCGGTCATAGGGAAGGCAATCCCAGGGCGGTAGCACCAGCACGTCCAGGTGCGGCGTAAAGCCCGCCAGCGCCCGGCCGATCTCTTCGGCGCGTCGCTCGCTGGACGCTAAATGAACCAGGGTCGCCGCGCCCTTGACGCCGGCCTTGCGCGACAGGGCGAGGGCGATGGCTGAAGCTGGCGATTGGACGCTGGCGGTCTTGGACTGGCGATGAGGCCGCGCGCCCGGCGCCAGGGTTTCGCCGACAATGGGCGTGGGGGAGGCGGCGTCGGGCATGAAAAATTCTCAAGCAGGCGCGCAATGGGCGCACGGGCAGGGCCACAACTCGTGGGCCCCCGGTGAGTTGCGACCGGAACGTTGGGCGCTGCCCGCGACGATCTTTTGAAACGCGCGACCGCGCTTGGGGAACGCCCGGCCGGTACGGCCCGGTCAGCCTGACTGACGGCTGCGCTTGGGTCCTCGCGCCGTTTTGGGATTTGGCGTGCGCTGGAAGAAGCGCAGGCCTTGGAACGGGCCGCCGCGGGCTGAGCCGGACGAGGAGCTTGGCGCAAGCGCTCGAATGGCCGCGTGCGTAGGATGCCGCGCGTGCGGCGTCGTCTATCTGGGCGGTATCACGGCTTTGGGCATGGGCTATGATCGCGGCGTCCAGGCTTGGGCGCGATAAACGGCTGACGGGGAGGATGCGGCCCGGCGATCGTCGGGGGGGCGTATGCCGGGCCGCTAGCGTCCCGAGGCCTTAAAGGCGCTGCCTGGACAAGACCATAAGCGCTGTCGAGGCCGGTTGTTCCGCCGCGAACGCGCAAAAAAGTCGTCACGACGCCGCCGTCCACGGCCTGGCGGCGCCAGGCCGTGGACAAGTCTTCAGAAGACCTTGCGCACCAGCGGCTCACGCGCCCAGACCCGTCCGGCTTCGGCGGCGCTGATGAAATCGGCGATCGCCTTGGTGGGCAGGTTGATGAGGCCCGCGTCGGCGTCGGGATTAGCGTCGGAAAGCCCGCCCTTGACGAACAGCGGCGCGGCGGCCGGCAGATAGGCGATGACCTTCAGATGGCCGAAGGCGTCACGCAAGAAGTTGACCGCCGCGGTTTCCAGCGCCAAGGCCGCGCCGCCCTCATCCGACGGCAAGACCGCCACGGCGTCAAACAACACCGATGGGCCGCCGTCGACGCGGAAGTCGGCGGGGATCAACTGGCCCCCGGCGGTGGTCGCGCCCGTGATGGTCGGGGCGATGATCGCCAGTTTGGCGCCCGCCCCCTCGACCGCCGCCCTGAGCGCGTCCAAAAGCGCATCGTCGACGCCATCGGTCACCAGGGCCCCCACCTTGCGGCCGACCAGGCCCGGAGCGGCCTTGGCCAGGATGCTAAGCGCCGGCGAAAGCGGCAGGTCCTGGGCCGGGATGGGCGCTGGCGCCGGTGTGATCGGATCCTTGACGCCAAGGCCCGCGGCGACCCGTGCGGCCAGGCTCTCCTCGATATAGACCAGGCGCGAGAGCACCGCATCGCGCACGCGTGGCACGTTGCACTTGGACAGCTCGAAGATCAGGGCCGCGACGATGTGGTCGCGTTCCGGCTCGGTCTGGCTCAGGAAGAACAGGCGCGCCTGGCTGTAGTGGTCGGCGAAGGTCTCGGGCCGCAGGCGCAGCTGCTCGCCGGCCTCCGAAGCGGGGAAGGTCCGATAGCCGTTGGCCTGGCTCTCGCGCTTGACGTCGTCGCCGAGGCTGGATGGCTCGTAGTTCACCTGGCCCTTGGGCACGCTCATCTGCATGTGGCCATCGCGTTGCAGGTTGTGGAACGGGCATTTGGGCTGGTTGATCGGGATCTGGTGGAAATTGGCCGAGCCGAGGCGCTTGAGCTGGGTGTCCTGATAGGAAAACAGCCGCCCCTGCAGCAGCGGATCGTTGGTGAAGTCGATGCCGGGCACGACGTGCGAGGCGCAGTAGGCCACCTGCTCGGTCTCGGCGAAGAAGTTGTCGGGGTTGCGGTCTAGGACCATGCGTCCGACGACGCGCAAGGGGATGACCTCCTCGGGGATGATCTTGGTTGGGTCGAGCACGTCGAAGGGCAGGGCGTCGGCCTCGTCCTGGCCGAAGGTCTGCAGGCAGAACTCCCATTCGGGGAAGTCGCCGGTGTCAATCGCTTCCCAAAGGTCGCGGCGGTGGAAGTCTGGATCGGCGCCGTTGATCTTGACGGCCTCGTCCCACACCACCGATTGGGAATTGAGCTTGGGACGCCAGTGGAACTTGACGAAGGTGCTGTCACCGGCGGCGTTGACCAGCCGGAAGGTGTGCACGCCAAAGCCTTCCATCATCCGGTAGGAGCGGGGGATGGTGCGGTCCGACATGATCCACATGATCATGTGCATGCTCTCGGGCGTCAGCGAAATATAGTCCCAGAAGGTGTCGTGGGCGGTCTGAGCCTGGGGGAATTCGCGATCGGGGTCTTGCTTGGCCGCGTGGATGAGGTCGGGAAACTTGATGGCGTCCTGGATGAAGAACACCGGGATGTTGTTGCCGACGAGATCGAAATTGCCAGCTTGGGTGTAGAATTTGACGGCGAAGCCGCGCACGTCGCGGGCCAAGTCCATGGACCCCTTGTTGCCGGCCACGGTCGAAAATCGGGTGAAGACGGGAATGCGCTCGCCGGGCCGCTGCAGGAAGTCGGCGGCGGTGATCGCCGACAGATCTTCCAGGCACTCGAAGAAGCCGTGGGCGGCCGAACCGCGGGCATGGACCACGCGCTCGGGGATGCGCTCGTGGTCGAAATGCATGATCTTTTCGCGCAGGATGAAGTCCTGCAGCAGCACCGGACCGCGGGCGCCGGCCTTCAGCGAGTTCTGGTTGTCGCCGATCGGCACGCCTTGGTTGGTGGTCAGCTGGGTCGGCTCGCCGCTGGCCTGCTGGTGAAGCTCACCGCCTGGGGCCGTGAGCGTCTCGACGCCGACTGTGGTGTCGGGCGCGGACGGCGGGTTGGCGGGCGGCTTGGTCTTGGTCGGCATGGTCGGTCCTGACTTCGAAAAGGGATGCGCGCCTGAGGCGCGAAAAACCGCGCGGCTAGGCGAGGGCGGGCGGCGCGAGCTGCGCCATCAACTCGGCCTTGCGGGCCGCCAGCTTGGCCCCCAGGGCGTCCAGATCGAGATTGGTCGCCCGCACCTCGGGGAAGAGTTCGCTTTCCTCTTCCTCGACGTGGTGGCGAACCTGTTCGCCAAGCACCTTGACCTTGGCGTCGTAGAGCGGCTGGTCGGGCAGGCCCGCTTCGATCTGGGCGATCAGGGTCTTGGCCCCCATGTGCTCGACGATGGCCTCGTCGATCAGGTCGCCGTCGCCGGTCTTCTCGCGCGCTGGCGGGTAGAAGAACTCTTCTTCGATCTGGGTGTGGACCTTCAGGGCCAGACAGATCTTGTCGGCCAGCGCCTTCTTCTCGGCCGCCTCGGTCAGGCGTTCGTAGCTCTCGAAGTAGTCCTCCACCTCCCGGTGGTCGGCTTCGAGCAGGGAGATGGCGTCAGTGCCGCGCGCCTTGGGGGCCGCCTGGGCCTTGGTCGTCGCGCGCGCGGATTTTTGCTTGGCCTTCGTTTTCGCCGTGGTCGCCATGGATCGATGTTCCGCAAGTGGGAAGAGGTCGCGGTCTCAACCGCCCGCGCACCCGCCTGTTCCGGCAACGATCAAACGATGGGTGGCCCGATGTCAGCGCGGGCTGGCTTGCCGAGAGCGGCGCCAGGGCCGAGCGGCAAATCACCTTCCGCCGATGGGGCCAGAGCGCGATTAGGCGCTCGCTCGCCGGCTGATCAGATCGACCGACAGGCCCTCGGGCCCCCAATGGAAGGCGATCTGGCCATCGAGCTGGCGCGCGAGATTGGCCATCAGGCGCGATCCGAAACCCGAACGCGCCGGTGGCGTGGTCGGCGGGCCGTCACGCTCCTGCCAATGCAGCGACCAACCATCCGCCGCGCTGGCCCAGCTGACCTCGACCGTGCCCTCGCGCACCGACAAGGCGCCGTACTTGGTCGCGTTGGTGGCCAGTTCGTGCAGGATCATACTCAACGGTTGGAGGTGGTCGGCCGGCAAGGCGATCTCGCCGCCCGACAGCCTCACCCGCGAGGCCGCGCTCGCCGACGACAGCAGCTCGTCGCGCACCACTTCGGCGATGGTGCCGCCGCGCCACTGGCCCTTGGCCAGCGTCGTCTGAGCCCGCGCCATGGCCTCGATGCGGCCATGGATCGCCTGGCGGAAGGCGGCCGGATCGGGCGCTTCGGTCAAGCGGACGACCGACTGGATGATGGCCAGCGAATTGCGCGCCCGGTGATCGACCTCGCGCATCAGCAAATCGCGGGCTTCCTCGGCGTGCTTGCGGGTCGTGATGTCGATCGCTGTGCCCACCACCCGCAGACAGCGACCGTTGTCGTCGAACAGGCCCCGCCCCTTGGCCGCCACCCAACGCTCGACGCCATCCTCGGCGCCGATCGTGCGATACTCGACATCATAAAGCCCACGTTGAGCCGGGTCGGCGGCGGCCGCGTAGGCGCGCGAGGTTTCCTTCAGGTCGTCGGGGTGCAGGCCCTGATAGAAATCGGCCATGGTGACCGGCACGCCCGGGGAATGGCCAAAGAGCGCGCGGACACGATCATCCCAAAACAGCGCGCCATCACCGTTGTCGACGTCCCACAGGCCGACCTCGCCAAATTCGGTGGCCAGGCGCAGGCGCGTCTCGCTTTGCAGAAGCGCGCGCTCGGCTTCGAGCCGTTTGGTGATGTCGGAGATGACCGCGTAAAAACCCACGACCGACCCATCGGGACCCCTTCGCGGCACGTAGTCCACCTGCACGTCCCTGACGCCGGCGGCCGGGTAGTTGATCTGATTTTCGAAGGTCACCCGCTGACCCGCCAGGGCCGCTTCCAGGTGGGGGGCGACCGGCGCATAGGCGTCGCCGAGGACCTCCTCGACCCGGCGGCCCTGGATGGCCTCGCGCGCTTGGCCAAACCAGACCTCGTAAGCGCGATTGATGAAGCGGTAGCGCCTGTCCCTGTCGACATAGGCGATCAGCAGCGGCGCTGCGTCAGTGATCCGCCGAAGCTCGGCCTCGCTGTCGCGCAGCTCGGACTGGGCGCCGACCCGTTCGACAAACGCCCACGATCGCTCGGTGACCTCGCGCACCACGGCCAGCTCGCGATCCGTCCAGACGTGAGGGCCCTTGTGGTGCACCGCCATCAGCGCGCGCAGCCGCCCATCGCGCACCAGCGGCATGCAGACGGTCGCGCCGATGCCGATGGCCTGGAAGGTGGCCGCCTCGTGTGGCGCGAGCTCGACACGATTGTCGTTGATGACCAGCGGCAAGCCCTGAGTGAGGTTCTCCACCGCCATCCGGCCAAAGTCGGCCAGCCGGTAGCGCCCCACGATCGAGGTCGACCCAGGCCCGGACCAGTCGCCGCGAATGGTGAACCCATCCTGGTCGGCATCCATGTCGGCATAGGCGCAGATGCCCACGTCCAGGTGCTCGCCGATCATCTGTGCGGCGCGGCTCATCACCGCGTCGGCGCTGGCCAGCGACGAGGTCGCCCGGGTCAGATGATCCAGGAAGAGCAGGGTGCGTTCGCTCTCCTCCCGCGCCGCGCGCTCCTGGGCCGCTGAAGTTGTCTCGACGCAAACGCACAGGACGCCCGGGATCTCGCCGTCGACCGGCACGGGACTGTAGGAGAAGGTGAAGAAGGCTGATCGGGTCCGACCATCGCGATGCAGGACGACTGGCAAGTCCTCGTAGACGGCGGCCTCGCCGCCGAACGCGGCCTCGATGACCGGTTCGATGGCGCCGCGGACCTCGGGCCAAACGCCAAAGAAAGGCTGACCAAGCGCGTCTGGGTGCTTGTCGCCGAGGATGGGGCGATAGGCGTCGTTATAGATCAGGATCCGGTCGGGCCCCCAAACCAGGAACATCGGAAACGCCGCGCTGAGTATGACATGGATCTGCTGACGCAGACCTTGGGGCCAACTGGCCGGCGGGCCCAGGCGCGTGCGGGCGCCGGCCGCGTTCAGCAGGCTCGCCACTTCGCCGCGCAGCGGAACCTGGGTGTCGATCAAGCTCATCAGGGCGGCGATCCGGCAAGGCGATTGCGAGCGGCAGGGCGTCGCGGAATCAGCAGCCCTCCCTCGGCCACAACGTCAAAGCCAAGCTTCGGTTGCGGTCGTCCATCTTCTGATCGGCGACGAGGGCAGGATCGGGGACGAACGCGCTTCCATGGACCACGCTTCAACGCGGGCGAGCTTGGTCATCAAGGGCGCGCTTGCCTTCGGCCGGATCGCCGGCCGGGCCCAGCCGCCCGTCGCTGGGCGCCGCCGGACCCGTTTGACCGCCGGTCGCGCCGCCGCTCCACACCGTTTGGCCGCCGGCGTCGCGCACGAGCAGGCGCACGGTGATGGCCTCGTGGCTGGAGAGTCCGTGGTCGCGCAGGATCTCGGAAATCAGCAGCAACGCCTGGCGAATGGCGGCGTTCTCGTCCGCTGCCTCGACGATTTCGGTGGTCGTCGCGCCGTCACTGTCGATCTCGAAGTGATAGGTGCTCATCGCCGCACGCTCGGCGGTCCTTGATGAACAGGAGCTGATGGACGATGGCGGCGTAGAGGGGGGATCGGCTGATCGCCGCCGCGGCGCCGCCCGATAAGCGCCGGCGCATAACCCAGGAGCAGCCCCACCGGATGCGCCGGTTGGGGTTGGAGACGGCGCTGGAGGGGGCTGGCCACCGCGACGGGTTCCTGGGCCGGGGGCAGGCCGGCGATGGACGTCTGGCGCGCTGCCTGTGTGAGATCACCCCTCGCCTCGCACGGGTCGGCCTGGCGGCCGAAGACGCTTTTGAGCCGCCACTGAGCCACATCCAGCTCAGCAAGGGTCTGGGGATGACCGCCATCCATCCGAGCCGGATGATCAAGGCCCTGCGCGCGACCGGCGTGGTGGAGGGGCAGGGGCGTCATATCCGGATCCTCGATCGGGCGCGGCGGATGGCGGCTGGCCGGTTCGACGCGATCGACGTTCGCCCTGATCGCCAAGCGATCTGAACGTCCAAGGCCTCGCCGGGAGGGGCCGCCTAGACGCAAACCTCCGCGCGCCCGAGCGTTCCCGGACGCCGCCTCGGGCATCAATTGATCGCCTCGAGCGTCTCGCGCTAGGGCGCGTGCGACGCTGGCCGGACGACGCCGACCGCCTGGTCGATCTGGGGCCTGAAGGCCTCGGGGGCGAAGTCCCCCAGCGCGGCCAGTCGATCCCAGTCCAGGATCTGAAGGCCACCACTCTTGAAGACCGCCAAGCCATCATCGCGCAAACCGCGCAACACCCTGTGGATGTGCACGACCGACAGGCCCAGCGCATCGGCGATGTCGTTCTGGACGGCGGGCAGGGCGCAGCGGCCGTCCTTGGCCAGCGCCAGGGTCTGTTGACGCCAGTAGATTTCGCAGAAGAAATTGGCCGTGCGCGCGGCGGCTGACCGGCGGCCCAGGCCCACCATCCAGTTTCGCTGCGCGCGGGCCTCGGTGAGCACCGCCCGCAAAAGTGCGGCCAGCAAACTGGCATGGTCGTGTAGCAGGGTCTGCAGCTCGCGCTCGCCAAGCCGGCGTACCTCGCAAGGCCCCAGCGCCCTGATCTCATGGTCTGCCCCGACGAAAAGGCCGGCAAGATCGATCAGGTCGCCGGGCGTGGCGACACTGAAGATCTGGCGCGCACCGTCGGCCAAGACCGTCTGTTTGACCGCCAGCCCCCGCGCCAGGAGGCGCAGCTGGGCGCGGGCCCCGGCCGGGGCGATGACCTCGCCCGCCTCGAATGTCTCCGCCTTGAGGACGCACGCCGTCAGCCGCTCGCGCAGACCATCGCCCAGCGGGCCGAAGCGGTCGAGGCTTGCAATCAAAAGACGGTTCAAGACGCTTGGCCCGGGCCCATACGCGAGAAGAGCGCGATGCCGCTGTCCTCACGCCAGATCCCGAGGCGTTCGCAGCCGCGGTGCTCGGCGAGCTCGCCGTGCGCGCGCGCGAAAGGATCCACGGCGTCCATGCCAAAGTTGATCCAGATCGCTTTGAGCGCGTTAGCCGCGGCGACGAACATGAGTGGGGCGATCAAGAGAACCTCCGGTGGACGGAGAATCTAGGCGGATCGATCGGGCCGCGCGTTAATCTAGGTTATCGGCAATCTAGGTTATCGGCCCCTGTCTTTTGATTGGCGTCGGCTTCGTTGGGGAGGGCCTTTGGCCTCGCATGCAATGTCCTTGTCCGCCGCGATCGCGCCACTGATCGAGAAGATGAACCGACGGGATGCCATTACGCCGGTCGAGCGCGAGGCCCTGGCGCGCCTGCTGGGGCCTGCTCGCGCGGTGCCGGCGGGAAAGCCACTGATCGAACCGGGCGACCGGCCCCATTTCAGCACCTTTCTGGTCAGCGGCTATTGCGCCCGCTTCAGCCTGACGCCGAGCGGCGGGCGCCAACTGACCGAAATCAACGTCGCCGGCGATTTTGTCGACCTGCACAGCCTGCTGATGCGCCAGATGGACCATGGGGTCCTGGCTTTGTCCGACTGTGTCATCGCGCCGGCCGCCCATGAAGACCTTCGCCGCCTCACCGAAGAGCATCCTCACCTAACCCGGCTCCTGTGGCTGGAGACCGTGGTCGACGGCGCCATCCATCGCCAGTGGCTGGTGACTATGGGCCAGCAGAACGCCGCCAGCCGTTTGGCGCACTTGATGTGCGAGCTCTATGCCCGCCTGGAGGCGGCCCGCCTGGCCAGCGACTTCAAGTTCGCCCTGCCCATGACCCAAGTCGATCTTGGCGATGTCCTGGGGCTGACGCAGGTCCATGTGAACCGCGTGTTGATGGAGCTGCGCCGGCAAGGCCTCGTCGAGTGGAAGAGCGGGCAGGTGACGATCAACGATTGGACAGCCTTGGCGCAGCTCGGCCAATTCGACCCGGCCTACCTGCGCCTGCAGAGCGATGCGGTCTGACGCTGAGCCTTCAAATGATCGTGGCGGAACGCCGGTGATCGGCGTCGCGTTGCGCAAGCCATCATCGCAACGACGCAGCCTCCGATCCGAGGCGTGATGCGACAGCGGGGCCGCACGTGTGGACTGATCATCGCTCGCCTCTGGCGCCGCAGGCGCGCGTCGGCCAAGACCCAGCGGGCCCGCACGCCGCGCTGAACCGCGATGCGCTGCTTGCGCTGTTAGCGGCGCTGGATGCAGCGGGCTATGATTTCGTCACCCCGACCCCATCGGTGAGCCGCCGCGGCGCCGACCGGCGTCTGTCGCAGGCCGCGCCGCTCCGAGCGCTCTTCGGGTGGAGCCAGGCCGTGGCCGGCGCCGATCTTGACCCGGTCATCCTGGCCTTGGGCAAGGCGGCCGGCATTCTCATTGAGGACGGCGAGGCGTGCCGAAGCGTGTTGCGCGTGTCGCGGCTAGCGGGGATGCTGTTGCTGCATTCGGCCTTTCCCGCCACGGCCAGCGACGCGGTTTTCCTGGGTCCGGACTCTTACCGCTTCGCGCGCCTCATCGCGCAAGCCACGGCTGGCTTCCAGGTCGGCTCCATCGCCGAAATCGGCTGCGGCGCGGGTGTCGGCGGCCTGGTCGCCGGCCGCCTCCACCCTGCCGCCCGCGTCGATCTGGGCGACGTCAATGGCGCGGCGCTGGCGCTGGCGGCGGTGAACGCCGCCTATAACGGCGTGGCGGCGCGAACCCTCATCAGCGATGGGATGGCCGCCTTGGACGGTCCCTACGATCTCATCGTCGCTAACCCGCCCTATGTCGCGGGCGTTTCCGGACGCGCTTACAAGGACGGTGGCGACATGCACGGCGCGCGCTTGGCGCTCGACTGGACAGGCCAGGCGCTCGAACGCCTGGCGCCGGGGGGCCGGCTGGTGGTCTACACCGGCAGCGCGATCCTCGACGGCGGCATCGACGCCCTGCGCGCGGCTCTGGAAGACATGGTCGCCCGCGCGCCTTGCCGGCTGACCTACGAGGAGCTGGACCCGGATATCTTCGCCGGGGAATTGCGCCGCGACGCCTATGCCGACGTCGAGCGTATCGCCGCGGTCGGGGCGGTGATCGAGCGCGCCTAGTCCAAGGCTTGCGGCTGGCCGTGCGGCCGGCGGGTCGTCAGGTTGAGACCATCGCCGCTGGCCAGCACATGTAGGCGCACGTCGAAGATCGACAGCGCCCGCTCGGCGCGAGCCTCGGCGATATTGGAGGCGCTGACGCCCTCGGCGTCGACGACATAGACCGCGCCGCTGCCAATGACCTTGAAGTCGTCGCCTTCGAGGACGATGGCGGTATCCTCGTCAATGCCGACGCCCAGCACGCGCGGGCTCTGGGCGACAGCGCCCAGCAAGCGGCCGATGCGGCCGCGTTCGGCGAAGTGCTGGTCAATGATGGTGTCGCGCACCAGGCCAAGGCCCGGCGCCATCTGCAGGTCGCCGATCCGGTGGGTCTCGGAACTGGCGCCGCGCACCATCATGGTGTCGCTCATCACCGAGGCGCCGGCCGACGTGCCGGCCAAAACGCCGCCACCGCGCCAGATCTCGCGGATTCGCGCCTCGATTGGGGTGTCTCCGATCTGGCTGCTGATCCGCAACTGATCGCCGCCGGAGAAAAACACGCCAGCGGCATGGTCCAGCAGGGCCAGCTTGTCGGCCTGGTGGGTCTCGGCGCGGTCTTCGATATAGAGTTCGACGAGATCTGTGACACCCAGCGCGGCAAAGGCCGTCTGATAGGTTTCAAAGTAGCCCTCGGGGGCGTGCGAGGCGATGGTGGCCAGCACCAGGCGGCCGCCCTTCAGGCGCTCGGCGACGGCCTTGAGGATGGTCTTCTCGCCCTCCTTGTCCTCGTGCCCTCCGATGATGATCAGCGGGCCTTCAGCGGTCGAAGCGGGGGTCATGTCTGGTCTTTCTGGACGTCCTGCGCCCGATTGACGAAGGCCTGAGGGGGGTGTCCCGAGCAAGCGTGGGCGACGGCGAACTGGGCGCTGTTGTGCCCCCAGTCGATGCGTCCGTCGGCGTCGATGACGATCAGTCCGGCCTCGCCGCCGACCCGCGCCAAGCGCTCCAGCGCCGCGGCGATGGCTCGGCCCGGGGGGGTGGTTTCAAGGCTGTTGATGAGATGGGCGGCCAGGGCGGTGCGGATCAGGCTCTCGCCGTCACCCGACAGCGACACCCCGCCGACGGCGTTGTCGGCATAGAGGCCGCAGCCAGGGAGGGGACTGTCGCCGACCCGTCCGGGATGGCAGCCGGTCAGGCCGCCGGTCGAGGTGCCGGCGGCCAGGTTGCCCTGGCGATCCAGCGCCACGCAGCCGACCGTGTCGCAGCCGGGATCGCCCGGGCGTTCGACCACCAGGTCCTTGGGATCGCAGCATTCGCCGTCGTGATCGCGGGCGAAGACCTCGGCCCCGTCGCCGACCAGCAGCACGGGTCTTTCCGTCAGCATGGAGGCCGCCACCGAAATCGGGTGGCGCAGGGTCCTGACCGCCGCCACGCCGCCGACGTTCAGGGTCGCGCCATCCATGATCGCCGCGTCGAGCTCGACCTCGCCCTTGGCGTTCAGCACCGCGCCATAGCCCGCGTTGAAGGTCGGGTCGTCCTCCAGGGCTCGGACCGCCGCCTCGACGGCGTCGAGAGCGCTGCCGCCGGCCTCCAGGATCGCCTGGCCGACCGCGAGCGCCAGCAGGCAGCCGTCGCGGTGGACCTGTTCCAGACCAGGCGGAATGTCCTTGGCCCCGCCATGCACGATGATCGCCCAATGGCCGTCACGCACGCGGGCCTCAGGCAAGGGCGACCTCCGGTTCACCCGCCTGCGACGCTGGCGCGCTTGTCGGCTGGAACGCCGTCACCTGCTTCCAGACCGCATCGACCGCGGTTGGGAAGACCAGCACCAGGTCGCCAGAGCGGGCCATGCGCAAGGCCGCCTCGACCGACCGCGTTTCGCTGAGAATGCGATGGATGCGCTCATCGGGAAAACCGGCGCCCAGGGCGCCGTCGGTGAGCAGCGAGAGCACCGAACCTGCGGGCCGGCCCCGGCCGTCCGGAAGCTCGCGGAAGATCAGGTCGTCGAACATCTCGGCGGCGATCGCGCCCATTTCCAGGATGTCCTCGTCGCGTCGATCGCCCGGGATACTAACGACGCCGATGACGCGGCCGACCTTGGGCCGCAGCTGGGCGACAAGGTCTCCCATGGCGCGCATGGCGCCGGGGTTATGGGCATAGTCGACAATGACTCTGAAACCATGGGCGTCATGAATGTTGAACCGCCCCGGGTTCTCGGCGTGCGACGAGCTGAAGGCGCCCAGCGCGCGGGCCATGATCTGCGGCGTCGCCCCCAGGCCGTGGCCGGCCAGGATCGCCGCCAGGGCGTTGGCGATGTTGAACCGCGCCATGCCGTTGAGGCTGGCTGGCAGGGCATCGGCGTGCATGAGCAACCAACGCTGGCCCTTGTCGTGCAGCACCAGCTCACCGCCTCGAACCGAGGACTCCAACGCCGCCAAGAGGCCGCCTTCGGCGACATGCTTTTGAAGGAACGGGCTCATGTCCGGGCCGCCCTTGAGGGTGAAGTACCCAATGCGCCCGCCCGCATGACGCGCCATCCGAAGCGTCAGCGGATCATCGGCATTCAGCACGCTGATCCCCCGCCGGGCGACGGACTCCGTAACGATCGACTTGACCGCCGCCAGGTCTTCCAAGGTGTCGACGCCCTTGAGGCCCAGATGGTCGGCCGTGACGTTGAGCACGATCCCGACGTCGCAACGGTCGAAGGCCAGGCCTTCCCGAAGCATGCCGCCGCGCGCGGTTTCGAGGACCGCGACCTCGACGGTCGGATCGCGCAGCACCATGCGCGCGCTCTTGGGGCCGCTGGCGTCGGCGTCCAGGATCTTCTCGTCGTTGACATAGACCCCGGTGGTGTTGGTCAGGCCCACGGTCTTGCCCATCTCACGGGCGATGCGAGCGACCATCCGCACGACGGTCGACTTGCCGTTGGTGCCGGTCACCGCGCAGATTGGGATACGGCTGCGGGCCCCAGGCGGGAAGAGGTTTTCGACCACGGCCTTGGCCACGTCGCGCGGCTCGCCTTCGGAAGGCTCCAGGTGCATGCGAAAGCCCGGCGCGGCGTTGATCTCGACGATGCCGCCGCCGGTCTCGCGAACCGAGCGCGTGATGTCAGGGGCCATGAAATCGATGCCGGCCACGTCCAGCCCGACCGTCAGGGCGGCGCGGCGGGCGATGGCGGCATTGTCAGGGTGGATGACATCGGTGCGGTCGATCGCCGTGCCGCCGGTCGAGAGGTTGGCGGTGGCGCGCAGGACGACCACGGCGCCGGACGCCGGCACGGCGTCCAGCGAAAGGTCGACCCGCGCCAGCATCTCGCGGACTTGGTCGTCGACGACGATGCGGGTCATCACCTGCTCGTGGCCGGCCCCGCGTCGCGGGTCCTGGTTCACGGCCTCGATCAGCTGGGCCACGGTGCTGGCCCCATCGCCGATCACCTGCGCCGGGACCCGTTCGGCGACGGCCGTGACCTGGCCGCCAATCACCAGGATGCGGTAGTCGTGGCCGACATACTGTTCTTCGACGATGACGCGGCGACCGTGTTTGATCGCCTGCTCGTAGCCCCAGCGCACCTGGTCCGGCGTTTCCAGGCCCAGGCTGACGCCTCGACCGTGATTGCCGTCCAGCGGTTTTAGGACCACCGGCCCTTTGATCCGTCTGGCTTGGGCAAGCGCCTCGTCAAGCGTGCGCACGACGCTGCCGCTCGGCGCCGGAAGGCCGGCGGCCGTCAGCAGCGTCTTGGTCAGGGCCTTGTCGCCGGCCGTCATCACGGCGATGTGGCTGGTCTGGCCGGTGATGCTGGCGCGGATCAGCTTGCGCCGCGCGCCCCAGCCAAGCTGGATCAGGCTCTGCTCGTCGAGGCGCTGGACTGGGATGCCCCGGCGGCGCGCCGCGTTGACCAGGGCGCGCGTCGTCGGGCCCAGCGTCTCGCGTCGGGCGATGGCGCGCAGCTGCTCCAGCGTGCGGCGCAGGTCGAACAGCGGCGGGGGCAGGTCGCCGATCGGCGGGGCGATCCGGTTTAGGCCGTCCACGCCTTGCAATTCGTGCGGCAGCAGGCTGTGGACCAGCTCGATGGCGGCCCGTCCCGCCGCGCGACCCAGACCCTCGCCCTCATAGACGTAGAGGATGTTGTAGACGCCCGGCCGGCCCTTGACCGACCGCGTCTTGCCATGCCCAGCCTCGATCCCGGCCATCTTTTGCAGCTCGAGAGCGACGTGCTCGATCACGTGGCCCAGCCAAGTGCCCTCGCGCATCCGCAGCAGCAGCCCGCCGTGCGACTTGTAGGAACAGCCGTGCGACTCCAAGCCGGGCAGGGCGACCATCAGATGATCGGTGAAGCCTGCAAGCCTTTGGGTCGGCCAGGCCTCCAGGGCGCCCAGGTCCAGCTGGATCCGCATCATCGGCCGATTGGCGTAGAGGTGCGGGCCGCGATAGGTCGCCGTCTCGAGAACGCGCATGTCAGGCCGCCTTCGCGGAAAACGCGGGAAGGGAGGGCGCGACCGGTTCGCAGGCCTGAATGATGTCGCGGATGACTAAGGCGGCGGCTTGCTTTCGGCACGCCGCCAAACCTTGGCTCCGGACGCCGCCGTCGTTGTCGAACGTCCGCCAGAGCCAGGGGCCAGCGTCTGTTGGCGCGATCGAGAACCGGATCATGGTTTCGACGGCCTGAGGCGCGGCGCGGTCGAATGGGCGCGATGACGGCGCCCGCTTGAGGGCGAGGGTCATACCGGCGCTCCGAGCGGATAGGCAAAGTCGCTCGGCGCTTGCGCCCAGGCTTCGCGCCTCGGACGACATCTGCCGTGCACCTTGACCTGCACCGCCTGTGGCCAGGATTGCGCGAGCCCTCTGGCTCGAGCGATCGCGCGGCGGCGCGCGTCGAAGAAGAGCACTTCGCCGGTGTCGGCGATCTTCACGCACCAGCCGCCGTCATAGGGCGAGACATCGAACACGCTGGCCATGGCGCCTACTCCGCCGCGTAGACGAGCGGATGGGTGTGGGCCCACAGATGGGCGCGATAGGTCTCGAAGCACTGCTCGCCGCAGATCAGACGCATCAGCGCGCCTTCAGCGATGAAGCGCGCCCGGTTTGGATCTTCCGAGACCAGCGGGATCAGGGCTTCGGCGTTCCAGGCCTTGGAGTGCTCGACGTCCAGATGGGCGTGGAGGGCGAAGTACTTGCGCGCCTCGGGTGCGACGCCGACGCGCTTGAGACCGGCGTCGACGCAGGCCACGCGGGTGGGGGCGGTCAGCTCGACCACGCCCAGGGCGCCGATCGAGTGCCAGGTGTAGCGCCGGGTCGTGGCGAAGGCGGTCATGGTGTTGGCCAGGCACAAGGACTGCCAAAGGGTGGTGTCGATGGTCGGGGCGATGCCCAGGGTGGCGGTGGTCCGCTCCAGCATAGGGCCGTGCATGCCGCGCGCATTGCCGCGGCCCATCTCGTCCCAGTAGTTACGGGCCAGTTCGAGCTTGGCGCGATCGGGAATCTTGACCTGGGTCAGGGCGACCAGGTCGTCGAACCCGGCCTCGCCGGCCGCCTCCTGGGTCAGGAACCACTTGAGATCCTCGAAGGCGGCCGAGCCTTCCAGCCAGTCGAACAAGGGATCCCCCTGGCCGGGGCCGTGTTCCTTCAGCGCCTCGAACCAGGCGACGAAGGCCTCAGCGTCCGTCGGCACGTCGACGACCAGATCTTGGATATGCGCGCGGAAGGCTTCGACATATTCGCCTTCGAGGCGCTTCATACGTCGTTCTTCACTGAGGTCGTCACGCCAGGACTCGCTCGGCGTTTCCGGTGAGAGGCGGCGATGGTTCCAATGGGCCAAGCCCTTGTGCAGGGCGTCCGCGTCGGGAAACTGCGGGGAAAAAGCGCCGAGGCGCGAGAGGCGATCGCCACCAAACATGGTTGCTACTCCAGACAGCTGAACGGAGGCTCGGCGCGAGCGCAGATGGCGCATCGTCTTGCCTCCTTGATCATGTGAGCCGCGTTTGAGGCGGCGAGCAGCACAAACGGAGGTGGTCGACCCCCGTTCCAATGTCGGGCTGCCGGCGCCGGGACTGGGCCTCAAAAACTCAGCCTGTTGGGGCTGCCGCGTGGTTGGCGCCGCCTTGGGGCCTTCATTTGATGGGCGCCCGCGTCTTGAACCTTGGCCTTCGGAACAAGCGGTCGGGCGAGAGGTTGATCCGCCAAACCCGGGAGACCGAAGATGTCGGAAGAGACCCTCGCGCGTGCGCTGGACAGCGACGCGCCGCTGACCGCCGCAGTCCATCAACGCGACATCGCCCATGAGGTGGCTGAAGAGCGCGGCTGGCATGAAGCGGCCCTGGTCGGCCGCACCGTCACCATCAATCGTCCACGCGCCGAGCTCTACGCCTTCTGGCGCGACTTCCGGAATCTGGCGCTGTTCATGGAGAACGTCGAAAGTGTCACGCCGGGCGACGACCGCCGCTCGCACTGGGTGGTCAAGGCCCCGGCCGGCAGGACCGTCGCGTGGGACAGCATCCTGACCGAAGAGGTCGAGAACGAACTGCTGGCCTGGGAGTCGGCCGAAGGCGCCGACATCAAGAACGCCGGTCGCGTCGAATTTCGCGACGGCCCGCCCGGTCGCGGGACCGAAGTCACCGCGACCATTGTCTATGAGCCACCCGGTGGCGACCTGGGCAAGTTGATCGCCAAGCTCTTCCAGAAGGAGCCGAAGATTCAGGCGCGCCGCGAGCTACGCCGTTTCAAGCAGCTGATGGAGACCGGCGAGATCTCCACGGCCAAAGGCCCCGACGCCGCGCCGCAAGGCTGACTCCAACCCTCATCTGATGGAGACGCCGATGCGCGCTCTGACCTGGCACGGCAAACATGACGTTCGCATTGACACCGTGCCCGACCCCAAGATCGTCAATCCTCGCGATGCGATCATCAAGATCACCTCGACCGCCATCTGCGGCTCGGACCTGCACCTCTATGACAGCTTCATCCCGTCGATGGAGAAGGGCGACATCCTCGGTCACGAGTTCATGGGCGAGGTCGTCGAGACCGGCCCTGGCTCGACCCTGCAGAAGGGTCAGCGGGTCGTCGTCCCGTTCGTGATCGCCTGCGGTAAGTGCTTCCACTGCGAGAAGCAGCAGTTCTCGGGCTGCGAGAACTCCAACCCCGCCGAGACCCAGGACCTGGGCGAAATCGCTTACGGGACGCCGATGACGGGGCTGTTTGGCTATTCGCACATGACCGGCGGCTATGCCGGCGGCCAGGCCGAATATGTACGCGTGCCCTATAGCGACGTCGGGCCGATCGTCATTCCGGACGGCCTGGAGGACGAGAAGGTGCTGTTCCTCTCCGACATCCTGCCCACGGGCTGGATGGCGGCCGAGAACTGCCAGATCGAGCCGGGCGACACCGTCGCGGTCTGGGGCTGTGGCCCGGTCGGCCTGTTTTCGATCCAGAGCGCCCTGATCCAAGGCGCGCACAAGGTGATCGCGATCGACCATCACCCGCACCGCCTGGAGCTGGCCAGGGCGCTGGGCGCGCAGGTGATCAACTACCATGACGTCAAGGTCCGCGAGGCCCTGATGGCCATGACCGGCGGCATCGGTCCCGACGCCTGCATCGACGCGGTCGGCATGGAGAGCCACGGCTTCTCGATCGACAACGTCGTCGACGCCGTCAAGGTCGCCACCCGCCTGGGCACCGATCGCGCCCACGTCTTGCGCGAGGTCCTGATGGCCTGCCGCACCGGCGGTCGGGTCTCAATCCCCGGCGTCTACGGCGGCATGGGCGACAAGATCCCGATCGGCGCCCTGATGGAAAAGGGCCTGCAGATCCGCACCGGCCAGACCCACGTCCACAAGTACCTGCGGCCGCTGCTGGACCTGATCGGCGAGGGGGTCATCGACACCACCTTCCTGATCAGCCACCGCCTGCCGCTCGAGAACGCGCCCGACGGCTACAAGATGTTCAAGGAAAACCAGAACGAGGTGACCAAGGTCGTCCTCAAGCCTGACTGGCAGAAGGAGGCCGCGTGATGATCGAAGACATTCGCCCCCTGGCCGTCGTCACCGGCGCCTCGTCCGGCATCGGCTATGAACTGGCGCGGCTGGCCGCCGAGGATGGCCACGACCTGGTGATCGCCGCCGATGCGCCCGATATCGTCGAGGCGCAAACCGGGCTCGAAACGCTCGGCGGCAGGGTGGAGGCCCTGCAGGTGGATCTGTCGACCACGCAAGGCGTCGATGCGCTCTTGGCCGTCATCGCCGACCGACAGGTCGATGCGCTGATGGCCAATGCCGGCCGGGGCCTGGGTCATGGTTTCCTCGATCAGGACTGGACCGAGGCCCGGTTCGTCATCGACACCAACATCACCGGGACGGTTTATCTGATCCAGAAGATCGCCAGGGCCATGCGCGAGCGCGATCACGGCAAGATCCTGGTCACCGGTTCGATCGCCGGCTTGATGCCGGGCTCCTTCCAGGCCGTCTACAACGGCACGAAGGCCTTCCTGGACAG
Organism: Caulobacter sp. GW821-FHT11E11; assembly: GCF_058808315.1. Taxonomy (NCBI): domain Bacteria; kingdom Pseudomonadati; phylum Pseudomonadota; class Alphaproteobacteria; order Caulobacterales; family Caulobacteraceae; genus Caulobacter; species Caulobacter sp. GW821-FHT11E11. The sequence goes on from NZ_JBXARO010000008.1 coordinate 152,747, forward strand.
CTTTGCCTGGGCCCTGCGCAACGAATTCAAGGACACCAACGTCACGGTCAGCTGCCTGATGCCCGGGCCCACCGACACCGAGTTCTTCGAACGCGCCGACATGCTGGACACGAAGGTCGGCGCCGATCCCAAGAAGGCCGACCCCGCCGACGTCGCCCTGACCGGCTATCGCGCCATGCAGAAGGGCGAGGGCGATGTCGTCGCCGGCTTCAAGAACAAGCTGCAGGCGGCGATGGCGGCGGTGACGCCCCAAAGCGTTCTGGCTGAGCAGCACCGCAAGATGGCCGAGCCCGGGAGCGCAAAGTCATGACGCAAGAGCGCGCTAAACCGCCTCTCGAGCGTGACGCGGGCCTTGAGGCCCCGCCACCGCCGGCGCTCGATCCCAACCAGAAAACGGACGCCACGCACGACCCGACCGCTGACGACCCGGGGAACGGTGCGGACTAGGAACGATTGCGGCGCTCGCGGTGAGCGCCGCGGGCGAAAGGACGCAGCGATGGCTCAGAACGCCAATACGGATGGCCGCAAGGCCAATGCAGCCGAGCCGCTCGGCGAGAGACCGGGCCTGGTGAGCGAGAAGGCGACGGTGAAAACCGGCAAGGCTGAGCAACGCTCGGCCGGTCCTGACGGACCCGACGCCACGGAGGTCGGCGAGACCTTCAAGCGCTCGGGACGCTGACGCCTCAGGGCTTGGCGGCGCGCGACAGCGTCGCTGCGTCGGAGCGCTCGCTGGCAGCGCCGCGAGCCTTTGCGTGTCGTACGCGCGATTGAAGGCAAGGTCGCGCCCGTCGGGCGTCGAAAGGTTCGTCTGCTTGAAGAGGGCGTCATGTCCAAACCCATCAGTCCGCCGTCGGTCTTCGGGGAGGGGGGCGACGCCTTGCCCGCCTATGTGAGCAATGGCCTGGTTGGTCTGCGCGTGCGCCCTCAGGCGCTGCGCGCCGGCATGGCGTTGGTGAGCGGCTATGCGGGCGAGGACCCGGAACGGCGGATCGAAGCGGCCGCGCCCGCGCCCTATCCCCTGGCGGGGGATATTGCGATCGACGGGGTCTGGCTTTCGGATCTGGCTCACCAGGTCGACGACCTCGAACAGTCCTACGACTTCGCCACGGGGGAGTTGACGAGTCGGTTCGCGTTCACGGCCGGCGGCCGGCGTCTGGCGTGTTCGGTGCTGACCTTCGCCAGTCGCGGAGATCCGACGCTGGTCTGCCAGGAGGTCACCCTCCAGGTCGACGGCGCGTGCGATCTGCAGCTTCGCGCCGGCGTCTCGACCGCTGGGACGCTGGGGCGCGCGCTCGGGTTCCTACGCCAGACCCCGGGCGAAGACACGGCGCACTTTGACGGGAGCCTGCTTTGGGAGGCGGCCGGCGGTCTGGGCCGCCTGGGCCTGGCCTACGTCACGGCGCTGACCGGCGGCGCGGGCGACAAGGTCGAGCCCAAACGGCCCGCCTTGAACGCTGAAGGGCTGGCAAGCCTTTATGCCTTCAGGGCGCGCGCCAACACGCGGTATAAACTCCGCCAAGTCAGCAGCCTGGTCCCCAGCGCTATGCACTCGCGCCCCGATGAGCAGGCGGCTCGCCTGGTCGCCAAGGCCAGGTTCGACGGGTTCGACGCGCTGCGCGAGGAGAACCGTGCGGCGTGGGACGAGCTCTGGAGAGGGCGCATTCGGCTGATCGGCGCCGAGGAAAGATGGCAAGCGCTAGCGGACGCGGCGTTCTTCTACCTCAACAGTTCCGTGCATCCGTCATCCTGCGCTTCGACCTCGATCTTCGGTCTCGCGACCTGGCACGACTACCACTATTACTACGGGCACGTGATGTGGGACATCGAGGCCTTCGCCGTCCCAGTTCTGACGCTCGTCCAGCCATGGGCGGCCGACAGCCTGCTCGACTACCGCTTCCGAAACCTGGACGGCGCCCGCGCCAACGCCAAGCTGATGGGGCGGCGGGGCGTGCAGTTTCCATGGGAAAGCTCACCGTCTTGCGGCGAAGAGGCGGCGCCGCTGCCCGGAACGGCCGCCTGGCACGAAGACCACGGCTCCCTTGATGTCGCGCGCGCCTTTGCGCTCTATGCCGACATCACCGGCCTGGGCGAATTTCGCCGGCTGAAGGCCTGGCCGGTGTTGTCGGGCGTCGCCGACTGGATCGTCTCGCGCACGCATCGGACGGCCGACGGTTATGACATCCGCGCCTCCATGGGTATCGCCGAGCGAAAGACGCCGGCCGACAACGCCGCCTTCACCAACATGGCGGCGGTCGTGGTGTTGCAGGACGCTATTCGCTGTGGCCAGCGGCTGGGGCGCGCTGTGAACCCCGAATGGCGGGCGATCGCCGAGGCCATGGCGATCCCCAAACGTGGCGCGGTTGTGGTGTCGCATGACGGCTATCGCAGGCGCGAGGAGAAGGGCGCGACACCTGACCCGCTGATGGGGATCTGGCCGTTTGGATTCTCGCTCTCAGCAGAGGAGGAGCAAGCCACCTTGGCGTTCTACCTTGATCAGGCGGACGCCTATGTGGGGAGCCCGATGCTGTCGGCGCTCTATGGCGCGTGGGCGGCCCGGACCGGCGACCGGGCTCTGTCCCTGCAGCTGCTCGAGGAAGGCTACGCCAAGTTCGAGACGGGCCGCTTCTCGCAGATCATGGAGTATCGGCCCGATCGTTTTCCCGAGCAGCCGCGCGCGGGACCGTTCTTCGCCAATATGGGCGGGTTTCTCACCAGTCTTCTGCTGGGGTTTACGAGACTGGAGCCTGGGGAAGGGCCACCTGAAACCTGGGCGCACGCTGACGTCGTATTGCCGTCCGGCTGGGCGGCGATCGAGGTCGAGCGCCTCTTCGTTCACGGCAAGGCCATGCGCCTCGTGGCGCGCCACGGCGAACGTTCGCGGCTGACGCCTTTGGACGGCTAGAGGCTCGCCAGAATCGACGGCGCTTCGTCGGCGATCTCTCGGGTCAGATCGCCGAGCCTGCCGATCTAGGCGCGCGTCGCGCGCCGAAAACGCTTTGCCTTCGCGTGAGAGCCCGGCCATCGCGCCGGACCCGCGTTGGACCGTTCTGGCGATTGTGGGCGGGGTTGCGGTCGCCGACGCGGAGCCATCTCTCGCCGCGATCAGCCTGTCGCCTGGCGTCTAGCGGACGACGCGCAGGCGAGGTTGCGCATACACCGGGATCAGCGCCAGCGGCTCGCGTTCGCCCGCGTCGGAGGCCAGCCAGCGGGCCAGGAGGCTTGGCCGGATCGGGGCGTGGTACGTGCGATCGTCCTTCTGGGCGACAATGTGGGGTTCGCCGTCGGCCTCGAACTGAACTTCAAGATCCAGGGCGCGGGGCGGCCCGCCCTTGGGCCAGTCGAGGCTGGTCGGGCCAAGGCGCGCAGCCCGGTCAAGCACCAGCCGCAGCGGCGAGAAGCCCGCGCCGCGCAGGGCGGCCAGAGCCAAAAAGAGCTTTTCTTCGTAGTCGATCATGACCTTGGCCACGGCGCCCCTCCCCAGAAGCCCGACCATGGACGCGCCGATAACGAGTCCTGTCAACCAAACCAGGCCGCGACCAACGGTCTCACGCGATCTCCAGCCAGAAGGGCGCGCCGTGCGTGAGGTCGGCCAAGAGGCGACCATCGGGGAGGGCGGTGTCGTCCCACCAATCGCCTCCGACCAAGGGCGCGCGCGCGGCCAGGCAGGCCTTCGCGCAGCCGACCGCGGCGACGACAAGCAGGCGGTGTTGGCCCGCGACCCGTTCAAAGATCACAGCCTGGCTGGCGCGCGCGCCCGTCGCCGTGAGCGGATGCAGCGGGGCGGCGAAGAGGTCCGGGTGTTGGCGCCGCAGGCCCAGAAGACGGCGTATCAGGGCAAGCTTGCTGGCGCCGTCCTGCCAGGGGATCTGGGCCGGATCGCGCCCGAGGGCCGTCTGCCGCGCCGCGTAGTCCACGGGGCGACGGTTGTCGGGATCCACGAGGCTGAAATCCCAGAACTCGGCGCCTTGGAACTGGTCTGGCACGCCTGGCAGGGTCAGGCGCAAGCCGGTCTGGATCAGGCTGAAGGCCACGCCCGCTGGGGCGATGTGCTCGACGAAAGCCGCGCAGTCGGTGCGAAACCTCGTGTCAGGTCCAACCAGCAAGGCGCGCAGATAACGCTCACAAGCGCTTTCATAGCCCTCATCCGGCGCCGTCCAGGACGTCTGCAGCTTGGCCTCGCGCAGCGCCTTGCGCTGCCATCCGGCCAAGCGGTCGGCGAACGCGGCCATCGCGGCGGCGTCCTCTGGCGACAGGTCCAGCGGCCAGGCGCCGACGATCATCTGGTGCAGGAGATGGATGTCGCCAGGGGCGACACCCTCCGGCGCCGCCGCGCCGAGCCAGGCCGTGGCGCGCGCGGTCCAGACGTCAGGAATGTGGCTGAGCACGGCCAAGCGCGCGCGGACATCCTCGCCGCGCTTGTGATCATGGGTGGCGGTGGTCAGGAGGCTATTGGGGAAGGCCTTGCCCCGCGCGGCCGCCAGCTTGAGGAAAGCGTCCGGCGCGGTCGAAAAGCGGCCGGGGTCGAAGCCGACGTCGTTGCGCGAGAGCAGACGCCCAAACCGGTAGAAGGCTGTGTCTTCGACGGCTTTGGCCGCCACAGGCGCGCTGAGCTGCTCGAAGCGACGGATAGCCTTCAGGCGCAGGTCGGGGGCCCCCTGGCCCTGCAGCCAAAGGCCGATCTGGTCCAGGGCCGCGCCGCACGCCGGCTCGGCCGCCGCCGCCAGGGCCAGCGCCTCGGCCGGGGCCTGCGCGGTGTCCGCCGCATAGGTCCTGTAGCGCTGAAACTGGCTGATCAAGGCGACGAGCGCGCGGCGCAGGCTTGGGAGGGGCAGGTCGCGCGTGGCGATGTCGGCCTGGGCCAGGCGGTGAAAGGCCAGGGCGGCGCTATCGAGCTGAACGGCGAAATCGCGGGTCAGGATTTCGCGGCGCGCGGCATGCTCTTCGTCGGCAAAGGCGTCCGAGCGGCCACTGAGGTCGCGCCACAACCGTCCCAGGGGCGCAGCGCCCTGGGCGGCGTGCTGCACGGCGGAAATCTCGTTCATCACCTCGTAGCCGGTCGTGCCGTCGACGCCCCAATCGCTGGCCAGGGTTTCGCCGGCGCCCAGGATCTTCTCGACCACCAGCCAGGGCGTGCGGTCGGGTGCGGCGTCCTGCAGCGCGCCGCGCAAGCGGCGACCGTAGGCGGCCGGATCGGCCAGGCCATCGACGTGGTCGACCCGCAGCCCATCGATGAGACCGTCGCGGTAGAGCCGCAAGGGCAGGGCGTGGACCGTCTCGAATACGGTGGGATCCTCGATGCGAAGCCCGGCCAGCTCGGTAATGTCGAAGAATCGGCGCCAGTTGATGGCGTCACCGGCCGTGCGCCACCAGGCCAGGCGATAGTTCTGACGTTCCAACAGGGCATGCAGGCGGACGCGATCGTAGACCGCCGCAAGCTGGCCAGGATCGACATCGGCGACCCGCTCTGCGCCCACCGCCGCCAGAACCTCGGGGTAGTCCTGCGGCCGCAGAGGGAAACGATGCGCGCCATGGGCCAGGACCGACAAGCGCCCAAGACTTGGCTCCACGTCCAGGACAAGGGCGCCATTGGCCAGCGCCTGGGCATAGGGCGCGCCCAGAAACGGGGCCAGCAGCTTGTCGGTCAGGGTCGGGTCGGGCGGCGCCCAGTCGATGTCGAAATAGCGGGCGTAGGCGCTATCGCGCCCATTCTCCAGCACATCCAGCCACCAGGCGTTATCGGTGGCCCCGACGGCGACGTGGTTGGGGACGATATCGAGCACAAGTCCAAGCCCTTCGGCGCGAAGCGCGTCGGCCAGGGCCCGAAAGCCGGCTTCGCCGCCCAGCGCCGGATTGATCGTCGTCGGGTCAATGACGTCATATCCGTGGGTGGAGCCCTGACGCGCGGTGGCGATGGGGGATGCATAGAGGTGGCTCACACCCAAGGCGGCCCAATAGGGCGCCAGGGCCGCGGCGGCGGCGAAGTCGAAACCGGCGTGAAACTGCACGCGGTAGGTGGCGGTCGGGATCATCCGGGTCTCTGGGCGCGCAACCGCGCCAGGCGCGCGGGGACGGGGGCTGTGGACAGGAGCGATTGGCTGCTGTCTGGGAGACGACGACGCCAGTTGGGATGGACGTCGACGACCCCTGGCAGATTGGGGGCCTCTTCCAGTCCCACGAGGTCTTCGACGGGAACCAGCACCAACTCGCACGGGGTGTTAGCGACGAGCGCCAGGGTCGCGTCGACAACGGCTTCGGGCGCTTCGGTCGGCGGCGCCGGCTCGGCCGTCACGCCTGCCGCATTGACTACCTCCCACAGGGCCTGGCGCTCGGCCTCGCGCGCAGCGGCCTCGGCCTGCCGATCGCCGGCCGCGCCCAGGCGTTGGCGCCAGTCGATGTCGCGGCCTTTCCACCAGCCGGCGGTGGGCGACAGATCGTGGGTGCTGGTCATGGCCACCGCCAAGGCGTCCCAACGCGCCGGCGGCTTGAAAGCGCCCTGCGCATCACGCTCGAAAGGGAGCACGCGCATGCCCAGAAGCCCCCGCTCGGTGAGGCTGGCGCGCAGGCCGGGGGGAACCACGCCCAGGTCCTCGCCGATCACCACTGCGCCGGCGCGGCGCGACTCCAGGGCGATCAGGCTGATCAGATCCTCGAGCGGATAGCGGAGATAGGCGCCCTGGTCGGCGCTCGCGCCGTCGGGCACGACCCACAGCCGGCCCAGGCCCAGGGCGTGGTCGATGCGCACGCCCCCGGCGTGGCGCAGGGCCGCGCGCAGGGTTTTCAGGAACGGTGCGTAGCCGGACGCGACCAGGGCGTCGGGCGAGAAGCTGGTGATGCCCCAGCCTTGACCCGCCGCCTGGAAAGCGTCAGGCGGCGCGCCCAGCGTCAGCCCCATCATCAGCTCCTGCGGACGGCTCCAGGCGTGGGAGCCGCCAGGATCCAGACCCACGGCGAGGTCGGCGATCAGGCCAAGGCCCATGCCGGCGGCCTTGGCGTCGGCCTGGCTTTTCTCAAGTCCAAGATCGGCCAGCCATTGGGCGAACAGGAAAAAGCCGATGCGGTCGCCCAGGCCCAAGGCCTCCGCCTCGATCTCGGCGGTGTGCGGCGATCTGAAAGGCGTCGGCCATCGCCGCCAGGCGCCTGCGCCCAGGGTGGGGGCGAAGCGCTCGTCCAACGTCTCGAACAAGGCATGGCGGAGCAGCGCTTCTCCGCCAGCGGCGATGAACGCTTCCAGACGGGGATCACCGGAGAACACGTGATAGGCCGCGTTGAGCCGCGCCATCTTGGCGGCCGCGTCGGCGGGCCAATCGATCAGGGACGTGCCGGTAGGCGCGGGCGACGCCGCGCCGATCAGGCTGGGATCGCCATAAAGGATGTTGAGATGGTCCCGGCTCGACGGCGAGTAAGGGCTGCACCGCTCGGGCGCGGCGGGAAAGAGCGCGTTGGTGGGGCTGATGGCCAGAGCGTCCGCGCCGGCGGCGCCCGCCGCCTGCGCGAAGGCCGTCAGGTTGGCGAAGTCGCCAAAGGAGCCAAACTCGCGCAAGGCGTATAGTTGGACGCCCAGCCCCCAGGCCGGGCGGCCCAGCAGATCGCGCGGCGTCAGGCAGCGCTGCGGACAGACGGCCAGGGTCAGCACCCGGTCATCGAGATCCAGGGCATGGTAGCCGGGCGGGTCGAGGCTGAAGGTCAGCATCCCGCCCGTCGCGATCAGGTCCACGATACCGCCGTCCTCGAGCGTCACGCGCGCATGTCCGGACTTGGACGGCAAGGTGAGGGTCTGCCCGGCCTGGACGACCAGCAGATCCGGCCCCAGCCGGTGCTCAAGACGGGCCAGCGCGTCGCGCGGAGCATCGGGATCATGGCCAAGGGCGGCCAGCACGGCGCGGAGCGTCTCCTCGCTGACCTGGCGCTCGACGCCGTCGAAGTCGGTCCAGTCGACAAGGACGCCGACCGCCTCGGCCAAGGCCAAGAGGGCACGGTTGGTCATGGCGCGGCCTCGAGCCATGCGACGAAGGTGGCGGGCGGGAGCAGGTCGCGATGCGGCTCGACCCCGACCACGGCCAAGGGCGGCCCCTCCATAGCGCGGGAGAGCAGGACGGGCTCGTCGCCCAGGTTGATCGCCAGGGTGAACGTCTTGGTCTCCAGCCGCCATCGCGCCTGCACGGCGCTCGCGCCGATCGCCTCGGCGCCGAGACTGACGGCGGTCTCTAGATGAGGAGCCAGGTGCTCGCGGCGCAGGCGCAGCAGGTGGCCGATCAGGGCGCGCCAGGCCGACGCGTCCGGGCCTGGCTGCGGCCGCGAGGCCTCGAAGGTTGCCGGGGCGTTGGGATCGGGGATGGCCTGGCGCGCGTCCGGGTCGGCGAAGGCGGGGAACTTGGCGAACTCGCGCCGGCGGCCTTCGCGTACGGCGTCGGCCAAGGTGTCGTGAAAGTCTGTGAAAAACAGGAACGGCCTGGTCGAGCCGTCTTCCTCGCCCATGAACAGCATGGGAATCTGCGGCGCCATCAGCAGCAGGCCCATGGCCGCGCGCAGGCGCTCGGGCGCAACCAGGCGTGTCAGGCGCTCGCCCAGGGCGCGGTTGCCGACCTGGTCGTGGTTCTGCAGGAAGTTGACGAACGCGGTCGGCGGCAAGTGGCCGCTCGCGATGCCGCGAGGACGCCCCTCGTGATTGGGCGAGGGCTGGCCCTGGTAGATGAACCCCTCGGCCAGGCAGCGCGCCAGGCGTTCGGCGGGCTGGTCGGCGAAGTCCTGGTAGTAGCTGCTGGTTTCGCCGGTCAGCAGGACATGGACGACATTATGGAAGTCGTCATTCCATTGAGCGTCGAAGCCGGAGGTGAGGCGCGCGGCGTCGTTGGCTTCGTTCTCGAGCACGAGGTGGATGGGGCGATCGCCCACGCGCGCGCGGACCTCCATCGACAGAGCGTCGAGAAAGCCGTTGTCGCCGATCGCGTGCACCGCGTCGAAGCGCAGGCCGTCGAGCTTGAAGGTCTCCAGCCAGTAAAGGGCGTTGTCGATGAAGAACCGGGCCACCGGCGGGCGATGAAAGGCGATCGCCGGGCCCCAGGGGGTTTGGCGGTCTTCATCGAAGAAGGCGCCGGCATAGGACGGCAGATAGTTCCCGTCAGGGCCAAAGTGATTGTAGACCACGTCCAGCAACACCATCATGCCCAGGCCGTGGGCGGTGTCGACCAGGGCCTTGAGGTCCTCGGGCGCGCCGTAGGCCGGGGCGACGGCGTAGGGCAAGACCCCGTCGTAGCCCCAGTTTCGCGCGCCCGAAAACGCATTCACCGGCATCAGCTGCAGGGCCGTGATTCCCAGGCGGGCCAGGTCTGGAAGGCGTTCGGCCACCCCTTTGAAGCCGCCCAACAGGCCGGCGTGGGCTTCGTAGAGCACCGCCTCGCGCCAGGGCCGACCGGGCCAGTCGGCGTGGCGCCAGGGATAAGGTTGATCAGGAACCAGCAGGCTCCAGCCATGGACGTCGTCGGCCAGGGCGCGGCTGGCCGGATCGGGGACCGTCCGCGACTCGTCCAGCCGAAAACGGTAGCGAGCCCCCGGGGCGGCCGAGGCGTCCAGGCTGAACCAGCCGTCGCCGACGGCGTGCATCGGCAGGGCGGGGCCGTCACCAAGCTCCAGCGCGACGGCCGTACAGCTGGGAGCCCACAGATCGAAGCGCGCCCGATCCGGTCCCAGCCAAGTTGGTCCGGCGCGCCGTGTCATGCCAGCTTCCCCACGGCGCGCAGCACGACCGCCCCACCGCCGGCCAGGTCGAGGGTCTCGCCAAGCGCGCCCGGGGCCGCGTCTGGCGCGACGCTGTCGATCAGGCGTTCGAAGGTCAGGCCTTCGTGAGGCAGCTTGAAGGTCAGGACCTCGGCCGCGCCGTTGAGCGCCAGGGCGAGCAACTCCACCTGGCCATCCTCCAGCCGGCGGGCCCGCCGCATCAGCAGCGCCCGGCCTTCGGGATTACGCCAGTCGTCCTCCGACAGGCGCGCGCCGCGCTCATCGAACCAGTCGATGTCCAAAACGCCCGGGGCGACCTCTTCCTGGCCGTAGAGGAAGGCGCCGGCCCGCAGCAGCGGATGGGCCTTGCGCAGGGCGATCAGACGCGCGGTGAAGTCGGTCAACGCCTGGCCCGGCGCGCTGGCCGCCAGGGTCCAGTCGAACCAACTGATGGGGCTGTCCTGGCAGTAGGCGTTGTTGTTGCCCTGTTGGGTGCGGCCAAACTCATCCCCCCCCAACAGCATCGGCGTGCCCAGCGACGCCATCAGCGTGGTCAGCATCGAGCGCTGAATGCGGCCACGCTGGGTCAGGATCGCGGCGTCCTCGGTTGGGCCTTCCGCGCCCCAGTTGCGCGAGTAGTTCTCGCTGTGGCCGTCCTGGCCATTCTCTCCGTTGGCTTCGTTGTGGCGATGGTCGTAGCTGACCACGTCATTGAGCGTCATGCCGTCGTGGGCGGTCAGCATGTTGACGCTGGCCCAGGGCCGACGCGCGCGACGATCGAAGAGATCGCCCGATCCCGACAGGCGCGCGGCGAGGTCGGCGCGCTGGTCTGCGTCGCCGCGCCAGAAGCGCCGCGTGGTGTCGCGGAACTTGTCGTTCCATTCAGCGAAGCTAGGCGGATGGTGGCCCAGCTGATAGCCGCCGGGGCCGATGTCCCACGGCTCGGAGATCAGCTTCAGCCGGCCCAGCACCGGATCCTGACGCAGGACGTCGAAGAACGCCGCGCCCGGCGAAAAGCCTGCATCGCCCTCGCGGCCGAGCGTGACGCCCAGGTCGAAGCGGAAGCCGTCGACCCGGAACGACTGGGCCCAGTAGCGCAACGAGTCGGCCACCATCTGGATGACCCGCGCCGAGGCCATGTTCAGCGAATTGCCGGTGCCGGTGTCGTTGACGCAATGGCGCGGGTTGTCGGCCAGAAGCCGATAATAGGTGGCGTTGTCGAGACCGCGCAGAGACAGGGTCGGGCCCAGTTCGCTGCCTTCGGCGGTGTGGTTGTAAACAACGTCAAGGATCACCTCGATGCCGCTGGCGTGCAGCCGGCGCACGGCCAGGCGAAACTCGTCGTGACTGCCGCTGGCCAGGTAACGGGCCTCGGGCGCGAAGAAGGCCAGGGTGTTGTAGCCCCAGTAGTTGGAGAGGCCCCGTTCCTGAAGGAACCGGTCCTGGGTAAAGGCATGGACGGGCAGGAGTTCAAGCGCCGTGACGCCCAGGCGCTTGAGGTGGGCGATGACCTTGGGGTGGGAGAGGGCGGCGAAGGTGCCGCGATCCTTGGGTCCGACCTCCTCCAGGAGGGCCGTCAGGCCCTTGACGTGGGCCTCATAGATGACCGTTTCCGACCAGGGGGTGTTGGGGCGCCGGTCGCCGTCCCAGTCGAAAGCGTCGGCGGTGACCACCGACTTGGGCATGGCCGGGGCGCTGTCGCGGCGATCGAAGCTGAGGTCCCCGCGCGGCGAGCCGACATGGTAGCCATGCAGGGCGTCGGTCCAGCGCAGCTGGCCCGCCAGGCGCCGCGCGTAGGGGTCCAGCAAAAGCTTGTTGGGGTTGAACCGGTGACCTTGCTCGGGCGCATAGGGGCCATGGGCGCGAAAACCGTAGAGCTGGCCTGGGCGCGCGTGCGGCAGATAGCCGTGCCACACCTCATCGGTGCATTCGGGCAAGGGATAACGGGCCAGTTCCTTGCGGCCGGACGGATCGAACAGGCACAGGTCGATGCGCTCGGCATTGGCCGAGAACACGGCGAAATTGACGCCGAGACCATCGAAGGTCGCGCCCAGGGGATAGGGTGATCCGGCTTCGAGGCGGTCGGGCGAAGAGGTCAAGCGCTAGGTCCTTGGTAACGGAGAAAGACGGCGGCCAGCGGCGGCAGGGTCATGCGCAGGGCCGGGCCGTCCGGGTCGATAAAGCCGATCACCTCGCCCTGGTTGCCCAGGTCGCCGCCGCCATAGATGGCCGCGTCGGTGTTGAGGATCTCGGCCCAGCGCCCGGCGTGGGGCGCGCGCACGCGGCGTTGGTGACGCGGCTCGGGCGTCATGTTGACGGCCACGATCACCGGCGCGCCGCCGTGGAACGAACGGCGCTCGAAGACGAACACGCCGTCCTGGTCGTGGTTCTCGGCGATCCATTCGAAGCCGCGGGCGTCGGCGTCGGTGTGGTGCAGCGCGCCCTCGGCGCGGTAGACCCGGTTGAGGTCGCCCACCAGGCGTTGCAGGCCGGCATGCTCGGGCGTTTCAAGCAGCGCCCAATCCAGTTCGGCGTCGTGGTTCCACTCGCGCCACTGGCCGATCTCGCCGCCCATAAACAATAGCTTCTTGCCGGGATGCGCCCACATCAGGGCCAGAAGCGCGCGGAGATTAGCCATCTGGCGCCATGGATCGCCCGGCATCTTGGAGAGCAGTGAGCCCTTGCCGTGCACGACCTCGTCATGGCTGAGCGGCAGGATGAAGCGCTCGGAAAACGCGTAGGTCAGGCCAAAGCCGAGATCGCCGCCGTGCCAGCCCCGATGTCCGGGATCGCGGTGCATGTAGCGCAGGGTGTCGTTCATCCACCCCATGTTCCATTTGTAGGAGAAGCCCAGCCCATCTTGCTCGACCGGCGCGGTCACGCCCGGCCAGGCCGTCGATTCCTCGGCGATGGTGATGACGCTTGGGAAGTGCTCGCCGATCGTGGCGTTGAGCCGCCGCAGAAACGCAATGGATTCCAGGTTCTCGCGGCCGCCATGGATGTTGGGCGTCCATTCGCCGGCCTTGCGGCTGTAGTCGCGGTAGAGCATCGAGGCCACCGCATCGACCCGAAGGCCGTCGATATGGAACTGTTGCAGCCAGTAGAGCGCCGAGGCGATCAGGAAGGTCGACACCTCGTGGCGGCCCAGGTTGTAGATCAGGGTGTTCCAGTCGGGGTGGAAGCCTTCCTTGGGATCGGCATGCTCATACAGCGCCGTGCCGTCGAAGCGTTCCAGGCCATGGGCATCATTGGGAAAGTGGGCCGGAACCCAGTCGAGGATCACGCCAAGGCCGGCCTGATGGCAGCGGTCGACGAACCGGGCCAGGGCGGCGGGCGATCCGTAACGGGCCGAGGGCGAAAACTGCGAAAGCGGCTGATAACCCCACGAGCCGCCGAACGGATGCTCCATGATCGGCATCAGCTGCAGGTGGGTAAAGCCAAGGCCGGTGACATAGGGGATCAAATGATCGGCCAGCGCGTCCCAGTCATGGCAGGGCCTGCCGTCCCAGGGACGGCGCCACGACGCCGCATGCACTTCGTAGATCGAGATCGCCGCGCCGGGATGATGGCGCTCGGCGCGCCCGGCCATCCACGCCTGGTCGCTCCAGACATGGTCGAGGGCCGGGGCGACGATCGAGGCCGTGGCCGGCGGGGTCTCGCTGGCCCGCGCCATCGGATCGGCCTTGCGGCGCACCACGCCGTCGGCGCCTTCGATGTCGAACTTGTAGCGCTCGCCAGCCTCGAGGCGCGGGATGAAAATCTCCCAGACGCCGGCCGCATGACGCAGGCGCATGGGGTGACGCTGGCCATCCCAGCTGTTGAAGTCGCCCACCAGGCTGACCCGGCGCGCATTGGGGGCCCAGACGCTGAAGGCCACGCCTGGCACGCCGTCCAGCGCGCGGACGACCGCGCCCAGCTTTTCCGCCAGATCAAGCGCCTCGCCTTCGGTGATCGCCGTCAGGTCTTCCGGCGAAAGCACGGGCCCGAACCCGTAGACGTCTTCGGCTTCGTGCGGCCCGTCTGGCCAGTGCACTCTCAAAGCATAGTCAGTCGAAGAGTTTAGCTCGCCGACAAAGAGACCCGGCTCCACCTCGGCCAGCGTCGTCAGCCGTCGCCGGGTCTTGCGGGCGATGACCTCGACGCCGGCGGCGCCCGGCTGAAACGTCCGCACCGTTGCGCCGTGACGTCCCAGGAACCCGAACGGATCGGACGCCCAAGACCCCGCACTTTCCAGCCCCACCGCCATCTCCAAATTGCTGCGAGTGCACAACGAACAGGCGGTCAATCTGTGCCGTGGCCTGTCAAAAAATTCTCGCGGAACCCTTGGTCGCGCTCGTTGTTTCCGGGACATCTCATGGAGTTCAGACAATGGCGTGCGGGGCGTGGCAAAGCTTTTTGTGCAGTTGCGAAGCGCCGGCGGCGCACGCCTTGCTCGGCGTCCGCCGATGAGCGGCCCCAAGGTCCTGTCGGTCGCCGCCGAAATCTTTCCCCTGGTCAAGACTGGCGGCCTCGCCGACGTGGTCGGCGCGCTGCCCCTGGCCCTGTCGCGCGAAGGCGTTCAGGTCGTCACCCTGGTCCCTGGCTATCCGGCGGTGATCGCCGCCCTGGACGCGCCCATCGTGATCCACCAGTTCAAGGCGCTGATGGGCGGGCCCGCGCGTTTGCTGCGCGGCCGCGCCAAGGACCTTGAGCTGTTGGTGATCGACGCGCCGCATCTCTATGCGCGCCCGGGCAATCCCTATCTCCAGGCCCCGGGCGTCGAATGGCCCGACAACGGCCTGCGTTTCGCCGCCCTGGCCAAGGTCGCCGCCGAGATCGGACTTGGCCTGCTGGCCGACTATCGGCCCGACGTCATCCAGGCTCACGACTGGCACGCAGGCCTGACCCCGGCCTATCTTCACTACGCCCGCAAGAAGACCCCACGGGTTCAGACTCCGCCCGTGGTGCTCTCCATCCACAATCTGGCCTTCCAAGGCTTGTTCCCCGCGACGCTGCTGGCCAAGCTCGACTTGCCGCCCGAGGCGATGGGCATTGATGGCGTCGAATATTGGGGCGACATCGGCTTCCTGAAGGCCGGCATTCAGTTCGCTGACCAAGTCACCACCGTTTCACCCAGCTACGCGGCCGAGATCACCACCGAAGAGGGCGGTATGGGGCTGGGCGGCCTGCTCAAGGCGCGCGCCAAGTCCCTGGTCGGCATTCTCAACGGTATCGACGCCGAGGTCTGGAACCCCGAGACCGATCCCGATATCAGCGCCCGCTACTCGGCCCAGAGCCTTGAAAAAGGCCGAGCCATCAACAAGCTGGCGCTGCAGGCCAAGTTCGGGCTGCGTCCTGACGCCGACGCGCCACTGTTTGGCATTCTCAGCCGTCTGACCGACCAGAAGGGCGTCGACCTCCTTTTGGGCGCGCTGCCGGTGCTGTTCGCCGAGGGCGCGCAATTAATCGTTTGCGGCCAGGGCGAGCCGCGTTACGAGCGGGCCTTCGCCCAAGCGGCCGAGCGCTACCCCGGCGCCATGGGCCGCTTCCTCGGCTACCGTGAGGACCTGGCGCATTTGATCCAAGGCGGCGCCGACGCCATCCTGGCCCCGTCACGTTTCGAGCCCTGCGGCCTGACGCAGCTGTGCGCCATGCGCTACGGCGCTGTTCCGGTGGTCTCGCGCACGGGTGGTCTTTCCGACACCATCATCGACGCCAACACCGCCGGAATGGCGCGTTCAGCCGCCACCGGCGTGCAGTTCGCGCCCGCCACTCAGGACATGCTCGAAGACGCCATTCGGCGCACCTGCGCCCTTTACCGGGACCCCATCGCCTGGCGCCGCGTCCAACTCAACGCCATGGCGTCCGACAGCTCCTGGCGCGTGTCGGCGGCCGAATATGCCGCGCTATTCGTCCGCCTGGCGGCCCAGGCGGTTCGAGCGGCGGCCAATGACGCGACCGCCACAACATCGGCGATGGGCGATCCGGGCGCGCCGATCGAGCCAAGAAGTTTCGCCGCCTATGAGCCGAGCGGGTCAGCAACACCGGCGCCGCGACGCGCCACGCCCCGCGCTAGCCCCCCACGGCCGAAGGCCTCGGCGGCGCCCTTGAGACGGGCGGAGGAGCGATGATCGTCGCTGACCTGATAAGGCTCCTGCAGGACTGCCATCCCCAGGCGGTGGTGCTGATCCCGGCCGATCCATCGATGGGCCAAGCCTGCGAGCCGGTAAGCGATGTGGCGGCGATCGCCGCCGGTCGGTTCGCCGGCGGCCCGGCCACCGAGGCCGGCGTGGTGCGGCTGTCGGGATTTCCGATCGCCCTGCTGATCGGCGATCTCGACGTCGCCCAGGAGTTTTCGCTAGGGGCAGGCCTTGAGCGCCCCGGGCGTCCGCGCACCGGCCCGATCGCCCCAGGGGGACGCCAGGGCCTTTGACGGGCTTGGTGCTGACCCCGGTGTGCGGGCGTTGGCCTGGCGATGGTGAGCGCCTTCGAAGCACCCTGCGAGGATGACAACTCGCACGACGGGCGGGACGTCGCGGCCATCGTAAAGAGCGTGCCGATCTATCTGCATCGCCTTGCGAACCGGTCGACCGGCCGCAAAGCGGCGGGAGCTGACCTTGAGCTTGGCGCAGGGCGACGAGCCGTGGCCGCCATGCCAAGGGCTAGTGTTCAGCTGTCGCCGGCGACGGGTCGATCCCGCGCGCGTAGGCGGCGCGGGCCCGGCCCGATCGGACAAACACCCTGGTTATCCGCGCGTCCACGCCCTGGATCAGCGCGGCGAAATCGTCGGCGGCGCCTTCAATGTCCCGAGCCGTCAGGGTGTCGCAAAAATCGAGGGTCACGCCGAGCAAGATCTCGCTCGGGCCCAGATGCATACTCAGCACTTCGGTGACGCTTTCGATGCGGGGGTCGCGGGCCAGGACGTCGCGCACGGCTTCGACCACACGCGGCGCGGCGGCCTCGCCGGTCAGCAGGCTGCGGGTCTCGTTGGCCAGGAACACGGCGACCACCACCAGCAGCACTCCGATGGCCACCGAGGCCGCACCATCGGCCCAAGCAAGGCCAAGCGCCGAACCGGCGACGCCACAGGCGGCAAGCGCCAGGCCCAGCAACGCCGCGCCGTCTTCCAAAAGGACGGCGAAGATCGATGGGTCCTTGCTGTTCTTAAGGGCGGGGAAGAACGGGACCTCACCGCGAACCCTGCCAAACGCCCGCCAGGCGACCAGGAACGAACCGCCTTCGAACAGCATCGCCAGTCCGATCACCAGGAAGTTGATCCACACCCGGTTGATCGGCTCGGGCTCGAGGATTTTGTGAACGCCCTGATAGACCGACACCGCGCCGCCCAGGGCGAATATCATCAGCGCCACGACGAACGACCAGAAGTAAAGCTCCATGCCGTAGCCGAACGGATGTGTGCGGCTTGGCGGCCGGCCGGCCCTGGCCAGGCCGAGGAGCAATAGCCCCTGGTTACCCGTGTCGACGGTGGAATGGATCGCCTCTGTCAGCATGGCCGACGATCCCGTCATCAGCGCGGCCGCGAACTTGGTGGCGGCGATGGCGAGGTTTCCGGCCAGAGCCGCAAACACCACCTTGTGCGAACTATTGGTCTTCGGAGCCGCGGCCATGGGGCGGCAACGTCGCGGACCCCGTGGCGTTCCGGCCACCGGGCGCATCGCTTGCTGCGGAAAGCGAATTAGCCTGCCGCGGCCGCCCCTTCTTGTTCCGTAAACCCGAGCGTAGGAACGATACGCAGGTCCAGGTTTTCTGCTCCCGGACGCGCTCGGGCGGCCAAGGATTTCCACAGCAGGAACGGACATGAGCGACTATCGCATCGACGGCGAGGGCTTCATCGGGGAACTGGGCGGTGACCTGCCGCCGCGCGAAGGCCCCCCGAGCTTCAAGGGGGCCAAGACCTCGGCCAAGGCGGCCGCCGCGCGCGTCAGGACGGTCGCCGAAACCGCGATCGGCGAGGCGCGCGACAGCATTTTGACCCTGGCAAGCGAGAGCGCCGAGACGGTCCAGCACCGTTACGGCGACCTTCAGGCTTGGGTGCAGCTCAAGCCGGTCCGAGCGCTGGGTGTCGCGGCGGCCGTCGGCGTCGTCCTGGGACTGCTCCTGCGCGGGCGCAGCACCCGCGTGGTCTATGTGCGCGACCGTTAGGCCACGCCATCATTTGATCATTGGTTTCTCACCGGGAGCGCTTGATGTCGGACGACAAGGATCAGCGCGGGCCGCAGGACGCTTCGCGCATCAGCCTCAGCGAGGCCTATGAGGTCGCATACTGGACCCAGGCGCTCGGCGTCAGCCGCGACGACTTGGCCAAGGCGGTCGTCAAGGTCGGCAACAGCGCCGAGGCCGTGCGGGCCTACTTGCAGCGCGGCGCGCCCTGACATGGCTTGGCCGCGCCCGCGGATCGGGTCCGCTCGCGCCGCGCGCTTGCGGAGTGTGAGATGGGCGGTCCTGCTCTTGGCGCTCAACGCCGCCCCGGTATCTGCGCTTGGGGGTGGGACGCGGCCGGGCGCGGGACTGCCGATCTGTTCAAGTCGATGAACGGCCTCGCCGGCCGATGCTCCAGCCTCTACGTGTGACCCGCCCGAGCAGGGGAGGTGGGGCAGGCTCTGGCGAGTCTGGTCCGCCCTCCGCCGCCCGAGGTCTTGGGGCCGCTCACCGTCGGCGCGCTGGTCGAACCGCTGCGCGGCCTTGATCCGGCCATGCGGGTGACTGCGTCCTCTGGGCCTGGCGCCGCCGGCCTCGCCATGCGCCCCCAAGGTCCTTGCGCCAAGTTCGAAGCCCCGGCCGGACCGCTGGCCGCCGCCGACCTCGTCTCGCTCGCGCTGGACGAGGCTGTCGAGGGAGCCCACCCTGCGTTTGATGGCCCGCGAACGGATGGCCCGGGCTGGCGTTTGCTCTCCAGAGACAGTTTGGAGACAGACCATGACCACGGGCAAGGATCCGCAAACCGCCGACGGCCTGGGCGGCGTCCACAATGTCACCCAGCCTCGCGCCCCGGTCCCCGATTATCCGGCGACCGCCGCCCCCGCGCCGGCCGCCCCGGGCCCTGTCCCCGCTAGCGACAGCCATATGGAAAGCGACCCCGACCAGATCGGCAAGGTCGTGCACACCGAGCCGCTTGCGAACGCGTCATCATCCGACGCCCGCGTCGCGCCCGAGCAAGCCTCGGCCTTTGCCGCCGAAAAGGATCCTCCTCGGACCTAGGCCGGGCCGCCGAGCGCGGCGATGCGTTCGGCTTGGCCCGCCAGAGCATCATCTCAGCGGGTGTAGCGCGCGTGATGGCCTCGCCATCCCTGAATGGGAGCGGTCTCGGGGGAGTCAACGCTAAGTGACTGACTTTGCTGTGGGAACGGAGCGGTGGCGGCAGGGATTTTCGTGGATGTTGGCCAAAGCCATTTCATAAGGAGACGTCACATGCCCCAAGGCGACAAATCCAAGTACACCGATAAGCAGGAACGCAAAGCCGACCATATTGCGCGAGGCTATGAGGCCAAGGGCGTTTCGGAGACGGAAGCCGAACGCCGGGCCTGGGCCACCGTCAACAAGGATGACGGCGGCGGCAAGAAGGAGGGCGGCTCTGGCCGCGGCAAGGCCACGGGTCATCCCGCGGCCCACAAGGGCGGTAAGGCGGGTGGCGAAGCGTCGGCCCATCGCAGCGCTGCCGACCGCTCGGCCTCGGCCAAGAAAGCGGCCGCGACGCGCAAACGCAACGCCGAGCACGGCCATCCCTAAGGGCGGTAGGGCGACTTTCCGCGCCAAAATCCCGGAAAAGGCTTCGGGCTTTTCCACCGCCGACGCCGAACGGAACCGACGCTCGCCAGACCGGTTTCCGCCAAGACTTGATCCCTGCCGCTTACCGAGGAGCTATCCCAATGCCCGATCAAACCCTGGCCGGCCGCAAGGTCGCCGTGCTCGCCACCGACGGCTTTGAGCAGTCGGAATTGGAAAAGCCGGTTGAGGCCCTCAAGGCCGCCGGCGCGCAGGTCGAGGTCGTGTCGCCCAAGGGCGGGCAGATCCAGGGCTGGGAGCATCACGACAAGGGCCGCACGGTGCCTGTCGATCGCGAACTGTCGGCCGCCAAGCCTGAGGACTATGACTCCATCGTCCTGCCGGGCGGGGTGATGAATCCCGACGCCCTGCGGCTGGAGCCCAAGGCCATCGACTTCATCAAGCACTTCGTGACGACGAAGAAGCCGATCGCCGCCATCTGTCACGGACCTTGGACGTTGATCAACGCCGGCGCCGTCGAAGGCAAGGCGATGACGTCTTGGCCGTCGCTGGAGGCCGACCTGAAGAACGCCGGCGCCGACTGGGTCGACCAGGACGTGGTGGTCGACGATGGCCTCGTCACCTCGCGCAAGCCCGATGACCTCCCGGCCTTCTGCGCCAAGATGATCGAGGCGTTCGCCGAGGGTCGCCCGTAGGCGCATTGCTCGGCCGAGCCTATCGAAACGGGAGGCGTGCTGACGGCGCGGCCTCTTTGGGATCGGTGTATACGGACCTGAGGCGACGGCGGCGGAACTCATCCAAAAGGGGAGATCTGGCCTCCGAGTTGGCCAGCCTTCTCTGTTCAGGCGCCCATCGCTGACCGCGGGGGAGCGCGCGGCGGATCTCGGCTGGTGCTGGGGAGCAGCCTCTCGAGCACCTCAGGCTCTTGGGGCGCCGGGCGGCCACCGGACGCGGCCGACCACCCCACCCGGCGCGTGATCACCACCAGGCTTGCGGCGGAATCGGCTTGGACAAGCGCCCGCCAGTGAACCTTCGGGCAGGCGTTGGGTTGAACCTTGGCCCATTCCACACTTCCAGGCTCCCCGCATGATCGATCTCAACACCGCCACGGCCGAGGACTTTGACGCCATCGCAGGCCTGAAGGGTCACGGCTTCGAGATCGTGCGATACCGTGAGGAGCGGGGCCGGTTCACCAGCCTTCGGCAACTGGACGAAGTGCCGGGCCTAGCCGGCAAGACAGGGGGCGTGCAAGGCCACGTCCAGGTCATCTCGGCCAAGTAGTGGTCACGATTGAGGGTTCGGATCATCGTCGGTGGCGGCGGAACCGTGATGGCCGCCTGGCTCCCGCATGACGTCGCCTAGCGAGACGACCAACTTGTTAGTATGGACCGGACGGCCAGCCACCAACTCGCGAGCTGCGCGCTCGGCCAGCCGCGACTGGCCGCTCGCCAAGGGCGACTCTGGGTGGTTCGCGAACAGGCGCGAGGTCTCTGATGGCGAACTTTCGCATCCAGCGCCATCCAGTGGAGAACTCGCAGGCTCCGCGCCAGCCATGGCTCTGGATCAGCCGGTAAGGCATCGTGGCGGGAATTCGACTGTGAGGCGGGCTTCGAAGCCTGCCGCCCTATCTCGGACTCGATGCCGAACGCCGCCCAGGAGGAGGCCGCCGAAGGTCCTGGCGGCGCCGGCGACCGGGATCGGAACGTCGGTCCGGCGGCGTCTGCCGGCCCATGGGGTCATCGTAATTGTCTCGAGGCGCCCGGTTTCAAATGCTCTGGGGGGGCCATGCAGCCTTGATTGAAGGAGCGAGCGACGTCGATCTTAGGGAGATCGCATCGCAGAACGCCTCAATCTCGGCGCAGTAGACGTCCGAGCGCTCCAGGAAACCCATGTGGTTGGCTTGATCCACCGTCACCAAACGGCCATCCCGCGCCGCGCGTGAGAGAACTTCGCTCGCCGCCTTCAGCGTCACGATATCGGCCTCGCCGGCGAGCACGAGGGTGGGGATGCTCGTCGCCTGTAGGGCTCCGTCGGCGTCCCATCGAAACATTGCCAGATTGCCGCGCGCCAAAGCGGCGGGCGGGTTGCGGGTGGCCAGCAGGGTGGTGTGCTCGAGCTGGCTTCGTGTCACGCGCCCGGCGAACCCCAGGCGGTTGGCCAGATGCGCCGCGCCGCTAAAGTAGCTTTGCCAAGCCGAAAGCCAGGCGATCGGCTGGAGCGGAATCGCCAGCCAAAGGGCGGGCTCGAGCACGGGCCAGCGTAGGGCCTGGGCCAGCGGGCTGAGGATCATGGTCCGCAGTGGGTTGGTGTAGGTGGTGTTGACGAGGACCACGCCGACCATACGTTGTTGTGCGCTCGGGTGGTCGCGCACCAGCGTCTGAATGGTCATGCCGCCGATGCTGTGACCAATCAGGATTGCGGGCGCGGCCGCGAAGTCCATGACCGCTTCCAGGTCACGGGCAAAGTTCGAAAGGTCGATCGCGCCGGCGGCGGCCTTCGAGCGGCCCAGTCCTGCGAGGTCCCACACGATGACCCGATAACGGCTGGTGAGCGCTCGGCGCAGGTAGAACCAGATCGTGCCGTCCAGTCCCCAGCCATGAGTCAAGATGACCGTCTCACCATCGGCTGGGCCGTGGACTTCGACATACAGACGCGATCCGGTCGGGCTTTCAATGATCGTGGACGTCTCGCCGCGCTCCGCGCGGCTGGGATCGGTGTCGCCGCGCGCGATGAGGGGCACAAGCACGAGGCGGCCCATGGACGACCAGATCAGCAGCCCCAGGCCGGTCCACAGGCACCAATCCTCACGGAGGTGATAGGCGCGGCCCGCCGCGTCGCTGAGCCACTCCCCGTCGTACCAGGTCCACAGCAGATATCCGCCCGCCGCCAGGACCGCCAAGGACAGCAACGAGAGCGCGATCCGCGCTAAGACAATGAGGGGCATGCCGAACTTTCAAGGCCACGCGCTTTGCGCAGGCCCCTAACCGTTGGCGCCAGGGCCTGTTCCGTTGGCCCATCGGATGATCGGTTCGCCGCCAAGGGCCGCCTCGTCCTTTGGGCGACCGACGATGCGAGCCAGCGCCAGGTCTGTGGTCACGTTGCCCAAGGTCCGGAAGATGTCTGGGATGGACTCGACCGCGAGGAGGACAGGCAAGAGATTCAGCGGCACGCCTATGGCCAGGCAGACCGGCCCGATGGTCGCAAAGAACGACACCTGAGCCGGGAGACCGACCGCGGCGAGGCTGACGGCGGACGCCACCAGCACGCCGACGAGGAGGGTGGCGGGCGACAGCGTTACGCCGTGCAGGTGCGACAGATAGATCGCCACCGCCATGTTGGCCGCCGCACTGGCCGCGCGGAAGATCGACACTGACAGCGGCAGGACGACCTCGGCCGAACCCGGGACGGTCCGCAGACCGGACGTGGCCGTGATCATCGCCGGCAGACAGGCCAGGGACGATTGCGTGCCCAGCGCCACGACTTGCACCGGCAAGGCAGCGCGGGCGAAGGTGATGGGCGACAACCGGCCGGCCGCCACGGCCAGGCCATAGGCTGCTAGGGTCACCGCCAGGCATGCGGCGACGACCATCAGGATGTAGTGTAGCAGGGTTCCCGCCGCCCCCAGTCCCAGTCGCGCTCCGACGCCGAAGCCTAACGCCAGGACGCCCAGCGGTCCTGCCAACAGCACCCATCGGACGATGACCAGCATGGTGGCCACAAGGGCCTCGAGGAAGGTCGTCACGACGGCGCGAAGGCGGGTCTCGATGCGGCTGGCCGCGAACCCGAAGAACAGGGCGAACACCACGAGTGGGGCCATCTGCGTCTCGGCGGCGGCCTTGATCGGATTGGCGGGAATGATCCCGCTGAACCAAGCTCCCGCCGCGCCGAGACTAGGGGGCTGGCCGCCGCGTAGGGCTTGTCCCGCCGACGGAACCGGGGACCACAGCAGCAGCGCGCTCGTCAGCACTGCGCTCAAGGCGCAGGCCGCTACGAGCAGGACGGCGAACCATATCATAGCCCGCATCGCCACCCCGCCGGCCGCCGCGCTGGAGGTGGCCGATCCAACGCCGGTCACCAACAGGCCGAACACGAGGGGCACAACGGTCATGGTCAGGGCATCGAGCCACAGCGCTCCAATCGGCGCCGTGATCGCCAGCAGCGGATCCAGCCGCGCTGGCGGCTGTCCGCTCGCCGCGGCGCCCGCGGCCAAGCCGATCAGCAGACCGAGGAGGATGCGCGTTGACGGCGTGTTCCACCGCGAAAAACGCCGCGCTTGCGGATCGGTCAGGTTCATCGTGTGGCCCCGCTGTTGAGAAGGCCTAACGAGGTGAGCCGTCAAAGGCTCCGGCGCCGCCGCCTCGCGGCCCAGCCGGCGAGGCTTGGTCCAAAACGCCGGTCGCCCAAGGCTAAGCGGTGCGGCCAGGGGATCAGCGGTCTGGCGCGGACTTGATTGACCTCGGCCCGTGACGCCAGCGCAGGATTGCCAACATCAGCCACAGCCTGCCGGATGGCCCCGAGTGCGGCGATATTGGCTATCGCTACCTCGCGAAGCGGACTGGGCGCGCGCCGTCGAGCCAGACGAGGACGCGGCCGCCCTTCCCGACGCCCAGATGCATGGTCGCGGGGAGGGCTTGCAGGTAGTTCGGTTCTCCGACCACATCGATGGCGATCAGCGACCTGGCGGCGGCGAGACGGTCACGGTCAGCGCAACTGGCTGTCCTTGCTGCCGCGCCGATTGATGCTGCTGAACACGATCTCCTTGTCGCGCCCGGTCTGGCATTCGATGCAGGTGCGGCAACCCTGCAGCGCGCGTCGCCGTGCTTCGGGAATGTCTTCACCGCAACTTACGCAGAAGAGCAGGCTCTCGCCGGCCGGCAGGCGGGCGCGCGCGCTGAGAACCCCGTCGGTGACGGTGTCTTCGATTTGATCAAGAACGCCCCCGTCATGGGTCCATCCGCCTGCCATCGGGCTCGCAACTCCTTTGATTTGTCAGGATCTTAGATAGGAATTTCGGGCCCGTTCTCCAGGGCGCCGGGGCGCGAGCGGGGCGGGTCAGAATGTCGCGGCGATCAGACGGCGATGCTGTCGGCTTCCTCGGTCAGGCGCTGTGACAGCTTCAGCTCCCGGCGCTTGAAGGCGGTGGCGGCGGCCTTGCGCAGCAGGCGATGGGCGGCGGCGGGGAAGCGGGCGCGCAGCTTCGCGGCCCAGGCTTCGGCCGCATCCGGCTCGATCCTGGCCTCGTCGCCGCGATCCAGGATCATGCGGCTGGCCTCGGCCAGGGCGGGCCAAGTCATCAGCACCGCAAGGCCTTTCTGGAAATCGTCGTACGCGGGCGTAGGCGAAGACCTCGCCCTCGGCCTCGACATCGTCGAAGCTATCGAGGCGTCCAACGAAGGCCTTGGCCCGGCTCGTGTCTAGGGTCCGCTGGAACGAGGCCCAGCGCACCGCCTGGGCCCCGGCCGCGTCGCCGGCCGCCTCGAGATAGTCGATCCAGGCGCTTTCCCAGTCGAAGTCCGGCGCGGCCAAGCGCCCCCGAAAGCCTTTGGGCTTGGGCGCCGCGCGCCGCAGGGCTTGCCCCGCCGCCTCAATTTCGCCGAGGGCGAGCCAGCGCCGCGCCAGGGCGACCGCCACGGGCGGCGTCTCCAGGGCCGGGGCGCCATAGGTGGCGGCATGGGCCTCGACATCGCCGGCGGCGTCGGCCAGGTGACGGATGACAACGATCCAGCCAGGCGCGGCCTTGGCGCGGGCCTGGGCCAGGGTCAGCGCGATCTGTGCGGTCGCGGGGGGCGTAGCCGCCAGGGCTTGCGGCATCCAGTGCGACCACGGCTGGGGCGCGGCGGTCGCTGCGTCAACCAGGGCGTGGGCGGCCAGGTTCGGATCGTGGCCGGCGAGCAGGCGGCCCAGTTCATCCGCCGCCCGGGCGTAGACCGCCTCGAACGCCTCGTCGCGCTCCCGCAGGCGGCTCGAGGTCTGGCCGTAGGTGGCCAGGAATCGCCAGAGCCGTTCCAAAGCCGCGTCGGGCTCGGCGCGCCCGAGCCGATCTGAGATCAGGCCTCGCAAGGCATCGAGATCGCGCAGGAACGCCGGCTTCTGGCGCCAGGTCACTTGGCCCCGCCTGGTTTCCAGGGCGCCGAGCCGTTTGTCGATCTCCGGCGCGAGATGGATCGCGCCCAGGCCCGCAGCGAGCTCCATCCGCAGCCGACGCTTGAGGTCCGTCCGGGTTTCGGCGACCTCGACCAGGATTTCCGCCAAGCGATCGACGCCGAGGCTGGCGAGGTTCTCGGCGGTCACCTTCTTCTGACTGGCGACGCTCGGCTTGGCCATGAGGCGAGAACGAACCGGCGGCGCAGACGATCCGCGACGCTGAACCCTCGCCCGTTCGCCAAGCTAGGGCGCTTGGGTGATGGACTGGAGGATCTCGACCAATTCGCTTTGTCTGAAGGGCTTGGTGAGGCGAGGAAGATCTGGATGCACGCCCTCGGTCTCCGCAAAACCGGAAATGACCAGCACCGGTCGACCAGGCCAGCGCGCCTGAACGATGCGCGCGAGTTCGGTGCCATTCATACCCGGCATCAGATGGTCCGTGAGCAATAGGTCGAAGGGCTGCCCCGCTTCGAGCTTCAACAACGCCTCGGCGGCCGAGGACGCCTCGACCACGGCGTAGTCGAGGTCCGCCAACATTTCGGCGGTGCTGTTGCGGACGGCGTCCTCGTCGTCGACCAGCAGCACGACACCCGTGCGCATCACGCGCCCGTTCGCGTGCTCCGAGATGGATACAAGCTCTGGGATGGCGTCGTCGCTGACCGGAAGCCACAGATCGACCGTCGTGCCGGCGCCCGGCGCGCTGGCGATGACCATCGGCCCGCCCAGTTGCGAGGCGAGCCCGTGGACCATCGACAGGCCCAGGCCCGTACCCTTGCCTATGCCCTTGGTCGAGTAGAACGGCTCGGTCGCGCGCTTGAGCACCGCCTCATCCATGCCCACGCCCGTATCGGCCACGCTTACCCGAACGTACTGGCCCGGCGTAAGGCCCGCGGGCGGATCCCTGCCTTTGTCCACGCGGATCGTCAGGGCGCCACCCTCGGGCATGGCGTCGCGCGCGTTCACCGCCAGGTTCAGAATGGCCATCTCGAGTTGGTTCGGATCGGCTTTGGCGGCGGGCAAGTCGTCTTGCACATCGACAATGACCTGGACGTGCGGGCCCGACGTGCTGGCGACAAGTTCGGCCATGCCGTTGACCAAGCCCTTCAGATCAACCGCGGTCGGTTGCAGCGGTTGTCGACGGGCGAAGGCGAGCAGGCGCTGGACGAGCGTCTTGGCGCGATCGGCCGACTGCAGCGCGCTATCGATGAGCCGTTGCTCGCGCTCGCCCCCGACCTGCCGACGCTGCAACATGTCGAGCGAACCGATGATGGGGGTCAGCAAGTTGTTGAAGTCGTGGGCCACCCCGCCGGTCAGCTGTCCCATGGCCTCCATCTTCTGCGATTGACGCAGCGCGAGCTGAGCGGCCTCCAACTCGACTTCCTTGGCCTTGCTGACGCTGATGTCGCGGCCGACGGCAATGAAGTTGAGCTGGTCGAGCTCGGGCGTCACCGTCCACTCAATCCACTTGAAGCCGCCGTCCGCGGTGGCGATGCGATTCTGGAAGATGGTCGGCCTGCCGGTCTGCCCCATCTTCTCCAACGCCGCCAGAGTGGGTCCCATGTCCTCGGGATGCATGAACGTGGCATAGCCGCGCGATAGCAGTTCGGTCTCGCTCCAGCCCAGCACGGTGGTCCAGGCGGGGCTGACCGCCGACATCATGCCGGTGTAGTCGGCGCGGGCCAGCATGTCCTGCGACAGGTTCCAGAGCTGGTCCCGCTCGGCCACGCGCTCGGCGACGCGGGCTTCCAGCGTCGCGTTCAGCTCACGCAAGCTACGTTCCGCGGCGCGCTGCTGGGTAATGTCGTTAAAGAGGACCGCCACACGGCGTTCCTCGGGCTCACCAGTCCGGAAAGCATGGACGTCAAACCAACGCCCCAGTGGGGCGGCATGGTTCTCGAAGCGAACCGCCTCGCCGGTCATCGCGACGCGTCCGTAGGTCTCGAACCAATGGCGTTCAAGGTTCGGCGCCACCTCGCTGGCCCACTGACCGGCCGCACCAAAAAGTCCGGTCTGTCGCTCGAAAGCGGGATTGACCTCAACGAGGCGATAGTCGATCGCCGATCCGGCCGCGTCGAACTTCATGGCGATGACGCAGAAGCCCACGTCGACGGCCTCGAACAGCGTGCGGTAGCGCGCCTCGCTACGGCGCAGGGCCAGTTCGTTGCGATGGCGCTCGATCGCCGCTCTCGTGCGCTCGGCGATATCACGGATCAGAGCCAACTCATCGGGACGCCAAGTGCGCACGGCGCCGTGGTTGACGAAAAGCACCGCCACCAACCGACCGCGTTCCACGACTGGGACATTGACGAACGACCGGGCGCTCCGGCCTTCGAGCGCGCTTGCCGCCGGGCCGTTCTAGGATCCAGGCGCACGTCCCCAATCGCGATGAATTCATCGCGCCGGAGGCTATCGATGAACGATCCGTAGTCTCGCAAATGCGTGACGCCGGCCAACGAGCCAACGCCGGGTATGGTCCAGTCGCGGTCAACGTGCAGGGTCTCGGCTTCATCATCGATCGTGCCGTAGCCGACGCGGCTGACGCCCAACGCGCGGCCGAGAATTTCGGCGGCCGCATGAGGAAGGTCCTCAGGATCTTCGATGTGGCGCAACGCGTCGCTCAGTTCGGCCAGCGCGGCCAGCCGTGATTGGGCGCGCACCGAGTCGGTGACATCATAGCCGCCGACGAAGATGCCTGTGACGAGCCCGTCGCTGCCGCGGATCGGCTGATAGAGGAAGTCGAGATACCGGGCGTCGCCGTGATCTTGGGCCAGGTTGATCGGCAGGGCGCGGGCGGTGAATGGCTCGCCCGTACGATAGACGCGGTCCAGGATGTCGCCGAACGCTTGCCCTTCAAGGTCCGGGAAGACCTCGCGCACCGAACGGCCCAGGAAGTCGCGTTCGCCCGCCAGGGCCACATAGGCATCGTTGACGTAGTCGAACCGATGCTCAGGCCCATTCAGCACCGCCGCGAAGCCCGGCATCTGTTGCAGTACCGCCTGATTGCGCTCTCGCTCGCGCCGGATCGCGCCGTCGAAGTCGGAACCGTCAACCATTACCGAAATCTCGCGCACGCTGTCGTGGAGGGCCGGAAGCGACGCCTCGCGCCGCCTTGCCAGCTAACATTCATCGCGCCGGCTGCCTATGGTTGGCTTGGGTCTAGGGTCCGGCGGTGGCGCGCACAGTTTCTGAAGCTTGACGCCACAGGCCTACTCCGGTCCGACCGTGGCGGTTTCTGCAGACCCAAGACGACCACGCCTGCCGCGGCACCCTGCAGCCGGGGCCCCGCGAAGCCGCCCCTGCGTTTGCGCTTCGGTCTCGTCGGCGGGTGCCGAACGCAGCACTTGGGGACGGGAAAGCGCTCGGCGTCCGGATTTGACGTCAACGACTGCGCCTTTCTTGAAACGAGCCCAAGGTCGGCCAACCGGGTCAGCAATTGGTCGTATCGGCAGTCGACGGCGAGGCTGAACGCCGCCTTCCTGGAGGGGCGCCAACAGCAGTTCTGGCGCTGCGCCGATGGTGTGACGCCTTGAAGCGTGGAGGGCCGAGATCAGCGCGCCGCCTGATCCGGCGGCGCAAAACTCGGCGGCTCGAACCTCGGCGCGGCCAGGGTGACTTCGGTGGGAAGGCCGCGGGTCTCGCCGGTGCGCAGGAAATCGTAGATGGCCTGTTTGGCGGCGGGGCTTTCGCGCAGCTGGTAGAACGCCCCATCATGCCCGGCGCGGTGGACGAGGATCGCGTGGCCGTTGGGAAAATACGGCAGCAGGCCAAGCGTGTTCTCGATTGGGGTGGAGGTGTCCCAGTCGCCGTGAACGAAGATGATCGGAGTCGTGGTCGCGCGCGGGAGCCGAGTCGCATCGCCCATGTCCGGGGTCGGCCAATCCGGCGCCGACACCAGGTTCGCCTCGAAATTCCACGTGCCGAGCCAGTCCGCGGCCGGATCCGTGCGCATGAGCTGTTCGCGCTCGGCGGTAACGGCCAGGCTGCTGTCGACGAGCGGGCCAATCAGCTTGGCGGGGCTTGCGCGCCGGTCCTCCAGGGTCTGACGCGCCCAGTCGTCATAGTGGCCGTGGTAGAGCGAGAGGATGAAGGCCGGCCAATGCTCGGCCTCGTCGGTGTGCGCCAGCAGGGCGAGCTGCAGGTCCTCGGCGCCGAGTACGATCGCCCGCGCCGCGCCGGCATCGCCACGGACCGTGACGCGGATGGGTCCGGCGGCGAAGCGCCGGTGCAGCACGCGGACCGCCTCCATCATCCCGCCCTTGGGCAGCCAGGGCGCCAGGCCGGAATCGCGATCGGCGTCGAAGGCGATGCGCTGCAGGGCCGCGAACACCTGCGAGGGCATGTCAAAACCGTTGTTCAGCGGCTCGACGGAGGAAAGCACGGCGCGCGCCACGATCTCGGGGTGCAAGCGCATCACCGCCAGAGACCATTGTGAGCCGAAGCTGCCGCCGAACAGGCTAATCTTTTCATAGCCTAGGGCTTGCCGGAGATCATCGACGTCATCAGCGAAAGCCTCGATCGTATAGCCGGACAGATCCTTGTCGGGATTGCGCGCGATGGCGCGCCGCGCCAGCGCTTGCATCGCGCGCGCATCGGCCTCGACTGAAGCCGGCCTATCAAGCGGCGACGCGTCGGCGGTCTCGACGAGCATTTCGCCTCGGCTCGTATAGCCGCGCTGTTCGATCACCACGAGGTCGCCGACCGCGCCGAAGGTCAGCCAGGAGCGCAGGCGGCTCCGCGCCGCTTCGCTTGGGTCGGTGAAGGCGCCAAGTACGCTCAGCCCCGGACCGCCAGGCAGCCAGAAGATCGGCGGCGCGCCGGTGGGGCGGGGCGCTTTGATCCGCGCGAAGCCGATGCCGATCCTGCGGCTATCGGGCTTGCCACGGTTTTCCGGCACGTAAAGCGTACCGATCTCGTAGGGGACGGTCTCCCCGGTCGGAAGCTTGACGTTTCCCTGCTCGATCACGATCCGGTTCGGCGCTGGCTGCTGGGCCCAGGCCGAGACGGGCGACACCTGTGCCGTGAACGCCGCGAGCGCGCAAACCAGCCTTCGAAGCGAACGCATGGAAATTCCCCTGGGCAGATGGATTGCGGCGGCACGCTCCTCAATGTATATCTTTATGTCAAGATACTTGATGTGAAGATTGATGGTCACGCCTGAACAATCGCCTTCCAAGCCCGGTGCGGACGTTGTCGACCTGCTGCTTGAAGACTGGGCGCGTGAGCGGCCGGATCTGGACGCTACGGCGATGGCGGTGGTCGGCCGCCTTCTGCATCTCGGCGGTCTGCTCGAAGCCCGAGCCGGCGAGCGACTTCGAGCCCACGGGATCAGCTACACCGAGCTTGACGTGCTGGCGACGCTGCGGCGCTCGGGCGCGCCGTATCGGTTGAGCCCCACCGCGCTCCGCAAGGCCGTTCTGCTCACGTCCGGCGCGATGACCGCGTGCCTCAATCGCCTCGAGCAGCGTGGATTAGTACGCCGCGGCCCCGATGGTGGCGATCGCCGGTTGCTGATGGCGATACTGACCCCCGAAGGCCTGGCCCTGATCGAGGCGGCGATCGTCTCGCACTTCGCGCAGGCTGACCAGGTCGTCGCCAATCTCGATGTTGCCGAACGGCTAGAGTTGGCGCGTCTGCTCCGGAAGGTTCGGCTTCAGCTCGATGCTTGATTGGTCTTCCACCTTGCGATCCGTGGCGTCGCGGATGGCGGCCGAATGTCCGCGTTCTGGCGTGGCGACAAGGTCAGCCATTGGCGCCGCCCGGCCGCTGCGCAAACGCTGGTGTCGGCGGGGAGGTGCTTAGCCTTCGCGCAGCACCACCTCTATGTTGTTTCCGTCTGGATCAATCACGAAAGCGGCGAAGTATCCCGAAGGATAGCCGCCTGTTCGGGGACCGGGCGGGCCGTTATCACGTCCGCCGGCCTCAAGCCCCGCTCTGTGAAAGGCTTTCACCTCATCACGGGATTTCGCGCGGAAAGCTGTATGCTGTTTGACGCCCGATGGGTGAAAGACGTCGATCCAAAAGATCGGATAGTCCACGCCGTAGCCCACACCGGCAAGATCAGGGTCGCCGGGCCCGGTTGCCGCTCCGAAGTGCCTGGTGATCCTCATAAGAGGGCGAAGGCCCAGCGTTTCCAGCACAGCGTCGTAGAACCGGACGGAGGCCTGAATATCGGCGACACCAACACCGGTGTGATCGATCCGCCAGTTTACATCGTCCATGATTGGCTAATCCGTCGGCGCTTGCATCGACTGGAGGCTACCCGACCTTTGCGCGGTCAGCCACGGGCCGCTGCCGACCATCTCGACCCTGGCGCCGAGCGTCTCGTTTCTGGAGGCGCGCCAACGGGCGCTCATGGCGCACCAAAGTAGACGCCGGCGAGCGCAGGGTGCTGATGCGAGCCGGTGGGTCTGAGCAATTGGTCCAAACTGTCCGGAGCACCTTTTGTCGCTCTGGCGCTTGGGGGCAGGGCTTCGTCGGTGATTTGCGAAGCGCATTCTGGCGATAAGCCGTTGGGGTGGAACTGTTCTGCGGCGCCGTGGTTCGATTGGCCTGCGGATGAAGAGGTCTAGGTGCGGCGGGTGAAAAGTAGCGAAACATTTCCGATCGAACCGTCGGACCTGCCGCCTGCAGCGTTCAACATATTCTCACGGCGCCAATCGATCTCGAACCTGATGCTGCAATTGGCGGCCACGGCCAACGAGACCGTGACGGTCAGAGACCTTGTGAACCACTTCGGCGAACGGGCTTTTGGGGCGCTTCTACTGATTTTCTCTATTCCAAACGCCCTTCCGATGCCGCCAGGGGTATCGCTGGTGATCGGTGTGCCTCTCGTGCTCATCACCTTCCAAATCATGTTCGGCAGTCCCCGGCTCTGGTTGCCCCGGTCGATGATGGATCGCGGCGTGTCGCGAACGACGTTCATTGCCATGAGCCTGCAGATCCTGCCGACTCTGCGCCGTATCGAACTGGTGGTGAAGCCGCGGTTCCAGGGCTTGTTCAATCCCTTGGGCGACCGCCTACTCGGGACCGCGGCGTTCGTTCTGGCCTTGGCCAGCTTTCTGCCCATTCCGTTTGGCCACCTGTTGCCGGCTCTGGCGCTGGTGGCGTTCGGGTTCGGCCTGATCGAGTTCGACGGACTGGCCATCCTGCTTGGATGTCTGGTGGGCGCGTTTAGCATCGGTGTACTAGCGCTTCTGTCTCACTCGCTAATCGAAGGCGCGAACCACCTCCGGGCAATGTGGCAGTAGGGGTTTGCGCGCATGCCAACTTCTCCTTGGGCACAGGAAGCTTGAGAGCACGGTCAGATATTGGGCTGAATGTCGCCGGTTCCCCGCCATTCAATTCCAGGACGATGGCGCCGTCGTCGCGGGCCTCAAGGAGATTCAGGCCGCGCTCGGCCTGCCAGCGTTTGGTCGGTCCTGAACTTCCTGGTCAATGCGCACGACATGGTGGGCGGTGATCGCCCCATCGACGCGCTTCGGCGCGGCGAGGTGGATATCATCGAACAGGCCGCGCGGCAGTCAGGTGTGCGCCGTCACGCCTTGGGTCTGGACCTTTAGAATCAAGCGATGTCGGCGCGCCGCGCGGCTCATCGACCCTTGGGCCGTGAGCGCTGCGTCGTCGTCCGACGAGGTTCGTTTCCGGCCCAAGCGGGAGCGAAGAGCTTGCAGAGCGGGGCCATCAGGGCCGCCACAACAAGCAAGCCAGCCGAGAGTTCGAAGAGCCAGATCATCAAGTTTTCCAAAAAGGCGCCAAGCAAGGGCGCAGCGACGGCCGCGCCTTTGCGTGCCGACGGCAGGTCAGTGACTGAGGGTGTAGATCATTGGACTCATGAGCGCGCAGCGTTCGCCGCGCACTCATGATCGTCAAGGGTCAGTAGATGTCGCGGACATCGACCCTGAGGCTTTTGCTCAATCCGTCGAGCCTGGCCATGATGATCGCCTGTCCCTTGGGACCGAGATAGCCCTGGCGGGTGCGCAACGATTTCTCCTGGCGCTCGATCGCGACAAGCGTGCGTCTAGCCTGACCGACCTCCGCCTGGCTCAACCGACCATTCTGCGCGCCGCGGTTGATCCGTTCCGCCAGCTGCGCCTGGCGTTCGTCGACGCTGGGCGCGGCTGATCCCCCGCGCGCTCCGCGTTGGGGCATGTTGACGGGCTGGACCCGCCCGTCGGTGGCGATCCATTGGCCGCGCGTGTCGTAGTAACCGACCGTCTCGCCCCGGATCCAGCGGCCCTTGTCGTAGTAGCCTGGCTGAGGATCGGCGATCCAGGCGCCGTTGGCGTCACGGCGCCCGCTGGCCTGACCGGCCATCCAGCGACCATCGGCATTGTAACGGCCGGTCGCGGGGCCGGCTATCCAGCGCCCGGATTGGTCATAATAGCCGGAGGTGGCGGCGACCCAACGTCCGTCCTGGGCGTAGTAGCCGTCAGCCGACGCTGGAACCCATAGATTGTTGGCGTAGTAGCCGCTGGTCGAGGTGTCGGTGTTGGCCTGCACCCAGCGTCCGTCGCGTCCATAATATCCGCGCGGCGCACCTTCGACCCAGGCGCCGTCGCGGTCGAAATAGCCGGCCGCGTCGCCGCGGGCGACGGTGTTGGCGTGCCAGGCGCCCTGATTGTCATAGAAGCCGTAGGCGCGGGCGCAGTCTTGCTTGCCCTTCGTCGCCTGATTGCCGATCAGGGCGCCAGCGACGCCGCCAACGACTGCGCCTTCATTGCGATTGCCATGACCGGCGAGAGCGCTGCCGGCGAGCGCGCCGATACCCGCGCCAGCGACGGTCGCGACAACTCGGGCACCTTGCCGTTGTTCGCAGGTCTGTTGTGCGAGCGCGAGGGTAGGGATCAGGGCCGCGGCGCAGACGCCGGCGACCAAGGTTTGAATTCGCATTGTGTGGGGTTCCTAGGGAAGAGGCTTACTCTTCCCAGGAGCGCTGTATACATAGGTTTTGTTAAATATTCAAAGGCATATAATAAGTGAATATAGAAGTTATAATGGAACTAAATGGGTAATTGCGTTTTGGTATTTATTCCTCAGGTCTAATTGGCGATGCGAGCATATTCTGCGCGCACAAGCGCCGAGCCCGCAGGCGTAATATCCCACCCCTGAGCATTCCGCTCGGCAAGGCCGAGGTCGGTCAAGGTCCTCGCGCTGGAGATGTTGATGTAGGGCACGTCCTCGCCTTGGCGCTTGCGCTCCAAGTTTTCGAGGGCGTTCTGTTGAGGGTCGGTCAGGTTCATGCCCAATCAACGCGCGTTGGACGTTGAAGGCCTATATTCGTGCACGCGCCTCAGGGGCAGGGCAGGGCGGCCAGCATCGCGGCAGGGGTTTGAGAGCCGCCAGGTCCTTGCGCAAGGTGGTGGCGGCGACCCCGTCCTCGCTGATGGCGTGGCTGATCTGATCGAGACTCAGGACGCGTCCTCGGCAACGTAGAGGCCGCATGAGCCGGTGTGCTGATGGCGTCGAGCTTGATGCAGCCGTCACCGCCGCGCCCAGGGCTCGCGCGCGGTTGAAATGGACGCCCGATCCCAGCGATAGACGGCGTCGAAGTGCAGACGTCCCGCCGTGCAGGTCCGACGCGACCGTCGCGCTCAAGGTGGAAGTCATGGACCGGCCGGCGAAGGGTCTGATGCGCATGTGTCGAGGCGGGCGCGGGTGGCTTCGTCCAGCCATCATGTCCCGCCAAACCGATCAAGCCGACGTCGGCGGTGAAGCCCCGATAAGGCGCGCGTCGCGCGTCACCGTTTATCGTCTAACATATCTTATCGGAAATATTTGCGTGGCGGACAGCGCTGATGCATTGTCGCTAGTCGATGAGAGTTCTTCGCTGGATTGCGAACGTAAAGTCGTCGACCAGCATGCGATGAGCTTCCGAGGCGCTGGCGAAGGTTTCCAGGAGCGCGAGATCGGTGCGCCCGCCGCCTTCCAGGATCAGATTAGCCAACACCTCGACCGCTTCGAGTGCGCCAGCGCGGCCGCTGACCCATTGCTCAGCCGTCTTAAGAATATCCCGCCAGGTCGCGCCCACTGTGAGTGCGCTGTCCACCAGGGTTTTGGCTTGCAGGCGAAAGTCCTGGCCAGCAAGTGCGTCTAGCTTCGCGCGAAACTGCTGTGGATTCCAGCGATAGGCGTTGGATGACAGTCGTGGATCAACAAGGCGCGCCCTGAGCGCGAACCAACCCTTCTGGTTGCACAGGATGGCTAGTATGCCGATCTCGCGCTCATCTAAGAGGTCCAAGTAGGGCTCGAGCGCTTCAATCTGCGTCGTGCGGGTTACGCCGACGGCATTGTTAAAAAGACCCAGCGCCCGAGTAGCGATGTGTTTGAACAAAACAGATGGCGTCTGATGGACGCCTACCGCTCCGGCGACGAGCGCTGACAAGTTAGGGCCGCCGATCAATATGGCGGACTGTACCATGTCGGGTAAGGTTT
Organism: Caulobacter sp. GW821-FHT11E11; assembly: GCF_058808315.1. Classification (NCBI taxonomy): domain Bacteria; kingdom Pseudomonadati; phylum Pseudomonadota; class Alphaproteobacteria; order Caulobacterales; family Caulobacteraceae; genus Caulobacter; species Caulobacter sp. GW821-FHT11E11. The sequence goes on from NZ_JBXARO010000008.1 coordinate 188,759, forward strand.
GCAGTTGGGGCCACTGCGACACGAGAATATTCTCGGACCTTTGGTGCGGCATTCGCATCAGTTCGTTGTGCAATATTGGTCCGAGCCAGTCGTTGTCGCACTGGCCTTGCCCTAAATGTTTCACGGCTTCTTCAACGGCATCCCAGATTGCCGGTCCATGATACGCGTTCGCGTATTGCCATGCTTGTCCGTCGGACAAATCTGCAAGGCGCGCTATGAGGTGGTGCGAGGCCGTGGGATCGCCACGCCGGAGCCGCAGGTTGATCGCCCTGGCGCCCAGTATCGGGTCGGTCTCGAGGGCCTGCAGCCGATCAAGGCCAGCTGGCGCGCTTGCTGATGCCCAAAGCTCAAGGGCGGCCTCTCTCGTGCGCGAAGGTTCGTCCGTCGCGTTCCACATCTCAGCAAGGGCGATCCGGCTGCTCGACGATAGCCGGCCGCCTCGCCCGTCTTGCCGATCCCACCCTCTGAGGGTGGTCAGGTGGTGCCTGATGTTGCCGTTTGCGGCCTGACGCGCCTGAAGGACGAGCACTTGCGGATCATCGATCTTTCCCAGGAGCTGAGCGATCACGGCCCGGTTCGACCGGTTGGCATAGGCAACCATGAACGGCAGCATCGGGCGAGGTGGGTATCGGCCGAATAGAAAACTCGGATCATGGGCAGCGGAGAAATCTTGGGTGCGCTGGGGTTCAGAAGCCGCCCACGCGTCGAGAACCTCGTCCAACAGGGGACTGGGAGCGTCCAGGCACCGAGAAATCGCCCAGACATAGTCGCCGATCTCGCCAAGAGGTTCTCCTCCCGACCATCGACGCGCGATTGACGCCGTCAACTCAGGGGCGGCGAGATAGCCGGCCAGTCGCAGGGCGCCAGACATAAGGTGCTGACTCTGCGCCGTATCGAGGGCCCGATGGACTGCGCCTATCAACGCTACGCGATGGTCTCGCCGCGCAGCCTCAATCGCGGCCTCGAGATCCTCCCACACAATTCCCAGCGGTAGGGAGGCTAGAAGGGCGAATGCCGCGCTGGCGGAGCCATTGCGGATAGCTGTAACGCTGGTGAGGAAATCACATGGGTCCAAGGTCAACGCGAGCGCGTGAGCCTCGGGCCCGTCGGCACTGGCGAGCTGCATCAGAGCTTGGCCACGCAGGAAGCACGGATCGGGTGCCGCGCGTTGCGGATCGACTGCCCAAGCCTTGGCCGCATCAGCCAACGCCGCGCGCGCCTCCGAACCAGGCTGAGATAGGCGAACCCCGACAAAGAGCGCCAAGGGATTGAGGGTTGAGAGCCGTGAGAGCAGGTTCGGCGACGGCGCCAAGGCTGCCGCGGCCCCGAACAGCTCGGCGAAGAAAGGCTCGGCGAACACCTCGTCCGGCAGCGGATCGCTCTGCTCAGCTTTCAAGATCGCCTGGGTCAGCAGGCGATCGCGCACCCGATCGTGGCGAAACGCGACCATCGGGTCGTCGCCGAGCGCCGGCCGGATGACCTCCCCTGCCCGCTCAAGCGCGGCCAGCGCGGCGATATCGGCCTGGTCGAGCCGCAACTTGGTCAGTTCGGACCATCGTGGGTCGAGCCGGCGATGCTCTAGCATGGATCTTCCCAGGGCGTTTAGGGCCCGCTGGTAGGTCCAGCCTTGCTGACCATCGCTCAGGGCGGCGCGCTGTACAGCTGATGCGATGTAGGCATCGATCGTCTGCTCGGCGACTGGATCAGTCTCGAAGTCGTGCAGCGCGATGAGAAGAGGATCGCGGCTAAGTGCGTTGGCGATACTCTCTGCCTGTATGGGGGTCACTTGGCGCCCGGCGAGCGCGCCTCGGGCGACGACGGCCGCGACGGCCTCGCCTTGGGTCAGCTCCCCCAGGTCCAGGGTCAGCGGTTGCAACTGTTTCCTGACTTGGTCTGTCAAGCGCGCGAAGAGTTGCGGCCAAACAGGACAGAGAATGCGCCAAGGCTCGGCGCTGCCTTTGTCCTTGTCCGCGCCAGCCCAGGAGGCGAGGCGATTGAGCAAACGTACTGGGTCGGCGCTGGCGTTCACATCTTCTACCAGCAACATTGCGGGCCTGTCGGGCGTGCAAAACTCGAACACCGATTGCGACATCGCCAATGAGGAATGAAGTTCGCGAAGGGTTAGGTCGATAGCGGCTTCTACGGTGCTGGATTCCAACACCGCAGTGTCCTTGAGCACCAAGCTGAAACCACCAAGCGTCCTATGCGCCTGCAAGGCGCGATAGCAGGCCACGGTCTTGCCGGCGCCCGATGGGCCGCAGACCAAGGTGATGTTGCGCGTGACCGCGGATAGCGCCTCATCTGCGCTCCGTTCCACCCACGCATCCGGGCGATCCGCGGGTTTTCCTTGCAACAAGGAGCCAGTGCAGAGGTCGCTCAGCAGTTCGGCCGAGAGACGTGCTTGGGGTTGACCGAGAAATTCTCTCCGCACCCACTGACCGTCGGCTTTGGTGTCCAAGACGTGGCTCAGGCGCCGCAACGACCAGATGTCGAGCTTGATGTCGTGCTGGGCCGCCAGGGCCTCGACATTGCGCACGATCTTCTCGTCCGGGTCGCTGTTGCAGGTTAGGACGAGCGTCGCCTCCAGGTTGGGACGGCGTCGGCGTTCCTCGGCGACAATGGCGGCGGTCTTGATCAGATCGCCATCGGTTCCAGTCGGGCCGCGGCTGATATTGCGTGGCTTGACCTTGCTGAGGTCATGCGCCCACTTCTTTTCGAGGTCGGTGCTATCGGTCGTGTGGTGCACAGCCACTAGATGTGGCGGATCGGCCCCGGGCACGAATGTGATTCCATCAAGCGGAGCTTTGCGGGTCTTGCCGTTTGGGTTGATCCCCGTGTGAGCCAAGCGGGCATAGATGGGATTGTCGACGCGCAACACCGCGGTGGCGAGCAGTTCGAAGACTCCTTGATCGGTCATCTTGCTGATCGCGGTGGCAGTGTCGTTGACGGTCATGTCACGAGCTTAACCGGAGGCAACGCGCAGCTTCAACGCCAGGATGTGATAGTTGATCAGGGGGCGAGATTTCGGTGAAAGTCTCGTTTTCAGCATTTGCTGAAATGGCGCCAGGGCGGAGGAAATTCCGTGAATTCCAGTTCCTGGAGCTCTGCGCGCTAGACTTTTGAAGGGCAGCCGCCGGGCTTTTTACCGGGCTCGCGCGAGCACCCTCCGGCGGCTGGACTCTCGCCAAAGTAAAGCTTGGCGATCCTGGACCCGCAGCCTACCGTCATGGGCGAGCGCTTCGACGCGACGTCCAAAACTGGCGTACCGCTGGGACCATACTGCTAGAACATGACCGCCGCTCCACACGCCTCGACCATCACGATCCAGCAAACCCTGGCGCTCCTCGACGGACCGTTTCTCGAGATGGCTCAAGGCGTCGCTGACGACAATTACGCCGTCTGGCTGGGTTCGGGAATTTCGCTTTCCCGGATGCCTGGCCTGAAAAAGGTCGCCGTTGAGGTTCTCGATCATCTGCAGCAGCGGTGCTCGCCGGCCCAGGCCGACTGCCCTTATCGAACGAGCCTGGAAGACATCCTCAAGCTAGCCGGGCTGAGCGATGACGAGTGGGCTCGTATTGATTACGCCAAGCCGGTCGCGGGCTGGAGTGATCTGAAGGCGATCAGCGAGCGGCTGGTCAACAACTACGCTCGCATGCTCGACCAGGCGCCCGTCGGCGAACAATCCGACTATCTGGTTTGGAACGCGGTTGATGTCGTGGGCCAATACGGCGATCCGACTATTGAGCCGGATGCCGAACATCTAGCGATGGCGGCCCTGATCGTCGAGGGCGTGGCGTCCGACGTCGCCAGCGCCAACTGGGACGGCCTGGTTGAAAAGGCGGTCGAGCGGCTGGCCGGCGCGGCCGATCAATCGCTCCTCCAGGTACGGGTGCGCCCGGAGGACACCCGCATCAACACCGCCCGTTCGCGGCTCTACAAATTTCATGGCTGCGCCGTGCTGGCCGGACAGAACGAAGGCGCTTACCGCCCGCGCCTGGTGGGGCGCGCCTCGCAGATCAATGGCTGGGTCCACAAGGACGAGTTCAAGGTGATCGCCGAGAAGCTCATCGACCTGGCGCGATCCAAGCCGACCATCATGCTGGGCCTTTCAGCCCAGGACACCAATATCCAGGCCATCTTCGTCGCCGCCAAGGAGCAGATGCCCTGGGATTTCCCCAGCCATCCGCCAGCTTACGTGTTTTCGGAAAACAATCTTGGAGCCGACCAGAAGGGTCTGCTTCAGAACGTCTACAATCTGCATTACGCGGCTAACAGACAGGCAATCGCGGACTCCGCCCTGTTGCGGTCCTATGCCAGCGCCCTTTTGCCGGCTCTGTGGCTGCACGTTATCTGGAGCAAGCTCTGCGCGTTTGCCAACGCGGCGGGCGCACACCTTCAGGACGACGATCGTCAACGCCTGCAAGAGGGCCTTCGGACCCTGCGCGACAAGGCTGCCGAGCCGGCGAAACTGACTCATCACGCCGACTATGTGGTCCAGGCTCTGTCGCTCTTCGGGCGCGCCATGGGGCTGGTGCGCAATGGCAGGCCGCCCGACGCCGGGTTCTACAGCCCGCTGACCCCCTCTGCCCGCGGCGCGAGCCTTGCCGACCCCTATTTCGGATCCACGGGTATGGGCTGCCTGGCCATGGGCCTTGGCCTCTTGGGCGCTGGCGAGCAGCAAGGCCTTTGGACGTGTGGAATTCCGCCGACGACGGGGGACAAGGACGGCATGGTGGAAATCACCAGCCCCGCCCGCAGCGCCCAGGTGTTCTTCGCGGCCAACGCCGAAGCCGCCGCCCAGCTGGTCCTCAACGGCCACGTCGCCGAGGACGATCGGGCGATCCTGATCCATAGTCACACCATCCCGGCCGCGAGCCGGCGCTCGCCGTCCGCGCCGCCGGGGCGTACCGGCAAACTGGGGCTGCAGGAAATCAGCATCGCGGGCCTGACGGCTGGAGCGGCGCCGGTTCCCAACCTGTTGGACGATTTGAAAGCGGAGATGTGCCTGTGACAGCCACCACGCCGGTCGAACGGGTCGCCGACGCCTTGGCGGCTGCCAATTTCACCCGCATGCCCACGCCTCTTTCCATTGCGGGTCTGTCCATCCCCGTGGCCTCGGCTTTCGTCGGCACGGGCACCTCCTCGGATCTGGTGATCATCGGCGACACCGCCACCGAAACCCAGAAGAAGCTGCAGCAGACCGTGGAGGGCGTGGGGCGAGCGCTCGACATGGTGCAGTCGCGCCGTCCTTTGACCCTCGTCGTCGTCGGCCCGCGGCCCGAAAGCGCGGCGCTCGGCGCGATGGCGCGTTTCGCCCGCGTCCTGCCTGTCGGCGAGGTCGCCGATCAGGCCAGCATCGCCAATTGGCTGGCCGTGCTCCTTCCGCTGAAGCTGCCGCAGGTTAAGGACGGCCTGATCGACATCGACACCGCGCTCGACGAGGCGTTCCAGAAGGATGACCTCTCGGCGTCGCTCATTGCGGTGGCGCGGGACGGCGAGAGCGCGGTGCGCGACCATTTCCACGCCTTGGTGGAGGATGCATTCGCCGAGACCGGGCAGGACGACACAGAGACGGATCAAAACGCATGACCCCGCGCCTGAACGCCATCTCCGTCGAGAATTTCCGGAGCATTCGCGGCAAGATCCAGGCGCCGCTCGATGCGCCCGTGGTGCTGGTGCACGGGCCCAATGGCGCGGGCAAGACCAGCCTCTTGTCGGCTATCGAGACCAGCTTGATGGCCGGCGCCCCGACCCTGGAGCGGGTTGACCCGGGCTATGTCGCCTATCTGCCGCATAAGGATGCGCCTGACGGCAAGGCACGACTTTCTCTGACGATGACTGACGGCGCTGAAGAGCGGCGCTCGGACCTGACCATCTCCACCCAGGCCATTGAGGGCTCCGCACTTCTGTCTCCGACAGAGGCCCGGTTCTTCACCGAGCGCTGCTATCTTGGCCAGTCGACTCTGGGGCGGCTGCTTGAAATCTACCAGCACCAGGATGCACGCAAGACGGACTCGGCGCTGACGCGTTTCGTCAAGGAAATCCTGGGCCTGGATCCCCTGGACGCGCTGATCGAGGGTCTGCATTCGGCGGGCCACGTCACGCGGTTGCGCGCGCCCGCGCCTCAATATTGGTCGGCCCGCGAAGACCTTCCCGCGCTGCAAAAGCGCTTGGCCCAACTGGATCAAGATATCGAAGCGACGGCCGCCGCCCGCTGGCAGTCCCTGGCGTCATTGAGTCAGTTGGCGGCGGAGGTCGGCGAGAGCCTTGGGGAGGATGAGGCGGGCGAAGCGAAGCCCTGATGGCGCGCTTGGCGCCGACGATCGCCGCAGACGAACAGGCGCTGGCGACACTCGCGCTCCAGCGGCGGGAGTTGGCCGCCGCTGTAGTGCAAGCCGGCCGCGCCCTAGGCGCAGCCGGCCAGGCCAATGATCTTGTCCAGACCGAAGCTGCGGCCCGGGCGGCGCTTGAAGCCTGGGCGGCGGGACCCGGCGCTCAGCTCCAGGCCACTGTCGAAGCGTTGCAGACGCAGTTTCCAAACCTGCCCTCCCCCGGTTCGAACGCGGTCGCAGCGCGCGCAGCGGCCGAGAAGGTCGTGGCCGACGAGTTGACGCGCATCGACCAGGCCCTGACCCAGGACGCGCAGACTGCAGCCCGCCAGGCCGAGCTCGACGAAGCCATCGCCCAGGGGCAGGCGCGTCTGGATACGCTCGAAGTCGAAATATCGGCCAGCACGGGCGACACCGACGCCCTAGCGAAAGCGCTCGCCCAACTCGCACCGCATATCCACGACGAAGACTGCCCGGTTTGTGGCCGAGACTACAGCGAGGTCTCCCCGACAACGCTTGCGGCGCACCTGTCCGCGCGCATCCGCGATCTGGTGGCGACATCCGACCGATTGCAGGCTCTTTCGCGCGACAAGGCCGCGACCACGACCTCCGTCCGTCAGGCCCAATGGGATCGCCAACAATTGATCTCGCGACGGTTGCCGGCCGACGAGCTGGACACGCGTAAACTGCATCGCGCGACGCTGTCTGAACATCTCTTGCGGCTGCAAGGCCTGACCAGCGAGGCGATGCAGGGCATGGCCCTGCAAGCCGCCCTGGCGGCAGCGGCCCGCGACCTGACCGATGGCCAGACCCAACAAGGCGCCCTGAGCAGCCTCCATACCCTGGCGGCGGAGTATGCCGCGCAGTTGTCGGTGACGGAGGCGCCTGACGCGACGCTGTCGGAGCGGCTCCAAACGCTCCTGGTCGGGGTGCAAAACAGAGAGCAGGCGGTCGCGTCGCGACAGCAGGGCCGACAACGGATCGCCGAGGCGGCGCGCGGATCAGGCGCGCTGGAGCCACAGCTGGCGCGGTTGCAGGCCGAGCGGGCGCAGGTCGCGACGCGACTGGATCTGTCAGGGCGCCAGAAGGCCGAGGCCGATCATCGGATCGAGGTGGCCAAGAAGCTGGCGGCCGAAGCACGATCGGCTCGAACCGCCCTCGTGCGGCGTGTCTTCAACGACGAGCTGAACGCGGTCTGGAAGGACCTTTTCATTCGTCTTGCGCCGGACGAGCCTTTCGTGCCGGCCTTCTCACTTCCCAAGGACGATACCGGCGCGGTCGAGGCCATGTTGGAAACCCACTGTCGTCTCGGTGGTCTGGGCGGCAATCCGCGCACCATGCTGAGCGCCGGCAACCTCAATACCGCGGCTCTGACCCTGTTCCTGGCGCTTCACCTGTCGGTTCGACCCACCCTGCCCTGGCTGATCATCGATGATCCGGTGCAGAGCATGGACGAAGTCCATATTGCTCAATTCGCCGCTTTGCTGCGGACCCTTTCCAAACAACATGGCCGCCAGGTGATCGTCGCCGTTCACGAGCGCTCGTTATTCGACTACCTGGCGCTGGAACTGAGCCCCGCCTTCCTTGACGATCGGCTGATCACGATCGAGCTGGGCCGCACCGCCAGCGGGGCCACGACCGCAGCGTGGGATCTTCGCACGTTCGAGACCGACAGGGCCATCGCCGCCTAGCCAGGAGCCGCGACAGGGGTGGTCAAGGATCCGCAATTCGAGATCAATCAGGTCGAGGCCTATATCGACCATCTCGCCCGGGACCCGCGACAGCTGGGCCAGACCGTGGAGACCCATTTCTTCCCGGTCCTGCAAAAGATCTTCTACTACCGCGCCTACGAGGTGCGGCGGGACGTGGAGTTCGAGGGCCGTCGCTTCCCGTTCGATTGCATCGATGTGCTGGGCGGGCGTCGCCGCACCCTCGTCCATTTCGCCTACACCCAGGCCCAGACGAGCGTGTTGCCGTATTTCGCGCTCGATTGGGGCCAGGGTTCGGTCGAGCGTGACTTTCCAACTTTGCTCGTCATTCAGAACCGTGACCACGATCCCTCCCTGCAGGCGATCAAGTCCCAGCGCGCCCATTGGGTCAGCACCTTGGACTTCCAGGGGCTCAAGGCATTTGCCCGCGAAGGGTTCGAAGCTCAGCAGGCGCGGGAGGGCGCGCTATATCCGCGGCTTATTCGGGACGCCATGGAGGCGCTGGCCATCGAAGTCGCCCGCCAGAATATCGACCTGGAACAGATCGAATGGCGCGACCTGGAACGTCTGCTGGCGACCGTATTCCAGGCCCTGGGCTATCGCTGCATTCTGACGCCCGGCGCCAAGGACGGCGGGCGCGACCTTGTTCTGTGCGACATCACTCGAGATGACGTGGCTTGGTACAACATTGAGCTCAAGCATTGGCGCGGCCGATCGGTCGGCGGCGAGGCGGTGCGCTACTGCCTGGAGACCGCGCTGCGCGAAGGGCGTCGTGGGGCGCTGCTGATCTCCACCGGCGGCGTTGGCCCCGCCGCGATCACCGCGCGCACTGAGGTTCACCGCAACTACATGCGTCTATCCGGTCACGCCAAGGTGGTCACGACCTGTCGCCATTTCCTGTCCCGCCGCAACGGCCTCTGGGCGGAAGAGACCCCCCTGCGGTCGGTTTTGTTTGAGGAGACACTGTGAATTCGCGCGCAACGCCATCGACCAGATCGCCTGCAAGTCCCGCTGGCGGCGCAGCTATTTCGGCTTCTGCCATCGTTGCTCGCCCTGGCCGAACTCGAAGCGAGCCGAGCGTGATTTATCGTAGGCGTCGCGAGTCCGTTTGCCGACGCCAACCTTGGCGTCTTCCATAGGAATGCGGCCATCGAACATCCCGAGAACGCGACAGAACGGACCGCTAAACAGGTTGTAGCTGTCTCGGAAAGCCGGTTCCTCTTCCTGGTCCTCCGCCATCTGCGCACGGGGGCCACGGCCCACGCAGATCATGATGTCCGCCTCAACGCCGGCGTCCATGAACGCCAAGCGCCCGATCATGAGAGACATGAGTCCGCAGAGCCCGTTTTCCACCGAGGGATCAAAGAGATAAAGCTGCTCGGCGAAGTCGGGCGAGCCAACGGCGAGGAGAACCTGGCAGTCAGAGGCGATGGCGAGTTCAGCGCAGCGCTTGCGTTCCTCGTCCGTGGGCTCTGAACCCTTGATTTCCAGCCACACGTCACGTCGATCAACCCAGTCCGGAAGTTCGAAACCCTTCAGCCGAAAGTCGGGGAGATAAGGACCAGACGGCAGGATCAAGCCCTCGGGCTCGTAGTCGAACGAAACGCCAAGCGCTTCGAGGAACACGGCCCACCGCGCCTCGGTGCGCGAGCGGAACCGGTAGCCTTTCCAGATTGTCTCGATCGCCTTCAACCGCCCCTCCCCGGGTCAAGGTCGCATAGTTCAGTGAGACGTTGGCCTTGGCTAGCCGAGAAGCGTTGTGGCTGCGACAGAATGGGTCGCAGTACTGGTCCAAACGGCTGGCGCGAGGGTGCGGCGCAGCGCAAGGTCCTACCATGGCGGGGCGGGACGGGGATCATGGCCGTTGGCGGCAGGGAACGGTGCGCCTGGCGTTCGGTCAGACGGCCGAGGGGCGCATTGTCCCAATCCGCGACGTGGTCAGCGGCCGAGCTTGCGGTTGCGTGTGTCCGGCCTGCGGAGAACCTCTGATCGCCCGCAAGTTCGGGACGCGGCCGCGTCCGCGGGCTGACCATTTCGCCCATGCGCGTGACGGGGCCTGCGTCGGCGCTTTGGAAACCGCCCTCCACAAGCTCGCAAAGCAGATCCTCACCGATGCGCTAGGCTTGACCTTGCCGGCCATAGCCGCAGAGCGAGAGGGCGTGCGCCGTCAAAGCCACGGCGCCAAGCATCAGGCGTTCGAATCCGCGGCGGCGGAAGTGGCCTTTCCCGGCGTCGTCGCCGATGTCGTCCTGCGCCGGGGCCAGCGCGCGCTGATCGTCGAGATCCTGGTCACCCATGCTTCCGATGCCGGGAAGGTCGCCAGGATCCGCGGGCTGGAAACCTCGGCCATCGAGATCGATCTTTCGAAGCTGTCGCGCCGCGCCGATCCCGAAGCGGTGTCCGAGGCGGTCCTCGTCAGCGCCCACGCAAATGGCTGTTCAATCCCGCCCAGGACGCGGTCGAAGCTGAGGTGGACCAAGTCCTGGCCGAACGCGCCGAGGTGGCTCGACAGAAGCTCCTGCGGCAGGCCCAGACCCTGGTCGGCCACTGGGCCGCCCTCCCCATTCCCAAGGACGGAACCGATCTGCCGGCTGTCCGTAACGCGCTCGTGCAGATCGAAGCCTTGAGCTTTTCAGCGCACGTCGGCCTACCGGTCGCCAGGGGCGAGAAGGCGCTTGCCGTCTCGCCAAAGGCCTGGCAGGCCATAATCCTGAAGACGCTGGTGATCGACCAGCAACCCTGGTTCGGACGCCCTGGTCTATCGATCGGGGCCTTGCGTGACCGACTCGAGGGCCAGGATTTCCTGCCGCCCCTATTCAAGGTTTCGCGCGGGGCCGAGTTGATCGGCGCGGCACGCGCGCTGGCGGCGGACTTAAATACTCCCACCGGCCTGATCAGCGCCTATGTTAGGGCGCTGCAAAAGGTAGGGCTTGTTGAGTGTGCGGACGACCTCTGGCGGGCGCGATGAAGGTGCGCCAGCAGATCGTCCAGCAGGCCAGAGAAGCGCGGGAGCGCCAGGATCGCATTGATGACCTGCGGACGCGCGTGGGCGAAATCCTCAAACGTGCCGGGCCCGAGGGCAACGGCTTCGACTGTGAGGCTTGGCTCGGTCGCGCTGGGCGGGCCAGGCCCGCTCCCATCTCGGTCGCGGCCTATGGCGGCCCCGGCTGGAGCGAACTAAAGGCGGCCTTCGCGCGGATTGCCGACGCCTTCTGGACCTACGACGCCGCCGTGGACCTAGTGGGCTTGCCGCTGCGGCCGGCGTTGGAGCGCGCCGAACAAGCGCGAAGGAACGCGGCCGAACAACGGCGCCTAGTGGCCGAGGCCGCGGCGCTGGCGGCGGCGGACGCTCGCGAAGCGCGGCTTCGAGCCGCGGCCCTAGCCGCTTACGGAACCGATGCGGAGGCCTGGATAGTGGGCCTGGCACCGCCCGCGAACGTGTCGACCCGGCTGGCGCTGGTGCGGTCCAGTTCGACCCACCTGGAGGCGGCGCTGGAAGCGCTGGACCGGCGGCTGGCTCGGCAGCGCCGCGAGGAGGCCCAGCGGGTCTCGGCTCAGGAGGCGCTCGCGACGTTGTGGGACGCGGCCTGCGCCGAGCACGGCGAGGATTGGGCCAGGGCCTTCGTCAGCAACCCCGACCCCCGGTTAGGCGGCCGCCGCCCGCGCGAAGTCTGCATTGACCCGGTCAGTCTGCATAGGTGCCTGCAGTTGGTTCGGCCCAAGTTCGCCAGTCGCCGTGGGCGGTGAGCCGTATTCTGTAGTCCGGAAAGGCGGCTTGGCGGGGTTTTTCAGTCGGAAAATGGCGACCGCAAAAACGTAAATTTTAGTCGGCATTAAAAACGAAATTCAGTACGACTTTAAAGACGAAAAATAGCACAACATTAAAAACGAAAAATGGTATCGTATAAAATACGAAAAATAGTGCGCCACACTTAGGCGCGAGACGCCGGAGGGCCCGCGTGGCGACCCCACAAGAACGACTGGCCGACGCCCTGGAAGCGCTGCACGGCCTTCAGCAGGCCGGCAAGAGCGTGATCCGCTCTGAGGACCTGACCCGGCTCCAGCGCGAGCGCCTGGCCAAGAACGGCTTCATCGAGCCGGTGATCAAGGGCTGGTATATCCCCACGCGCCCCGACGCGGCGGGCGAGACCACGGCCTGGTACGCCTCGTACTGGGACTTCGTCCGGGCCTATCTGACCGAACGTTTCGAGAACAATTGGTCGCTGTCACCCGAGCAGTCCCTGCTGATCCATGCTGGCCAATGGCGGGTGCCCGAGCAATTGCTGGTCCGGTCCCCCGATGCGGGCGGCAACGTCACGCGCCTGCTTCACGGCACGACCCTGTTCGACGTGCGCGTCTCTGGCGCGCAGGGCGCGGATCTCCAGGTCCTGGACGGGTTGCGGCTCTATACGCCCGAGGCGGCGCTGATCGCCGCCGGTCCGGGGGTCTACACGACACATCCCACCGAAATGCGGACCATCCTGGCCAGCCAGCGGGATCTGGGACCGCTCCTGGAGCGCCTGCTCAACGGCGGCCATTCGGTGATCGCCGGCCGGATCGCCGGGGCGTGCCGCAACATCGGCCGCGACCGCGGCGCCGACGAGATTCTCCCGGCGATGCGGGCGGCCGGCTACGACGTGCGTGAGAAGGACCCCTTCGAGGGTCGCTTGCCCGGCTACGTCTATCGGCGCGACGAGTCTCCGTACGCCCAGCGCATCCGGCTGATGTGGCAGGCCATGCGCGGCGAGGTCATGGCGCGGTTCCAGCCGTTGCTGGAGCCCCGCCACGGCGTCGAGCGCTACTTGGCGGAGGTCGAGGAGATCTATGTCACCGACGCCTACCATTCGCTGTCGATCGAAGGCTATCGGGTCGACGCGGCCCTGATCCAGCGTGTCCGTGACGGGGGCTGGAACCCGGAGGCCAACGACGCCGATCGCCGCCAGCGTGACGTCCTGGCCGCGCGCGGCTACCACGACGCCTTCCAGGCCGTGAAGGCCAGCGTGCGCAGCGTGCTGACCGGCGCCAATCCCGGGCAGACGGCCGAAGCGGATCACCGCCAATGGTATCGCCAGCTCTTCGGGCCCAGCGTCGCGGCGGGCCTGGTCCCGGCCGGCAGCCTGGCGGGCTATCGCAACGGGCCCGTCTATATCCGAGGATCGCGGCATGTACCGCTCAACCCCGACGCCGTGCGTGACGCCATGAGCGTCCTGTTCGAGCAACTGGAGGCCGAGACGGAGGCTTCGGTCCGCATCGTCCTAGGCCACTTCATCTTCGTCTACATCCACCCCTACCTGGACGGAAACGGGCGGATGGGCCGCTTCCTGATGAACCTGATGTTCGCGGCGGGCGGCTCTCCATGGACCGTCGTCCCGGTCCAGCGGCGCGAGGACTATATGGAGGCGCTGGAACAGGCCAGCGCCCTGCAGAACATCGGCCCATTCACCGAATTCCTGGGCGAGCTTGTCGGCAGGACGCCGCCGCCGCCCGTCTGAGGGGCAATCTGCGCATTTCACTGGAGGGCGGCCTTTCAGCGCGTGCTGAAAACGGCCTCGCGTCTGAAAGAAGGTAGAAGGGCGCCGTGTCCGCCGATGCATCGATGGTCAAGCGCGTCGAGCGATCCGGTAGGGCTGGGACTGTACCTGGCCGCTATGAACGGCTCTCGTTGAGCGCGCGCAAGACTTCGCTGAGGAGGTCGGCCGCAGCATCCTGCCCGTTTTGATCGGCGATGAGGTCTTGCCGCACTTCCAGTTCGAGGTAGTCCAGTCCGCGCGGATCGGCGTGATACGGAATGGTAAAGTCGGTTGCGTCCATCGCATAAGGCGCATTGTCGCCGACCTGATCCTCTCCCAGTCGCGCGCTGAGCGCTGCGAGCGTCGCGCGCGAAACGGTTGAATCGCCTCGGTGTAGGACGCCATAGCGCCAGGGCCTAGCGTGGCCGGCTAAGGATGGCGTGAAGCTGTGCAGTGAAACAATGCGCGTTGCGCCGCTACGATCTTCGAGCGTTGCGGCGATATGGTCGTGGTACGGCGTGAAGATCGCCGCCTCGCGGGCGTGGCGTGTCGTCGCGTCCAGGCCCTGATTGCCAGGGATCTCCGTCCCGTCGCTGATGCCCGGGATCGAGCCTTCCGACCCCGGGGCGCGGTTGCAGTCGATGACCAGCCGAGAATAGGTCTGGCGCACGAAGGTCGCATCGAGATGCTTGGCCAGTCTGACCCCCAGCCCTTCGACACCGATATCCCAGGCGATGTGGCGGTCCAGATCGTGATCGCTCAGACCCAGCCGATCCAGCCGCCGCGGAATGGCGCGCCCGGCATGATCGCCCAGCAACAGAAGCGGCGAGGAACCGCCCGGATTATCGACAGCCACCGGATCATTGTCGCCTGCGACCAGCAGTCTCATCGACGGATCATCGCGGCTCACCTCACGTTGGCTCAATGTCGATCCTCTCGATCCGTCACCTGACGCGCTACCGCTATCGCAAGCCCGTCGGCTTTGGCGAGCATCGGATGATGGTCCGCCCCCTCGAAAGCTATGACCAGCGCCTGATCAGCGCCGAGCTGGTGATCGGGCCCGAGCCCAGCCAGATCCGCAACGTGCATGACGTGTTCGGCAATTGCGTGACCATCGCCCGGTTCGGCGAGCGGGCTCGCGAGCTGTCGTTCGAGAGCCGCGTCACCCTGGATCACCGGCCCCTGCCCGCCTTCTCCGGCGTCGACGGCGAGATCGAGGCCTATGGCGGCTCGATGCCGTTCGCCTACAGTCCCGAGGACATGCCCGACCTGCTGCGCTCGATGGAGCGGCAGTATCCTGATCCAGACGGCGCCTTGGAACGCTGGGCGCGTAGCTTCGTAAAACACGAGGGGCGCACCAGCCTCCAGGCGCTGTTGGCCGAGATGACCCAGGCCATCTACAGCGACTTTCGCTACGCCACCCGGCTGCAGGGCAGCGCCCAGACCCCCGCCGAGACGCTGGCGTGGCGCACGGGCGCCTGCCGAGACTTTGCGGTGCTGATGATGGAAGCGGTCCGCGCCTTGGGCTTGGCCGCCCAATTCGTCTCCGGCTATCTCTACAGCCCGCCCCGGCCCGCTGGCCTGCCCATCAAGCTGGGCGGCGGCCATACCCACGCCTGGGTTCGGGTCTATCTGCCCGTCTGCGGCTGGGTGGAATTTGACCCCACCAACGGCATCGTCGGCAACGCCGATTTGATCCGCGTGGCGATCGCTCGCGATCCCCGCCAGGCCCGGCCATTGTCGGGCGGCTGGTCGGGGGACGCTGGCGATTATCTAGGCATGGACGTCGAGGTCGAGGTGCTCAGCGAGCATGATCGCGCCAGCGCGGCCGCGATGCTGCAGGGACGGCAACCGCCCCTTCCGGCGGACGTTGCCCTGGCCAGTTAGCAATCAGGACATCTCATGCGTATCCGGGCGGGCTTCGAGATCATCTACGAGTGCCCGGCGCCGACGCCGATGCTGCTGATGCTCAACGTACGGCCCGAGCGCGAGGCGGACCTTGAGACGCCCGACACCATCCGCATCGACTCCGGCGCGCCGGTCGCCGGCTATATCGATGGCTTTGGTAACCGCTGCAGCCGCGTCGTGCTGCCGGCGGGCAGATCGGTGCTCTCGGCCGACTTCATCATCCGCGACAGCGGCGCGCCCGACCCCGTCCTGCCTGACGCCCAAGCCTCCAGGGTCGAAGATTTGCCGGCCGAAGCGCTCGTCTTCCTGCTCGGCAGCCGCTACTGCGAGACCGATACGCTCAGCGATCTGGCTTGGTCGCTGTTTGGCGACACCCCACCGGGCTGGGCGCGCGTTCAGGCGATTGTCGACTATACGCACCAACGCATCGAATTTGGCTACGCGCACGCGCGGGCCACCAAGTCGGCCTGGCAGGCCAACCAGGAGCAGCGCGGCGTCTGCCGTGACTTTGCCCACCTGGCCATCGCCCTGTGCCGCTGCATGAACATCCCGGCCCGGTACTGCACCGGCTATCTGGGCGATATCGGCATCGCGCCGGTCGACGCGCCCATGGACTTCAGCGCCTGGTTCGAGGCCTATCTCGACGGCGGCTGGCGCACCTTCGACGCCCGCCACAACACCCCGCGCATCGCGCGCATCCTGATGGCGCGCGGCCGCGACGCCACCGACGCGGCCATCACCACCTCCTTTGGCCCGGCCCTTCTGCAGAGCTTCGTGGTCAGAACCGACCAGCTGCACACGGCGGCCTGACGTACGGCGGGCTCTATTTCAGCAGACCGGCCGCGCGCAGCGCCTTGGCGATGACGTCCTGAACACCGGTCGGGACCTGACCCAGCGCCTGCATGACCCCTTGTCCGAGGCTGGCCTGTCCGACGGCGTCGGACGTCGGCGTGCGCGACGGTTCCAGCGGCATGGGCGGCGGGACGCCGGCCCGCGTAGCGCGCGGGGTGTCGATCTTCCAGAACCTGGCGATTTCCAGCGACGAGGAGACGCCCGCCTCCAGCATGTAGGGCGCGACCTTGCCGACGTCGCCTGGGGCCTTGGTCGACAGCGGCGTCCCGTGGCCGAGGCCTCGCACGCGGTTCAGCTCCAGCATGGCTTCGCCGTTAGCCGAGCGCCAGGTCGAGCGCGTTCCATACGCCATGGGTTGGACGCGATGCGGCGCGACTGGCAAGCCGTGCAGCGCGGCCCATTGCTGGGCCAGACTGTCGGCGTTGCTGGGCCGTACAACCGCGTCGGCGTCGCCATGCCAGATCGACAGCGGTGGAAAGCCGCCGCCGTCCGCCCGCCGCGGCACAAGAGCGCCGAGGGCCGCTTGAGCTCGGCCATCGGCGCGGCTCATTACGCCCAAGGCTTGCTGGACGTTCGTCGCGACGCCGTAGGGGATGCCAGCGATCACCGCGCCGCCCGCGAAGACCTCGGGATAGACCGCCAACATCACCGCCGCCATTGCGCCGCCCGCCGACAGACCGGTGACAAAGACGCGGTCGGCGTCCAGGTCGTGGGTTTTCACCGCGTGGCTCACCATCGCCGCGATCGATGCGGCCTCCCCTCCCCCGTGCTGGACATCACCGGGCGAGAACCAGTTGAAGCAGCGATTGGGATTGTTGGACGCCGTCTGCTCCGGCGCCAGGACCATGAATCCGAACCTATCGGCCAGGTCCGTCCAGCCGGCATTGACGGCGTAGGCCTCGGCGGTCTGGGTGCAACCATGGAGAACCACAACCAACGGCGCGCCCGCCGCCAGCCGTTCAGGACGATAACTGAGCATCGTCAGCTGACCGGGATTGGCGCCGAACGCTTCCGTCCGCGCCAAGGCTCCGCCCCCTGCTCCAGACGTGAAGGCCGAGCCCTTGCGCAGCCGCGCCAGCATCGCGGTCGTTTCAGCTAGGCCTGTCATAACATCATCCGATCGAGGCAGCTGAATGCCGTAGTGCAATATAATGCTGCGGCGCAACATTCGCCTCATCACGCGTGATCACGTCTTTCGTGGGGATCCTGGAGTAGGCTCGAAGGCCCTGTTCGCGGCTGACGCCTCGCCAGAAGCTCCCCCGCCCGAGCCGTCTGTGTCATTACCGGCCGTGACACGCGTACGGCCGCCGGTAACCCGGCGGCCGCTTTGGTCTCTAAGCGAGACGCGACGCTAGCGAGACGACGTCTAGATCGCGCGCCGGCGGAAGATCAGGTGAAAGATCAGCAGCACGACGACCGCGCCGATGAACGCCACGAAGATGCTGTAGAGATTGATGCCGGTGGGCGCCGAATGGCCGATGGCGTTGAAGATGAAGCCGCCCACCAAGGCGCCGACGATCCCCAGGACGATGTCCATGACCAGGCCCGAGCCGGCCTTGTTGATGACCTTGGCCAGAAAGCCGGCGATCAGGCCCACGACGAGCCATGCGAGAATAGACATTGGAAAACGCCTTCATTGCCCAGCGGCAAGGAAGAAAGCCCTCGCACACAGCGAGTTCCCCCTAGGCCTTGAAATTGCGCAAAACTACACAATCTTCAAAAGGTCTATCCATTGAAGGATTGGGGTCATGACCACGGTGATTTACGTCGCACTCGTCTCCGGCGGCCAAGCCGATGGCTACACCGCGCACTTCCACGACCTGCCCGATTGCACCGTCACGGGCGCAGGGCTCGCCGAGCTTCTGAACACCGCCCGGCAAAGCCTGGTGGGACGACTGGAGGCTTTGGAGGCGGCCGGCGACGCCTGGCCCGCGCCCACGCCGATCGAACAGATCGCGCCGCAGCCGGGCGTCATGCCCATCCCCATCGACGTCACCGTCGACGATCCGCCCATCCGCGTGAACATCTCGCTGGGCGAGCGCCTCGTGCAGCGCCTGGACGCGGCCGCCTCGGCGGGCGGGATGACCCGCTCGGGCTACATCGCCAAGGCTGTGCGCGTGAGCCTTGGCGAGAGCGCCCAGGCTCACGGCGATTTCGACGCTTTCGGCCAGCGCCTGCAAGACGAGCTGAGCGCCTTGGGCCGCCGGATCAATGATAGCATTGGTCCGGACTCGGCCTTCACACGCCGCATGAATGAACTCGACGAGCGCGTCTACGAAGGCGTGCGTAAAGCGGCCGATAGCGTCTCGGCGGCCATGGCCCGCAAGCGCGATGACGCCAAAGCCGCTTGCGGGGAAAACCCGGCAAGCGCGCCCAGGTAACGCCGGGCAGAATTTCGTAGAAAAGCGTGCGCTGATACGTAAGGCCTGTGAGAACTCTGAGTGGGCGCTGGCGATCTGAAGCGCAATCTCGTCGCCATCGATGACGATCCGTGTCGACCGAAAGGCGTGCGCGCGAAGCCGCCGACGGCGATGTCGGTTGAGGGTGGAAAGCAGCCATTGGCTAGCCTCAGCGTTGGCGATAGCTTGGCCGCAATGAGCGATCCCGTTGTCATTGCGCGAAAGGCCCCTTGGGCAGTTGGTGCGGCATCGTTTTGCCTGATCGCGTTAGCTGCTGGCTTTATCCTGTTCTCGGTGCACAACGGGTTCGATACGTCAGAACGACCTTGGATGGCCAAGCGCCTATGGCTCTGGATCGTGGCGGCTTACGTCGCTAGCCCGCTATTGATCATCTGTGTGCTGACCCATTTCGTTATCCTGGCTCGTCACCGGTTCGTATGCATAGCGCTGAAAGGCGACAGGCTTGTCGTAGCAGCTCTCCCGGCACGAAACGTTCCGTTCTCCGCGCTGAAAGGTATTGAGGCGAAAGGCGGGATGCTTCTGCTCAAATTGAATAGCGGGAAGCCGATCGATATCGGGCGATTGGGCTTGATTGGCGGAACGCAGGCTGTGATGGAGCGGCTTAATCACCTAAAGCCCGGGCTCGAACTTCAGAACTGACCATCATGACGTCCGCGCAGGGTCGGGATGGGAAATCAGTCCCGCGCCCTGAAACCGGACATTTGACGAACTGCCCGGTTGCGGACGTCGCTGACGTCATTGACGGCGGAAAAGAGCCTCAAAGGGATTGGTCATGAAGCTATCGCGATAGCTTCATCTACGGCGATGGCAAAAGCGACTTCAATTCGGTGAGGAATCGGTAGGCGGCTTGACCGCCACGAAAAGATCCTGG
This sequence comes from Caulobacter sp. GW821-FHT11E11, assembly GCF_058808315.1. Taxonomy (NCBI): domain Bacteria; kingdom Pseudomonadati; phylum Pseudomonadota; class Alphaproteobacteria; order Caulobacterales; family Caulobacteraceae; genus Caulobacter; species Caulobacter sp. GW821-FHT11E11. The sequence continues at coordinate 208,358 of NZ_JBXARO010000008.1, forward strand.
CCACCCGCGTATCGGCTAGGCGGCAGCCAACATCCGTACAAAACGCTCTTGGGCAGGCTGAAGCCAGCCTGCAGCACTGCGGACTCTAGCGCGTCAAGCGGATGGGCGATCGCGCGCTCCGGCGATCGGACGTCCATCACCATTGATCCCTGTTGCCAAGGTCTGAAACCTAGGTTCGAACAGCCCTCGTCGATCATGGCCACGCGTTCGGGCGTCAGCGCGAAGGCAGTGAACATGAACCGGCCGCCAGGCTTGAGTAGCCGATAGGTCTCCCTGAGGTAGTGGCGGATGGGTGGGAGCCGCATATGGCTGAAAACAGATATCGCCATGGCAACGTCGATTTCGTTGTCCGTCGCAGGAAAGACAAGTTCGGTTTCTTCAATAGCACCGGAAGACCGATATTCGGTGTTTCGAACATCGACGTGGACGAAGCGAAAGTCGGATCGCCGGGCGCCGACCCGTCGTTGGCAAGCTTTGATAGCCGCGAGCGACACGTCAAAGCCGACATAGCCAGATCCTTTGTCGAGAAAATTCAGAAGCGGCATAGCCATTCGGCCCGTGCCACAGCCGATATCGAGAACGCGCATGGACGGTGCCAGACCCGCGTGCTCGATCAAAAGTTCGAGGTTCTGACGGCCAGCCGCCGAGAAGTCCCCGCCGCCGACATTGTGGACGATCTGCCAAGGCTCCTGCCAGCGGTCCGGTTTTCTGACCCGATCAGGCAGTCCCAACAAATCAAGATAGGCCCCCGACGCGACCCGGCGAAGCGCGGGCGAAAGAAGGCTCGACGCCCATCTCAAACTCATTGTCGTCAACTCAACAGGCAACACCGATATTGAATTGCTACTAAAGATTGATCTGCGTAACTAGAGGTAGTTTGGAAATTGGAGTTCTTTAGCTGGATAGCTCCCACCATGAGCTTAAGATGGTGGTCTCCGCTGCCAATTGAGCTCCCTTCGCTCTTGAGTCTGCCGAAATTCGAAGGCTCTTTCTCGCTATACGGGGGCGCTTGATCGCTCGCGCTGGATCCGCCCAATCTGGCTCATGAACATCGCCAAGCTTTCCACTCCGCTCGCCGGCCTTGCCTCGTCATGGTCCTTGGCGCGCCGGCCGCGGCCTGGGCCTGTTCCCCGGTCTCAGGCTACATCCGTCCGACCAGCTTCGAACTGTTGCAGATCGCCGACGCGGTCGTGGTGGCCCGCGCCGGCTCTGGCGGGCCGCTGGATTATGGTCGCGGCCGAGCCGCGACGTTCCAGGCGGATTTTTCGATCAAGGGACCCCTGCCCCACCGGATTGAACCCTGGGGCGTCATCGGTAAAGTCGCGCCCAGCGACCCCAAAGCCGTTGGCGAACCGCACCCCGATAGCATGACGGGCGCATGCATCCGTCAAACCTTCACCGCCGGCTCGCGCTACGTGCTCTTCCTGGATCGGGGCTCGGACGGGGCCTATCGCGTCGCGGACCCGCCGTTCACACCCGTGGCCGAAGACTATGCGGGCGAGGCCTCGGCCTGGATGAAGACCGTGCGCGCTTATCTCTCCATCCAGACCAGCCGACCACCAGAGCGGTGGTCCGCGGCGATGATGCAGCGGCTGAAGACCCTGATGGCCCAGCCTCGCTCCGCCGTCCGCGACGCTGAGGCCATCGATGCCATGCGCTATCTGGTGGCGGTCTCACCGACCAAACCCACTTCCGACCTCGTGGAGGCCTATCGCGCCGTCGAAGCGGGCCGCACGCCCCGCTACGTGATGGATGAGCGCGACTTCAAGACGCCCGACGCCGCCTTCGCCAGCCTACTCGCGCCGGCCCCGTTTAGAGCGGAGCGGGCCCGGAAGTATCGCGACCTGCTGCTCACAGTGCTCGCCAGCGAACAGCATGCCGCCGCCGCGCCGGTGTTCGACGAGTTGCTGCAGCGGCCGTCGATCACAATCGCCGATCTGGAGGCGGCCATCATGTTCATGGCTAACAACGGTCAATACCGCCGAGCTTACGGCCTGATTGAGACTCGAGCCTTGGCGGCGCTGGCGCGCGCCACGCCCGAGGACGCTGGCGAGCTCCTGACGACCATCGGCGCGGTCCAGCAGGGGCCCGATTACAGCGAGGACGACTCCACCGCCCGTTGGCGCTCCGATCCCTATGTCGCGGCCGCTTGGCCCCTTCTGGCGCTTGACCTGATCCGATTCATGCGCGGTCGTGGCGATGTCGGCTACGGCGGCGCCTACAGCAATGCAGTCGCGGCGATTCCTTCGATCGACTACCGCGTAAGTCCCGAGCGCACCCGTATTCTGGCGGCGAACCATGATCAGGCGGTGATGGATTGGGCCAAGGGGGAGCTGACCGATGAAGCCAAGCGCGCGGCCTGGGCCAAGGCCGAGCCGGACACCGACACCGATCCGGCTGCGCTGCCCGTACAGGTCGCGGTGCTGGGCTTCGGTGAGGTCCGCGACGCCCTGCTGGCTAAGGTGATCTGCCAGAGTCCCGAACGCCGCAAACTAGTCGTGGCGACGTTCGCCCAGTATGGCGACGACCTGGACCGCGACTGGATGACCCGCCTAGCGCTCTCGCCCGATCTCACTGAGGACGACTGGAAGCTCACGGCCTATGCGGCGGCGCGGCCCTATGGCCGCGCCGCCGCCGACGCTCGCGGCCTGGCGCCGTGGGGCTCATCGTTGGACTGGCTGGAGGCGATCATCGAACGTGACCGGGTCACGCTCAGCAAGTCTAGTCAGATTGGCGAACCTCTGCTGACGGCGGTGGCATGCCCACAGAAGTCATCGCCGTAGCTGTCTTGGTGTGCCTCTGGGTCGCCTGAATAGTGGGCTCTCCCAAGGACGGCACAGGGCCGGGAACGGTCGTTGGCGCCAGCCCGAAGTGCCGACGTCGGTCGGGCTTGTTCCAGCGCCGGCGCCATGACCGTTCACGTCCCAAGACGGACAGTTCGAAGGTCAGCTCTCAGCGACAAGAGCTTCAATCTCGGACCGGTGCAACCGCGCCAGGCCCCACAGATATTTGGTGTTGGCGTCGTCGTTTCGGTCGATCCAGTTGTTGAGGCTCGACGCTTGCGCGGGATCCTCGCACGCTTCTGCCCCGAACCTGTAGTTGGCCAAAAAGCCATCCGGCGCCGCCTCATGGTCAAGGGCGTGCAACATGGCTTGCCGACGCTGCACGGGCGTCGCTTCAAAATATGTGCAAACGCCAGAGCGAGCGCCTTGAGCGAACCACAAGAGCCCTTCGACAAGCACAAAGAGAGGCTGCGAAATGCCATAGGTCGCATGCCTGGGCTGGAAGCTGTCTGCCGCACAGATCATTGATGAGATCCAGGCAAGGCCATCGTAGTCTGCGGCTTCGAATATGCTGTCGAGATAGGCTGGCGCGACTTTCATCATGGCCGGCAGCATAACTGCTCCGAAAAGGCCGCCAAGGTCCGACAACCACCCTCCCCCTGCCGACTCCAAGGTCTGGTGGTCGGCTGGATGGCGCCAATTGCTGGCGTTGGCGTACCTCCGGAACGCGACATTGGCAAAGCCGAGTCGAGCGCTCGCGCAGTCTGCGTGATTTGCCGTCGTGACGGTTAAGCCTCTCACCTTGCCGCGCCTTGATCCGGCGAGCGCGCAAATGGCCATCGCGCCGGCAGGCTCGCCTCTGGCCCGGCCAAAATCAGTCGTGGTCTGGAGACCCAAATAGCCGGACCATCAAGATGGCGTCTGGGTCGCCGTCGTCGGCGATCTCAAGGGTCTGGGGACTCGTCCTTTCCGGCGCGAATATGTCCAGGTGGGCCTCATGGACTTCCGTCCAGACCTGCACTTCTCCAGGCATGACGACTCGCATGTCGGGATCGAAGCGAGGAAGCTGCAGGATCAGCTCACCGACCGTGAGAGGGCCATATGGGTCGCGCTGGGCCGTGATCGCGTGCTGTCGCCGCCGAAGATAGGTCCAGGCGCGACGAAGAACGTCGCTGGGCCTCCTCTTCCATCTTGGCTTGGCGGTCGGGCGCAAGGGTCGTCCGGAGCATGGATGGATTCCGATGGCGTTAGAGACGAGGACGACGAGCGTGGTCGTGCGCACCCGATACGAATGGCGCGGTCACCGGCTGTCAGTTTGGGCAAGTGGCCCGTGCAGGGCATGGCCCGCGCCCGCGCCTGTGCGCCCTTGGTGGCGTCGCGAGCGGGGGTGAGCCAGGGCCATCCCTAGCTTCCGCTCGCCAGATACTGCCGAACCTTCTCGATGCTGGGGCCCGCTGCGGCGACCGCTTCCCCGAGGATTTCGCGCGTTACGCCGAGTTCAGCGGTCCAGAAGCGCACCTCGTCGTCCTGGCTGAGGCTGACGCGGCTGCGGTCCGGGGGCCCACGGTCGGTTTTGTCGTCGGGCATCGGCGGCTCCATTCGCCTGACATAGCCACCCAACCCGCCGCGCGGTTCCATGGGAAGACTTCGGGACCAACGCGCCCTTCAATTGATGGACTCGCCCGAGCTCACCGGGCAGCCCGGGCCGTCCGAAGTCGCTATCTATCCGAGGGCGGGCTAGCGGCGTCGCCTCTGTCGTAGCCGACAAGGAAATCCTCGATCACCAGCCGCGCCAGGGCCTCAAAGCGAACGGCGGCGGCAGTCGGCACGCGGGCGCTGAGCCCGCTAGGGAACTTACCCAGCGCTCCGCCGGTCATCGAGACAACGACGTGCAGCTGGTCACGCGCACTGCGCAAGACGGCCGGATCATTGAGCGTGCGCGCCAACGCGCCGGGCGGGAAATGAAACTCGTAGGTGGCAACGCGACTGGCCGCGGCGGCGTGGCGGCAGAAGCGTTCGCGGCGGGCGGCGATGTCGTCCGGGCTGGCGCTGCTCGCCACGAACCCGGGATCATCGTCGAACAGGCTCGGCGTCGCCGGCTGGGGGCGGGACGATCTCTTGGCCATGGTGGTCCCTGAACGGGCGCGAGACGTCGCCGGCCCGCGCTCGATAGAGGACGGCGGCGGGCCGGCTCCCGTCCGCCGGAACGCTACGCAGCGGACCTCCATCAAGCGGATGCTGTCTGGGGTTGGTTCCGAGCCGCCGGGACGCAAGACGCAGAACTAAGTGGGGCGATCGCGAGTTGATCCAGGCATGGAACAGCGCTGGCCAAGCCGATTGTGGATCGTCCGTCACGGCCAAAGCGCGGGCAATGTCGCCCGCGACGCGGCCGATGCGGCCGGGATGAGCCGCATCGACATCGCCGACCGTGACATGGACGTGGCGCTCAGCGACTTGGGCCATGAGCAAGCCGCCGCCCTAGGGCGATGGTTCGCCAGCCAGCCCGCCCAGGAGCGCCCCTGCGTCCTGATGAGCTCGCCCTACCTGCGCGCCATCCAGACGAGCGAGGCCATCCGCGACGCTGCGGGGCTAGCCGAGCCTACCCGCAAGTTCTGCATCGACGAGCGGCTGCGCGAGAAGGAGTTCGGCATCCTCGACCGCCTGACCCATCGGGGCATCGAAACGCAGTTTCCCGAACAATCAGAATTTCGCCGCCTTCTGGGCAAGTTCTATCACCGCCCGCCAGGCGGCGAGAGCTGGTGCGACGTCATCCTGCGCCTGCGCAGCGTGGTCGATACGCTGAGCCTGCATCACCGCGGAGACCGGGTCCTGATCGTCGCCCACCAGGTCGTCGTGCTTTGCCTGCGCTACCTGCTCGAGGGACTGACCGAAGCGCAGATCCTGGCCATCGACCGAGAGGCCGACATCGCCAACTGCGGGGTCACCGAATACCGCTTCGATCCTGCCAAGGGCCCTGAAGGCGAACTTGTGCTCACGCAGTACAATTTCACCGCGCCGCTCGAGGCGCAGGCCGCGCCTGTGACCGCCGAGCCCGACGCCAACGTGGCGGCGCGATGAGCGCGTCCGAAACGCTCGATGCGGCCTGGATGCGCGCCCATGGCCTTCCCCGGCCGGGTGATGGCGGTAAGGCAGAGCGCGGGCAGGTCCTGGTGATCGGCGGTGAGACCGAACTGGCTGGCGCCGCGATGCTGGCTGGCGTCGCCGCCTTGCGGGCGGGCGCTGGAAAGCTGCAGGTCGCCGTCGCCGAGCTCGCCGTCGCGGCGGTGAGCGTCGCGCTGCCGGAGGCGCGCGTGCTGGCCTTGCCCAGGGACGCGGCCGGACACGCAAGCAATGAAGCCGTCGATGTCGTGATCAAGAACGCCTCCCGTTGCGACGCCCTGCTGATCGGTCCGGGCATGATGGACGACCGCGCGGGCATGGCGAAGACGCTGCTGGAGAACGCGAGCAGCCGGGCGGTCGTCGTCGACGCGGGCGCTCTCGACGCAATCGCGCAGGCGCCTCCCCACCCTGGCCGGATCCTCACGCCCAACGCCGGGGAGATGGCCAAGCTCCTGGGCTGGGAGAAGGACAAGATCGATGAGGATCCGCTGGCGGCCGGCCGGCAGGCGGCGGGCCGCTTCCAGGCCGTTGTCGTAATGAAGGGCGCGATCACCCACGTCCTGCATCCCGACGGCCGCGCCGGCCGCTATGCGGGCGGCGGTCCGGGGCTCGGTGTCTCAGGATCGGGCGATGTTCTGGGCGGATTGATCGCCGGGCTGCTGGCGCGCGGCGTGGCGCCGTTCGAGGCGGCGGCCTGGGGCGTCTTCGTCCACGGCGAGGCCGGCGCTCGCCTGGCCGCCACCATCGGCACGCTGGGCTTTCTCGCGCGCGAGATCGCCGACGAAGCGCCGGGGATCCTTTCCAGTTTCAGATAGTCCGGGCCCGGCGCCCATGGTGTCCGCCATGACGCCCCCCTGCCGTCGCCGAACCGGCCCGGCGCTGCGCCTGCCGCAGCCCGGCCTGCGCTGGCCCAGGGCCTGGGCCAGCGCGCCGCCGACCTAGCGGTAAAGGCTGTCGGGCACCTGCCCGCCATTGTCGGCCAGTTTCTTCATTACCGCCTGGTGCAGGGCGATGTTCTGTTCGGCGCTGCCAGGCTCGCCGGCATGGACGCCCAGTTCATCGGCGAGCTCCTTGCGCGCCTCCAGGCTCGAGTCGAGTTTCAGGAGTTTCAGGAGATCAACGATCGAGGTGCGCCAATTGCCGCCTCCACCGTCGATCTCGGCCATCGAGACCAGGACAGCTTCGACGTCGACCGGCGCGGGGGCCGGGGTCGGCGCGGCGGCCTGCGGCGCTGGAGCGCTCGCTTGCGGCGCGGACGGCGCCGCGCCAACCGGGGCTGGGGCCGCGGGCGCGGCCTTGTCGTGGTGGAAGATCTTGTCGACGATCTTGGAGAAAAGACCCATTGGGCGCTCCCTTTCTAAAGAAGACTAGTGAGCGTCCGAAGCCAGGCCCTGGACGTGTTCGAGGTGGGCCTTGATCTTGGGCAGGGCCTTGGCCGCGCCAGCCTTCAGGCCTGCATCGTCGCCGTTGTCGGCATAGCCCTGCATCAGGGTCAGGGCCTCGTTGTGGGCGGCTTGCTGCTGGGTGACGTAGACCTTGTCGAAGTCGGCTGGAGCGGCGGCGTTGAGGTTGTCGATCAGGCCCTTGCGACGCTCGTCGAGACCGCTGGGCGCGGTCTTGCCCGCGGCGATCACCAGCGGCTTCATGGCGTTGGACAGCGCGGTGTGGTCGGTGACCATCTGCTTGCCAAACGCCTTGACGGCCGCCGACTGGCCCTTGACCTGGGCGATCTGCCCGGCCTGGATCTCGTACATGTCGCTGATGGCGGCGTTGGCGACAAAAGCGTCAGTCGAGGCAGGCCCGGTCACGGCCGCGGCAGAGCCGACGGCCGTCGAGGCCGCATCCTGGGCGGCGTTGACGGCGGCGTTGGACGTTCCCGGATCAGCAGGCGCGGGCGCGGCGTCTTTCTTCTGGCAGGCGGCGAGGGATAGGGCCGCAAGCGCGGCGGCGGCCAGCAGGGTGGGTCGGACCATCGGTCGGCGTCTCCGTCAAATGGGGTGGCCCTTCAACGATGAGCGCGCGACGACGTTCCACGCGCCATCGTCTGCACGTCCCGGCGCCGAAACCTGCGACGCGGGGCAAGGGCGACTTAAGGCGGGCTCGCCGGGTGCGGGGTCATCCAGCGCCGGATCGCCGCGCCGACCGACGTCGCCGCCTGGCCGCCGTGTGCGCTCAAGGCCTTGGAGCGAGGGCGCATACGATCGTCTAGAGGGGTTGGATCACCCCTGTCGCAAAGATTTTTGGGCGCGGAACTGCCTATCGCAGCCGCCATTACCCCTACTCGATAAACTCCGTTCAAGGCTGGAAAATGGGCGTTCTTGTCAGTCGTCGCACGTCGCTGGCGGCGTGCCTTCTGTCCATGCTTTGCCTGGGCGCGTGCGCCACAGGCCAGGGCAGTTTCGTGGCCGGTTCTGGAGGCGCTTCGGACAATGGCGAAGCCTTAGCCGAAGACGATGGCTTTTACGCCGACACCGCTTTCGAGCGCGACGCCCCGGGTCTGCTGACCGCCAGCGGCAATGTGCTTCTGACCGGCGGGCGCAACCTGGCGCCGCCGACCTTGAACGCCGGCGGATCAGGCCCGCGGCCGCTGTTGAGCACCGGCGCGGCGAGCGCCGATGTCGATATCAATGTCGGCCTCTTGAACGGTGCGAACACCTCGGTCGGGCTGACGACCGGCCTGGCCTCCGCCAACGTCAACGCGGCCTTGGGCGGGCCGCTGCTGGCCTTGAATGGTTCACGCGCGGCCTTGCTCGGCGCGAGCGCCGTCGGCCCAAATGTCCTGGGCGTTACGCCAAACCTTTCGGCGAGCGTGGGCACGGTGGCGAATCCGGCCACGGCCGCCACCCAGTCACTGATCAACGCCACGGTCGGGGCCACCACGCCAAACGGCCCGATCACAGCGCCGGTCGGCGGCGCGCCCCTGCTGCCGCCGGTGCTCGGCGTGCCGGGCACGACGCCGCTGCAGACCCTGCTGCCCCTGCTGCCCACCGCCCCCAAGCCGCCGGTTCTGCCGGGCCTCCTGGGCAACTGAGAAAGACGACATGCGCGCCTCTTCCCTGCTGATGGCCACGGTGGCGATGCTCGCCCTGCCGCTGACGGTCCATGCCCAGACCAGCACGACCCGCGTGGTCCCGCAAAACCGGCCTGACCAGAACCCGCGCGTGACCCGCGCCCGGCCAACGCCGGGGCCCAAGGTCCCGCGCGGCCGCGTCCGCTCGACACCCGTGGCGCCCTTCGTCCTGCGTGAGGTGCGGCTGGAGGCCTCGACCTTGCCGCCCGCCGTCATCGAAGCGGCCTGGCGGCCGTTCGTTGGCAAGACCGTCGACACGCGCGACCTGGTCAAGATCACCAACGCCCTGGCCGCCGCCTACGAGCAGCGCGGCTATGCGATCTACACGGTCGTCGCGCCAGACCAGGTGTTCACGGACGGCGTCCTTCGCCTGCGCGCCCTGGAGGGCTACATCGCCGAGACGGTGGTCGAGGCGCCCAACGCCAAGAGCCGCGCGCAGGCCGACCGCTACCTGGCCCGCCTCAAGGCCGATCGGCCGCTTCGCCGCGCCACGCTCGAACGCTACATCTCGCTGATCCGCGACCTGCCGGGGATGAGCAACGAGATCGCGCTGGAGAACGGCGTCGGCGATGACGGCGTGCGGTTGAAGTTGAAGCTGACGCCCAAGCCCGTTCAAGTGGCCCTGTCGGTCAACAATCGGGGGACGGCCTACCTGGGCAGAACCCAGGTCCAGGCCGACCTCTATCTCAACAGCCTGGTGCGGTCTGGCGACCAGACACGGTTCTCGGTGGCCGTCCCGACCGACATCGACCGTTTCCAGTCCTATTCGCTTTCACACACCACGCCGCTCGGTGACGATGGCCTGACCCTGGGCGTCAACGCCGGCTACCTGAAGACGCGGCCCAAGGTCGGCGGGCTCGTGGGCCACGCCAAGTCCGGGGGCGTCCAGTTGTCCTATCCCCTGCGTCGCGGCTATGAGCGCGACACCTACGTCAACATCTCCATGGACGGGATCGACAGCGACAACGCGTTCCTGGGCTACACCTTCGCCAACGACAAGACGCGCGCGGCGCGTCTGGCGCTGTCGACCAGCGCCCAGACTGACCGGCGTCTCTGGTACGTCAGCGCCACGGTCAGCCAGGGTATCGACGGCCTTGGCGCGCAGACCGACCCGCTGCTGGCGAAGCTGGATTTCCGTAAGCTCAACGTCCGGGGCGGCGCGGCCTTCAGCCTGGGCAAACAAGGCGCCCTGCGCCTCAATGCAGCCGGCCAGACCACCGGAAACCGCCTGCCCGGCACCGAGCAGTTCGCCATCGGCGGCGATGAGTTTGGCCGCGGTTATGAGGCGTCGGTAATCGCCGGCGACAAGGGCGTAGCGGGATCGGCCGAACTGGCCTTCGTCCCGGCCAAGCCGCCCAAGGGGTTCGCCGGCTCTGAAGCCTACACGTTCGTCGATGGCGGCAAGGTTTGGTACAAGGGCCGCTTGGGCTATGCCGGATCGCATGCCGACCTGCGCTCGGCCGGCGCGGGCGTGCGCGTGCGGGTGCGCGACAAGGCCATCGTTCAGGTCGAGGCCGCCAAGGCGCTGTCCAACGACATCGCCTTCCTCGATGGTCGTCCCTGGCGCGGCGTGGTGTCGCTCAAGACCGTCTGGTAGGCTCTGGCCCTGACGCAGCGATCGAGCGCCTGGCCCCTGGCCGGGCGCTTTTTCATGCCGGCGGCGCCGCCCCGATCACCGCAAAAGAAAAGCCGCTCGTTTCCGAGCGGCCTGTCGAAGTCTGCGGAGAGAAATAAGAGGGTCTTGCGGGAAGGAAGGGCGCGGCGTGGCCGCGCCCCTGCCGTGGCTTAACGCGGCGTCGAGGACGACGAGTTTTGCTGGCTGCCGCTGTTGGAGCGGTTGGTCATCGAAGACCGGCCCGCGCTGCGGTCGCTCGACGACTTGGTCGAATTGTTGTGGCTTTCGCCGCTGGCGCTCTGGCGCTGGACGCCGCCGATCGTGGTGCTGTCGGTGCTGATCGGCACGCCGATGTGCAGGCCGCTCGACGAGGCGTCGGAGCTGTTGTTCGACGCCGAGTTGGCGCCCGAGTTGCCGCCGGCGTTGTTGCTGGTCGATCCGTTGGTGCTCGAGGTGTCCTTGTACGTGCCGATCTGCGGATCGGCGTGAATGCCGCCGAGCGTGGTGTCGCGGAGATTGGTGTTGCTGTCGCGCCAGCTGTCGCCGGTCTTGTTGGTCTCGCGGTTCTGGACGTTGTTCTTCCAGGCGTCGCTCGACTTGGAGCTTTGCGAGTTGTTGGTCGAGCTGTTTTGCTGGGCGGTGCTGGAGCCGCCGCGGCCCAGCAGGTTCGAGCCATTGCCGCTGCTGATTTGAGCGAAGGCGGGCGCGGCGATCAAGGTCAGCGCGGCCGCGCCGGTCAGAAGGTAATTACGCACTGAGATTTCTCCTGGATTGAATAGGGCGGGGTCGACTTGCGCCGACAGCAAACAAACTCAGCGCCCTCATAAAGGTTTCTGCCAATTCAGTAATATGTCATCATTCTACTGATTTATTTTAACCGGCAATAACTTAACGTCGTTAATTCGACACTCCAAAATAGACTTATACTTTGCTGTGTACGCCGCAATACTCAATTTGGATCACATCAAATGAAGATATTTCTCCGCACAAATCGAACGGAGTTCTCCGTGATGGGTTGATGATCCAGTGCGTCGCCAAGACGCCTTGCCGCTCGGATCCATGCCGCTCCCAAACCGCATCCCAACCGCGTCCTGCGCGGATGATCCGAGCCACTGGATCGCCAGCATCGCCGAGACCGGCGATCGTTCGGCCTTCGCCAAGCTGTTTCGACGGTTCGCGCCCAAGCTGAAGAGCTATTTCCTGCGCAATGGCTTCGAGGACGGTGAGGCCGAGGACCTCAGCCAGGAAACCCTCCTTCGGGTCTGGCGCTGCGCCGAACAGTTCGATCCGGCCAAGTGCGAGCCCTGGGGCTGGATATACGCGATCGCCCGCAACCTGCGGATCGACCGGTATCGCAAGGCCGCGCGGCAATCTGGCCTTGAGGTCCAGCCGTCCTCGCCGCCGGTCGATCCTGAAGAGCAGATCCTTAGCGCCGACGACGCGCGACGCCTGCACGGCGCGCTGAACGCGCTCCCTGACGATCAAATTGCCGTCGTCAGGCTGGCCTATTACGCCGACAGTCCCCATTCTGAGATTGCCCGGCGACTGAATCTTCCCTTGGGGACGGTGAAGTCGCGGCTGCGCCGAGCGGCGGCGCGCTTGAGGGTGACGCTCAGTGAGTAAGCTTTGCAGAGTCATCCCTCCCCCGAACTGATCGAGCGCTTCGCGGCAGGGACACTTCCTCTCGCGCCGGCCCTGCTCGTCGAAAGCCACATCGAAGGCTGTCCTGCCTGCACGGCCAAGGGAGCGCGGCTCGAGGCCGTGCATGGCCGCGCGTTGGCGGATCTTCCAGACGCGCCCCTGCGCGCCGAAGCCCTGGACCGGGCGCTCGCCGCGCTGGACGCCCCCACGCCCAGCAAACCCAGTCTCGGCGACACGCCCCTGCCCGCTGCGATTATCCGCCAGGGCCTGCACGCCCGTCGCTTTATCAGCGCCGACTACTGGGTTGCGCCCGTCCGTCGCGCGCGCCGCGACACCTGGCGCGCCTATATCCTTCGGGCGCCGGCCGGGACCGCGATCCCGGCCCACCGTCATCTTGGCCAGGAATATTTCCAAGTGCTGATGGGCTCGGTCGTGGACGGGAGCCTGCATCAAACCGGCGACTTCGTCGGCGGCGACAAGGGCGCCGACCATGCCCTTCGCGTCACCGACGAGGGCCCGTGCGCGTGCCTGATCGCCGTTGAACATGGCGCTCGGTGGCGCGGCGCGATGCGGCTGCTGTCTCCGCTGCTTGGGGTGTGAACACCGCCACACATTCGCGTCCAGGACCAAGGCGGCTCAGGCAGCGCCCCGGCCCCGGCGGGCCTTATTCCCGAGGCGCGGCGACGGGCCCTTCCCGGCGTTCGCATCGGCCTGGCGCGCCAGGTCGGGCGTGACAAGCGCATCGTCATCGGCGGCGCCAACCGGCGCGGCGGCGAGAACAGCCAACTGCGATAACCTATTCCGATTGGGAACAGCCGCTGTCCGGGCGGGCGTTCAAGCGTCGCGCCGGATTGACCGGCGCCTGAAACCCTCTCCCTCCTCCATGCGCGCCATGCTGGGCGGGCGACGAGCCTCCACGCCGGGCCGGGCTAGCTCGCGCGCCGAAGCTGGGCAGGCTTGGGATCGGACGGAAGCTGGGGGTAGAGCCAGATCAGGTCGTGATGACGCTCGACCAACTGCGCGAAGGCCTTGCGAATTCTCGGCGTTAGGGACGGGTCCTTCACGCACATCGCGACCACCAGCGCTGCGGTTGTTCGCAAGGTCGGATTCCGCAGACTGATGCGCTGATCCTCCAAGCGCTTGCGGTAACGCGTTGCGGGTTCGGTCGGCGGAAGCTCGGCGATCGCCTGATCGATCTCGCGCAGCGTTTGGGCGATGGTCTCGGCGAGACCCACCTCCAGGGCCAGGGTCAAAAACTCACCCTCGATACGCGACACTGAACTTCCTCCCGCTCGCGCCCAACATGGCGCGACTTGCCACACGCGCCCCTGCGGCGGCTCGCCGCAGTCAGGGCTTTGTCGGCCCGATCCGAGTTCGCGGCAAGCGTAGAGTTCCCGTTCTGTTCACAGACTGCTAAATAGCTGGGGACATGGAGTCGTCGCCGCCGCCAGCTACGAGGCGCGCCAGTTTGGCGTCCGCTCAGCGATGCCCTCGACGACGGCGTTGCGAAAGTGCCCGCAGCTCACCTTCGTCCCGCCTCGCTTTGAGGTCTATCGGGCGGTCTCTCGGCAGATCCACGAGATCTTCGCCGATTTCACCGACCTCATCGAGCCGCTGTCGCTGGATGAGGCCTATCTCGACGTCACCACCGATAAGGCCAGCGTCGGCAGCGCCACGGAAACGGCCCGCCAGATCCGCGCGCGTATCTTGTCGCAGACCGGCCTGACGGCTTCGGCGGGCATTTCCTACAACAAGTTCCTGGCCAAGATGGCCAGTGACCAGAACAAGCCCAACGGCCAGTTCCTGGTGGCGCCGGGCCAGGGTGAGGCCTTTGTCGCCACCTTGCCGATCGGCCGGTTCTACGGCGTGGGCGAGGTCACCGAACGCAAGATGAAAGCGCTGGGGATCGAGACCGGTGAGGACCTGTATCGCCAGAGCCTGGAATTCCTGGTCCATCACTTCCATAGCAGCGGCGCGTGGTTCTACGGCATCGCCCGCGGGATCGACGAGCGGCCGGTTAATCCCGATCGAGCCCGTAAATCGTCCGGCTCGGAGACCACCTTCGAGACCGATCTTCTCGATACCGAGCGCATCGAAGCCGAGATCGCCGCCCTCGCCGACAAGGTGTTCGCCTGGTGCGAGAAGGCCCAGGCCTTCGGCCGCACCGCGACGGTGAAGATCAAATACGCCGACTTCGAGCAGGCCACCCGCCGCCGGTCTTTGCCAGACGTCATTGCCGATGCGGCGACCCTGCGCCTGGTCGCCCAGGATCTGGTCCGGTCGGTCTATCCCTTGCGAACCGGCGTGCGGCTGTTGGGCGTCACGGTGTCCAGTTTCGAAGCCAGGCCCTTGGCCGTCCAGGCGGCCCTGCCCGTCTAGCGCATCGTCCAGGGCCGGATCACGATCACGGCCAGGATGAAAAGCCCGATGAAAAGCGCGGGAACGAAGGCCGGCGAGGTCTTCTCGAAGGCCTGGACGATGCTGGTCAGCACCACGGTGGGCATGACCGCGCCGGCCAGGCACACGGCCCAGCCATGCCATTCGCCCAGCGGCGGGCGCTTATCGTCTTGCCCGTCCTCGTCCACCCCCTGGCCTCCCCACGCCACCCTAGCGCGCACGACTGCGCTTGGCGACCACAGGCGGCGCCGCGTCTGGCCGCGCTTACGTCAGCTTCGGTCGCCGCCGAAAAATTCTGATTCCGCTCAAACCCTTGCGGCGATTGAGCCGTGGCCGTGGCGCCGCTGCGCTGCACCCTTTGCCCCGTTGACTCCACGGTCAAGCAGAGAACAAAGGTGGAACATACTCGTTCTCCCGCCATGGCCCAGACAATCACCCCTTCCCCGCCACCCGACGCGCTCAACGCGCTCCGCCGCAAGGTCCGCGCCCTGGAAACCCAGGGCCGTGTCAGCCGCGCGGTGTTGCCGTTCGGTGTGACACCGCTCGACGCGCGCCTGCCTGGCGGCGGCCTGACGCTCGGCGCACTGCACGAGGTGGCCGGCGGGGCGGAGGAAGCGCTCTACGGCGCCACGGCCGCGCGGTTCGCCGCTGGGATCCTGGCCCGCGCGCAGGGCGAGGTCCTGTGGTGCCGCCGCCAGGCCGACCTCTTCGCCCCGTCCCTGGCCCAGGCGGGCCTGCCGCCCCACCGGCTGATCTTCGCCGACGCCGGCGACGAGGCCGGCGTGCTGGCGGCGATGGAGGAAGGCCTGCGCTGGCCGGGCTTGGCGGGCGTGATCGGCGAGGTCGGCAAGCTCTCGATGACCGCGTCGCGGCGCCTGCAGCTGGCGGCCGAGAAGAGCGGCCAGATCGCCATCGCGGTGCGAAGATGGCGGCGGATCGCCGACGCGGCCGATCTTGGCCAGCCGACGGCGGCCGAGACGCGGTGGCGGGTCTCGCCCCTGCCCTCCTCGCCGCTTCCGTCGTCCGTTCCCGGCGTGGGTCGTCCCCGCTGGTTCCTGGAACTCCTCCGCTGCAAGGCGGGCGAAGCCTTCGACATCGAGCTAGAAGCCTGTGACGCAAAGGGTCATCTCCGTCTTCCTGCCCCGCTGGCCCACCGACCGGCTGGCCCGCTTGCAGGGCAAGAGCGCGCCATCGCCTGACGTCCCGATCATCATGGTCGGACGCATCGGTCGCCGGCGCGCGATCGCGCACATGAACCTGGCCGCCGCCAAGACCGGCCTGCGTCTGGGCCAAGCCGTCGCCCACGCCACGGCCATGATCCCGGGCCTTGTCCTGCAGGACTTAGACACCGAGGGCGACAATGCCGCCCTGCAGCGCCTGGCGGTTTGGGCCCAACGCCTCTACTCGCCGACCGTCGCGGCCGATCCGCCCGATGGCCTAGTCATCGACGCCACTGGCTGCACCCATCTCTTCGGCGGCGAGGAGAAGATGCTGATCGACCTTCGCCGGCGCCTGGGCAAGGCGGGCTATACAGCCACGGTCGCGATCGCCGACAGCTGGGGCGGCGCCCATGCCCTGGCCCGCTATTCGCGGCGCTCGGTATTCGCGGTCCCGCCGGGCGAACTGGGCCGGCAGCTCAAGGACCTGCCGGTCGCCGCCCTTCGCCTGCCGCCCGAAACGGTTCAGGCCCTGGCCAAGCCGGGCTTCGACACCATCGGCGAACTCGAGGCCACAGCCAAAGGCCCCCTGGCCCATCGCTTCGGCCTGGAGCCGATCCGTCGCCTCGATCAGGCCCACGCTCGCGAGCGCGAGCCGATCGAGCCGGTGTTCGCGCCGCAGACGCCGCGCGCGGCCAAGATCTTCGCCGAGCCGATCGGCGCGCCCGAGACCATGGCCCGCTATCTGACCGCGCTGACCGTCGAACTCTGCGCCGTCCTCGAATCCGCCAGCCTCGGGGCCAAGACGATCGACGCCTGGTTCTACCGGGTCGACAATCGGGTCGAGAGCGCACGGATCGGCCTGTCCGCGCCGGCCCGTGATGCGCGGCGCCTGGCCAAGCTGCTGTGCGAAAAGCTCGAAAAGGTCGATCCGGGGTTTGGCGTCGACAAGATGGTGCTGGCCGCGCCCGGCGCCGAGCCGCTGGCCTATAGCCAGGATGATGCTTTAGGCGGCAAGCGCCGCGCCGATCTGTCCGGCCTGATCGACACGCTTCGGGTGCGCCTGGGCGCCGACGCGGTCTATCGCCTGGCCAGCGCCGAAAGCGACATTCCCGAGCGGAGCGTGCGCAAGGTCCCCGCCGCCGAGACGCCGGCCGCCTTCTCCTGGCCGGTCGACTGGCCACGGCCCACGCGGGTCTTTCCACGTCCTGAGCTCATTGAGACGGTGGCCCTGCTGCCCGACCAGCCGCCGGCCGCCTTCACCTGGCGCGGCGTGCGCCGGCGCGTGCGCCGGGCCGATGGCCCCGAGCGGGTGTTTGGCGAGTGGTGGAAAGCCGACGCCGAACTGGCCCGCTCGCGCGACTACTTCCAGATCGAGGACGAAGGCGGCGAGCGCTACTGGATCTATCGCGATGGCGACGGCGAGGACCCGGCCACCGGCACCCATCGCTGGTTCATCCAGGGCGTGTTCGGATGAGCTTGATCATGCAAGCTCTTGAAGATCTTGGCGATTATGTCGAGCTGCAGTGCGCCTCGCACTTCTCTTTGCTGCGCGGCGCTTCATCCCCCGGTGAGCTGTTCGACGAGGCCGCGCGACTCGGCTATCGGGCCCTGGCCATCTGCGATCGCAACAGCCTGGCCGGTCTTGTCCGCGCCCACATCGCGGCCAAGGAGACCGGGGTTCGGCTGATCGTCGGCTGCGAGCTGGTGCTGCGGGACGGCATGAGCGTGGTGGTGCTGCCCACCGACCGCCCGGCCTACAGCCGCCTCTCGCGCATGTTGTCGCTGGGCAAGAGCCGGGCCGGCAAAGGCGAGTGCCACCTCGACCTTACCGATCTGGCCACCCACGCCGAAGGCCTGGTCGCCATCCTCATCCCTGAAGACGCCGACGAGATCACGGCCCGGCAGCTTGGCAAACTCGCGGCGATCTTCGGCGCCGACGCCCATGTCGCCCTCACCTTGCGCCGACGCCCTGGCGACGCCCTACGCCTCCACGACCTGGAGCAGATGGCGCACGCCGCCGGGGTCACGCCGGTGGTCACCAATCGCGTCCTCTTTCACGAGAAGGATCGGCGCCTGCTGCAAGACGTCGTCACCTGCATTCGCGAAGGGACCACGATCGACGACGTGGGGTTCAAGCGCGACCGCCACGCAGATCGCTATCTGAAGGCGCCGGCCGAGATCCAGCGCCTCTTCCCCCGCCACCGCGACGCCGTCGCCGCTTCGGTGGCGATCGCCGCCCGCTGCCGCTTCTCGCTCTCCGAACTCAGCTACCAGTACCCGCGCGAAGTGGTCGCCGACGGCGAGACGGCCCAGGAGACCTTGGAGCGCCTGACCTGGGAGGGCGCGGCCCAGCGCTTTCCCGATGGCGTGACGCCGGAGGTGCGCAAGATCCTCGACCACGAGCTAAGGCTGATCGGCCAGCTGGGCTATGCGCCCTACTTCCTGACCGTCAATTCGATCGTCCGATACTCCAAGAGTCAGGACATCCTCTGCCAGGGCCGCGGCTCGGCCGCCAACTCGGCCGTCTGCTACGTGCTGGGCATCACCAGCATTGACCCCGAACGCAACGATCTTTTGTTCGAGCGCTTCGTCTCGGCCGAACGCGACGAGCCGCCCGACATCGATGTCGACTTCGAGCATGCCCGCCGCGAGACGGTGATGCAGTGGATCTTCGAGACCTACGGCCGGCATCGCTCGGCCATCGTCGCCGTCGTGCAGCGGTTTCGGCCGCGCGGCGCCGTGCGTGACGTCGGCAAGGTGCTGGGCTTGCCCGAGGACATGACCAAGGGCCTTTCCAGCCAGATCTGGAGCTTTTCTCGCGAGGACATTGAGGAAAAGCACGCGCGCGACATGGGCCTGGACCTCTCCGACCGCCGCCTGCGCCTGACCCTGGAGCTGGCCCAGGTACTGCTGAACACGCCCCGCCATTTTTCCCAGCACCCCGGCGGCTTCGTCCTCACGCACGATCGGCTCGACGAACTGGTCCCGATCGAGCCGGCCCGGATGGAAGGTCGACAGATCATCGAGTGGGACAAGGACGACATTGACGCGCTGAAGTTCATGAAGGTCGACGTCCTGGGTCTGGGCATGATGACCTGCCTCAAGCGCGGCCTTGATTTGCTGAAAGACGCCAAAGGCATAGCGCTCGATCTTGCGACCATTCCGCCGGAGGATCCGCGCACCTACGCGATGATCCGCCGGGCCGATACCCTGGGCGTCTTTCAGATCGAAAGCCGCGCGCAGATGGCCATGCTGCCGCGCCTAAAACCCCGCAGCTTCTACGACCTGGTCATCGAGGTGGCGATCGTGCGCCCCGGCCCGATCCAGGGCGACATGGTCCATCCCTACCTGCGGCGGCGTGAAGGCAAGGAGCCGGTGAGCTATCCCAAGCCCGAGCTGGAGAAGGTGCTGGGCAAGACCCTGGGCGTGCCGCTCTTCCAGGAGCAGGCCATGCGGGTGGCCATCGAGTGCGCCGGCTTCACGCCCGGCGAGGCCGATCAGCTGCGCCGCGCCATGGCCACCTTCAAGTTCACCGGCGGGGTCAGTCACTTCAAGGACAAGCTGGTGGGCGGCATGGTCGCGCGCGGCTATCCGCAGGACTTCGCCGAGCAGACCTTCAATCAGCTGGAAGGTTTCGGGTCTTACGGCTTTCCCGAAAGCCACGCGGCCAGCTTCGCGCTCCTGGCCTACGCCTCGTCCTGGCTTAAATGCCACCATCCGGAGGTCTTCTGCGCGGCCCTGCTCAACAGCCAGCCGATGGGCTTCTACCAGCCGGCCCAGATCGTTCGCGACGCCATCGAGCACGGGGTCGAGGTGCGGCCGATCTGCGTCAACGCCTCGCGCTGGGATTGCACGCTCGAAGAGACGGCCGATGGCGCCCTGGCTCTGCGCCTGGGCCTGCGCATGGTCGGTAAGCTGGCCGAGGTCGACGCCGCCCGCCTGGTCCTGGCCCGCGCCGAAGAACCCTACCGTGCGGTCGATGATGTCTGGCGTCGCGCTCAGATTGGCCCCGGCGCCCTGTCGCGCCTCGCCGAAGCCGACGCCTTCCGCCCAAGCCTTGGCCTGGCCCGTCGCGAAGCCGGCTGGAAGATCAAGGGTCTGCGCGATGTCGCCCTGCCCCTCTTCGATCGACCCGATGCTTCGGACCTGAACGAGCCGGCGCCGAACCTCAAGGCCATGACCGAGGGCCGGGAGATCGTCGAGGACTACGGCCATGTCGGCCTGTCCTTGCGCCGCCATCCGCTGGCCTTGCTGCGCGAGGACCTCGCCGGCCAGGGCTATCGGCCGTGCCAGGCCGCCGCCAGCGGGCGCGATCGCCAGTTCATCAAGACGGCCGGCCTCGTGCTCGTGCGCCAGATGCCCGGCACGGCCAAGGGCGTGATGTTCATGACCATCGAGGACGAGAGCGGGGTGTCCAATCTCGTCATCTGGAAAACGCTCTACGAGAAGCAGCGAAGGGTTGCGCTATCGGCGCACCTGCTCGGCGTGGAGGGTTATATTCAGCGCGAGGGCGATGTCGTTCACCTCGTCGCCTACAAGCTTCATGACCTCGGGGCGGTGCTCTCGAGCCTGCAGGATCGAGGGGCCGACGCGGGCGATCTCGCCTGGGCCAAGCGCAGCCGAAATTTCTGCTGAGCCAGGCCTTGAGCCGTGGCCGATCGCCCCCGCAAGTCCGCGCCACGCTTGTTGAACGGCCCATCGTACCGCTTGGCGTACGCCCCGCGCAGCCGCTGCCATTGCAGCGCCATCGGCGGGTTCATCTCGACCTCAGTGGCTTGGCCGGGGCTAGGGCTCACGCCTTGATTTGGAAAAGACATGTTTACGACGAAGGCCCGCGAGACCGCCGATCGGCGGCTCGCATGCCCAACCCGCGCCGCGCGTCCGGCTGCGCGAGATGGTCATCAAACAGATCGGATAACGCCACGCCGTCGGACATTCCGGGCGGCGTTTTCGTATCAGGGGCTGGCGTCGCCCAGGTCCAAGGAGACCAGGAAGGCTTCGATCAACGGCCCGGCCATCATCTCGAAGCGCGCGGCGGATATCTTGGGAATCCGCGCGCCCAGGCCCTGATGGCTCTTCACGAGGCTTCCGCCCGTGAGACCGACGATCAGCTCCAGCTGGGCGCGGGCGTCGCGCTTCTCGCCCGACGGCCCCAACGCTGTGACGCCAGCTCCCTCGGGAAAAATGAAACGATAGGTCAGGACGGGCCGGGACGCCTCGGCGTAGGCCAGAAGGGCTTCGCGCCGCTGAAGGACGTCGTCGAGATCGACGACCACGCCGATGCGAAGCGCGTCGTCTTCGACGAGCAGCGACTGGGCGGCCAGGGCCGCGACATGTTTGGGCATGGTCAGGATATGGGATGGGCCGGGTCGCAACGCCAGAGGTCGGCCGGCCCGCGGGCGCAAGAGGGCGTGCACACGAGCCGGCCCCCGTCCGCCAAAACGCTACGCGGCGGACAGCTATTAAGCGATCTGCCGCGGGGCGCGGTTCCGACAGGGCTAGTGTTTTTGACGGTCGCCCTTGTCGCCTTGGCCCGGACCGGCGTCATGGTTGGAGTGACGACGCTGGTCGGCGGCCGAAGCCTTGCCGACGTCGACCTCCTCGGAAAAATGGCCTTGATCGTCCCGGCGGAGATAGCGCTTGTCGCCAGGGGTGGGCTCGATGAGTTCACGTTTGGACATCGGTTGCGTCTCCCTTTCAAAAGACGAATCCTCAGGCCAGCCAATCTGTTCCGCCACAGCGGAACGCAGTCGTGACGGCAGCGGTTGAGGCGGTGTGCGGATCGCCACCTACAACATCAACGACGTGCGCAAGCGCTTCGACCCGCTGCTGGAATGGCTGGACGACGCCCAGCCCGACATCGTCTGCCTGCAGGAACTGAAGACCGAGCAAGGCCGCTTTCCCGCCGAGGCCCTGGAGCAGATGGGCTATGGCGCGGTCTGGAAAGGCCAGCGGACCTGGAACGGGGTGGCGATCCTGGCCCGCGGCATGACGCCCGTCCTGACCCGCGCGGCTCTGCCAGGCGAGCCCGATCCATCCCAGTCGCGCTACATCGAGGCGGCGGTGAACGGCGTGCTGGTCGGCTGCCTCTATCTGCCCAACGGCAACCCCGTCCCAGGACCCAAGTTCGACTACAAACTGGCCTGGTTCGAGGCTCTATCGCTTCATGCCCAGGCCCTGCTGGCGACCGGCGCACCCGTCGTCCTGGCCGGCGACTACAACGTCGTGCCGACCGAAGCCGACATCTATCCCAACCATTCGTACGGCGGCGACGCTCTGCTCCGCCCAGAAAGCCGCGCGGCCTTCCAAGGCGTGCTCGATCAGGGCTGGACCGACGCCTTGCGCGCGCTGCATCCGACCGACGCCCCTTGGGCATTCTGGTCGTATCTCCGCGAGCGCTGGCCAAGGGACAAGGGTCTGCGCATCGACCATCTCCTGGTTTCGCCCAATCTCGTCGCTGACCTTCGGGGCGGCGGGGTCGACCGCTGGGTGCGCGGTCTAAACGGCGCGAGCGATCACGCCCCGACCTGGATCGAGATCGATCGATGACCGCGCCGTTGGTTACACCGGATGGGCGCTACATCGTCGTGCGCGGTCGGCTGTGGCGACGGAGCAATCCCGACCTCGCGCCCGAGGTTCGCCAGGGCTTCGTCGATGGCCTGATGGCCGCCCGCCGGGCGGTTCGCGACGCTCTGGCCTCAGGCGATGAAGCCGCCCTTTCGGCCGCCCGCGCCAAAGTCCACTCCGCCAAGGTTGGTCTCGGCGAGCGCGGTCCGGTCTGGTGGACCGATGGCGCGCCCGATCTCAATCGCCACATGGCCAGGACCACGCCCTATGGCGAATGGTGGGCGCGGCGCGGCGACGCCTAGCGCGACCACGAGCGGCGCCTTAACCTGCGCCCATGCCTTCTCGTTCGCGCCCCACCGCCCGCTTGTTGACGCCGATCGGCTGGGCAGGCCTAGCTACCGTCGTCGCCCTGGCGGGAGGCTTGATCCTGGCCTTTGTAGTTTTCCGCCCACACCTGGCCTAACGCGTCCAGGCGTGAACCTCGTCATGCACGGTCTCGCCCGTGAAGACCTCGCCGTTCCGGCTCAACTGTCGAACCGCAGGACTCCTGACCATCCCTTGCTCGCCATTCCGACGTCTCCCGGGCTGCCTGTCCAGGCAGACGGCGGCGTCACCATGGGCCTTCTGCTGTCCACGATATTCCATAAGATGATGGGGGGGCGTGGAGGATCACCGCGTGGCCCGAACCCTCACCCTCAAGTTCGTGTCAGCGGGTCGCTTGGCGATTACGTCACCGCTCAGGTGAGCGAAGGCGGGGCCTATGAAAAACGTCAGCGAATATGTGCGTGACTTCATCCGCCGCGATAAGAACGACGCCGAGGCAGCAGCCTTCGCGCGGCTGAAAGCAGAGCTCGCCAGCGCCTTCGCCGCGCCCGACGAGAGCTATGAGGCGCTTGACGCCGAGGCCATTATCCTCGCCTTCGATTCTGCGCATCTACGATTTTTTGGAAAATCGTATCCGCGAGCGCGCCAGAGAGGCAATGCAGGCCGACTAAAGCTTTAGCACCGGCGCGAGGAGGTCTCGATCTGTTGGGCCAGCGCTTCCAGACCAAAGGCGCTCCTA
This sequence comes from Caulobacter sp. GW821-FHT11E11, assembly GCF_058808315.1. Classification (NCBI taxonomy): domain Bacteria; kingdom Pseudomonadati; phylum Pseudomonadota; class Alphaproteobacteria; order Caulobacterales; family Caulobacteraceae; genus Caulobacter; species Caulobacter sp. GW821-FHT11E11. The sequence continues at coordinate 231,774 of NZ_JBXARO010000008.1, forward strand.
CGCTCATCAACGGACTCGCGGTCCGCAATTGGGAAAGGCTCCCACTGGCCTTTGACCACGCAACTTCCCTGGAGACCGAAGCGAAGGGGATGTCCGGCGCCAGCCGCCCATCGATCAAACAAATAAGGAAAGCGGTTCCGGGCACTCTCTCCGCTTTCAACCAGGGGCTCGATCATATCGATCGCAGCCTTCTGGAAGTCGCGGTCGGCGTCGCTGTGCTGTACAATCGTCCAGGCGGCGATATCGGCGTCCGCGCCGTCTCTGCTGATGGTGAACCATCCGCGCGACTGAAGCGTGGCCTTGAGCCAGGCGGTGTTGTCCCTGTCCGATTCTAAGGCCGCGTTGCTGATCAATCCCATGAGCAGCAGTTCGCCGAGCGGCGTGATACCTGGAGCAAACACGCCGCGCGCGCTGCGAGGCAGGCTGTTTCTGGCCGCCGAGTCGTGGGCCACTCGCCGAAAGAGCTCAGCAGCTTCGGGTGAGGCCGCATTCGACGAAAGCTGAGCGTATCGGCGGGTGCTTTCGTAGCCAGCAGGGGGCGTGCCATCGCCTGAGAGGGCTTGCGCTACGATCGTGCGTCTGAGTTGTTCGGCCTGTCGCGCTTCGCGGCAAGCGAGTAACCAAGCATCGGGTGACGAACTGGCTTTGAGCCGCGCGATCTTCTCTATGGGCGCGGCCAGGGACTTGGACCCTACGCAGCCTTGGAGGGTGTCGGCGGCGATCGGATCGCCTTGAGTCAGCAAGGCGCTCATAGTGATCGCAGCCAAAGCTAACAGCATGCAAACTCCTACTGCGTCACGGCGCGCAAAGCATTTGAGCCCGCTCGCGCGAAGTCTCGTCAATCAACACTACCGGCCCAATATGCTGAAATTCTCGTATAGAGCGGAGATGTCGAATAGCTCGCTACTCTTTACGGTCAATGCCTTGCGATCGCACGCCTTCCAGTGCGCTTGCAAGGTTGCTGGCGCGGGGCGTGGCGCCTGGATGTCAAACGGGATCGAAGTGGCCGATCGGGCAGCGGGAAAACGAAAGCCTAGCTTTGAGGCTCATCAAGCAGCCACATTTCAGGCAGCGCATCCCCAGATCGATGGGGGAAGAAATCCTGCGCGAATGCGGGCAAGCTCCACAGATCTCTAGTCGTTTCGCAACGACGTCGGCCGGTGCTGGCCTAACAAGCGAGATGATGCTTTTGACGTCGTCAGGAGCTCTCTCGATCCCATCTCCGACTTTGAGAACATCCTCGGCAAACCCATTGAGGACCTTATCCACCTCAACCGTATTTGAGCATGTCTTGAGGAGGGCGTGCACATCGCCAAGCATTTTTCCGTTGATGTCGACCGTGCGCCCGCTGTCCAGCACGACCTTCAAATGGGACATTCGTAGCTCTCTAAAAAAGTGTGTTGCGAAGGTGGCCGGCGCGGACGCCCACGCCGGCCGATAGACTTTAGGTGCACTCCGGGAAGCCGTTGTCCGGGCTGTCCGTACCGTCGTTATTGCAGCCGCCGCTACCGCAGGTTTCGGTCGGCGCGCAGGGGCCGGCGCCCGAGATTTCTTCGAGTTCCTCGATCGTCATCGTCGTCAAGAACGCCTCGCGAGCGAGTTGCGGCAGCGTTTTGGCCTGATGCATTTCCGTCTCCTAAAGGTGCGTCTCATAAGTGAGACGAATACACCTTAGAATCGAAAAATTCCTTAGACAACCTGTAAGTGATCTCCCTAAGGTTACGGGTGATCGCGGTCTGCGCGAGTACCGTAGCGCCGCGAATGGCTGAATATGGGAGCCTGTATATGCAGCTTGGAGTTGTTATATTCGGCCAAATGCATGAACCGCATATCGAACGGGTCGTGACGCAACTGCACGCCGTCGGCATCCAGACCAATGTGTTCGACATCTATCGAGGCCAAGCCTCAATGAGCTTTGCAGACCGTCAGGACGACGTCTGGCCTCTGATCGACTTTATCGGTGGATTGGACGGTGTAGCAATCTGGAACCGTCAAAAGCGCCCGGCAGGCGATGTGCGTCAGGAGTGGCTCTGGGGTGAGATCATCGACGCCAACACGCTGGAGCAATACCAGACCGCCAAGTTCTGGAAGGCGGAATGGGCGATGTTTCGGATGGCCGTACAGGCGGCGCTTCTCAAGCACCCGCATGTGAGATTGATCAACCCTGGTACGACGACGGCCTTTGCGGGCCTGAAACCGATCCAGCTTGGCCTCGCAAAGGAGGCCGGATTCCATATCCCGCTCACCGTCATAGGTAACGATCTGCAGGCGGTTCGCGCCACATTCGGCGAAAGCGTGCTCTACAAACCCTTGTCCGGGGAAGCGATAACAGGGATCGGCAATCCGCCGCCTGCGATCTTGAGAACGGATGACCTTTTGGCGAGCGAACTGGCCGATATCGCACCAGGTATCTTTCAAGAGAAGATTGAAAAGGCGTTTGAGCTTCGAGTCACGATTTGCGGAAGCGAAGTCACGGCCGTAAAAATTGATTCCCAAGCGATCAAGATTTCGAAGCTGGATTGGCGCAAGGCCCAGCATCGGAGTGAGATCTACAGCCGCTATGAGCTTGATGACGAGATTCGCAGCGCTATCACGCGGTACATGCAGCTCGCAAATCTAGACTTCGGCGCTATGGACTTGGCCATTACGCCGGAGGGGCAAAGTGTGTTCTTCGAGTGCAATCCCGAGGGGCAATGGATGTGGATGGAGGAGCATCTAAATCTGTCCATCACTGTCGCGGCTGCAAGAATGCTCGCCGCGCTGGCAGGTCGCGCGGCAACTGACAATCGCGCGCAGGAGCGTACTCCGGCAGCCATTGCGTCATCTTAGGCGACTTGCGCTGGGCGGGCGGTGGGCCGTCCCGCCGCCAGCCAAAGTTTGTCACAGTGGGCAAATGCAGCCGATCTGCGAGGCCTGACCTTAGGCGCCGTGAAGCTGTCGGACAGCATCTGCATGCTGTATCTCAACGACTTTGCCAGAACCATCCACACGCAAAACCCTATCGGCTGACCGGATGGTCTCGGGGCGATGGGCGATGAGGAAGACAAGCGCTTCGGATTTCCGTATCGAATGCAAAATGCCGGCCTCGTTGTCGACGTCGAGATGCGCTGTGGCCTCATCTAGAATCATCACCCGAGGCTTGCGGTAGAACAGCCGCGCCAGCTGAAGGCGCTGTCGTTGCCCGCCAGATAGCGCGTTGCCCATGTCTCCGACCTGAGAGCTCTCCCGCAGAGGGAGGCGAGCAACCTCTTCGGCCAGGCCGGCCAACGCGAGCGCCGTCCATACATCACTCGTCGACGGGCTTTCGGCGAAGAAGCTGACGTTCTGCTGTATTGTACCCGCAAATATCTCGTCGTCCTGCAGAACGATCCCGATGGCGACGCGCAGCGTGGCGCGGTCCCAGTCGTTCAGAGGCACGCCATCAAGCAAGACGCGGCCCTCGCTCGGCTCATAGAGTCCACCAATGATCTTTGAGAGTGTTGTCTTGCCGGCGCCTGATACGCCAACGATGGCGACGACCTCTCCGGAACGCGCCGTAAAGTTTACGTCTGTGAGGATCGCGGGATCCTCGGGACCGTATCGGAATCCTAGTCCGATGACATCCAGGTCGCCGCGAACATGGGCGACGGTGTGCGCGCCATTCGCTTCCGGGGTCGTGCGAAACACCTCTTCAATTCGACTGACATGGGCGTCGATGTTTTTCCAACTGGCGTATTGCTCGAACAGGAAGGACGCCCGTTGTGTGAACTGGGCCTGATAGGCGATCGCGGCGATCATCGCCCCGACACTCAAGTCCCCCCCTAGTACCAGCGTTGCCGCTGCGAAATAGGTCACCAGCCCGATCACCTGCATGGCGGTTGATTGAAGCGAGGAGAAGACGCTCGTGGTGTCCGAAACCAGCGCGGCGGCCCGTATGCTTTCCGACAACGCGCCTGTCCAAACCGCCTCCTTGGCGCGCTCCCCCCCCAATGCCCGAATGGTTTGAATGGCGCGCACCGCTTCCATGCGATGGGAGCTTTCCTTAACCGAGGCCTCGATTGCCGCTGTCTGCCGGCGTCGGATGACTGGAATTCCGACCAGGCGAATGCCGACATAGGTGGCCAAAAGCAGAAAGGAGATCGCGGCGAGGACAGGCGATACAAAGAGCAGCATGGCAAGGCTGACGATCACCAGCAGGCCATCGACGACAACCGCTGTTATCAGGCTCGTCATCAAGAGCCGGGTCTGATCAACGGCCGAGAATACTTGAAGAACGTCCGCCTGCGGCTTGGAATGAAACCAGCGCAAGGGTAGGCGGATCGTGGACGCGAAGACGTCCTTTGAAAGGTGCCACCAGATCGTTGAGCTCACGCGTGAGACCGCGAAGCTCCGGACCAGACCGGAAAATCCCGACACTAGGAGCAGCGCGCAAAAACCAAACGTGGCGAGGTACAACAGGTTGACGTCGCCAACGGGGATGACGTCGTCGATAATGATCCCTGCAAATAGCGGGAACACCGCCACTTGAACCTGCACCAGGAACGACAGGGCGATGGACTGCATCAAATAGGATTTCAGAGCCGGCGTGCGGCGCAATATGCTGATGACAGAGACTGCTTTCGTCGAAGCTTCGGTCGGTCGGCGCATGTGACTCATTGATCGTGCAGGGGCGAAAAGAGGTGCGCCGCGACGCTCTTGTTCTCGAGGATGATTTTCGCCGTCAGGGTGCTGCCGTAGGGAATGGGCCAGCGCCTTCCTGCTGCTGCAACCGTCGCGCTCTCGACGCTCACAACCACCTTGTAGGCTGACGGAAGACTCGTGCTCAGGGGGGGCGGCGGGGAGGTCGGCGCGCGGGACACATACAGAACCCTTCCATGGCCGCTGCCGTACTTCTGATACGGAAAGGCGTCGTACATCAGGACCACAGAACGCCCGACTTCGACGAAGCCGATCGCCCTTGCGTCCAGCCAAAGCTCGGCCGCCAGCGGGGCATGGTCGGGCGCCAACACCGCGACTTGCTCGCCTTCCGCCACCGATGACCCTGGATTGGCGGTAATGCTCGACACCCGGGCCTCGCGCGGAGCGAGGATCAACTGGCGCCGCCCCTTCTCGATCTCCAGTTTCCGTTGATCATGCTTGGCGTCGAGCAGGCGCAAATCCGCAGCCTGCCCGCTCATCTGCGCTTCAAGTCTGCGGCCTTCCTGGCGCGCGGCCGTCAAATCGAAGAGGGCCCGCGAGCGCTGCTCCCGAACTTCAAGGAGCGTCGTTTCCGACTGTGCAAGGGCCGCCTGCCACAGTCGCCATTGATTGCCGGAGACATACTTGAGCTCGAAGGCCGAGCGCCCCTTTTCGAGCGTCTCGCGGTTGCGCTTGACCTGCTCCAGGGCGATGGTCTCGCGCTGGTCGAGCAGCCCTACCAGGCGCAACGCCTGGCTTTGCGCTTCACGCGTTTGACCGACTTGATGGCTGAGGGCGACATACTCGACATCTAGCTTCTGGCGTTCCGCAACGCTCTCGGCGTTGGCGACGCGGGCCTCGAGTTCGCCGCGCGCGCCATCGAGAAGATCCTGGTCAAGCGACAACTTGAGGATGGGCGCGCCCTGGCGAACGGTTTGCCCTTCGGCGACGAGGACCTCGCTAACGACGCCGGCGCTGGGCGCGCGTAAGCTGAGGGCGCCGCCCACCGGTCCGATGGAGCCTCTGGCTTCCACTTTCTTCGGATAGGGAATGAAGCAAATCGCAAGCCCACAGGCGATCGCCACCGCGAACAGCGACGTTAGTAGAAGCTTGTTGATGGTCGGCGGCAGGTGGAGCTTGGGCTCCGTCGCGGGCTCGGCATCTGCCCCGCGCGTCCCAGGGTAGGCTCCATCTTCTCCACGCCGATCCGCAGGTCGCCACACGCCACTGCCCCCAAATGCAACCTTATGTATGGAATTTCATGACAATGCGCAAGGGTTGTGCAATAGGCTGTCTATAGCACTTCTTGGACATTCGCCCAGCATGCCCTCTCGCGCAAAGCTTCCTGTCTACTATTCAGCAGAAATAGCTGAGTGCGGGCTCGTGTGTTTGGCGATGGTTCTCGCTGAGCAGGGCATAGTAGAAGATGATGGTGCACTTAGAAAAAGATTTCGTGTTTCGTCCAGAGGGTCTCGCCTTAGCGATATCTTGCGCGTGGCGAATGAATTCGGAGTTCAAGCTCAGGCTTATCGCGCACCGATATCGGATCTCGCGCAATTGGGATCGCCCCTCATAGCGCACCTGCGCCAAAATCACTTCGTCGTAGTGAGCAAGGTGTCCCGCCGCGCCGTGGTATTTCATGACCCGACCTTTGGCCGGCGCGTCCTGCCGCCGTTCGAGTTCGAGAAGCTCTATGGCGGCGTGGTCATGTCGTTTTCCGCGCCAGCGCTAGCACCTAGGCGGACAGAGCCCATCCAGGCCGCGTCCTTGTCCCGACGAGCGCTCAGGAGGCCGTGGCCTGGTCCCGCGGTGCTTCTCGGGGTCCTGGACATCATCCCTGCGATCCTGGCGCTGGCGGCTTCGCTTTTCATCGACGCCGCGATCGCGGGCAGTGGGCAAGGGGACGCGCTCGGCGCCGCCATTGGTCTCGTGGCGCTTGGCGCAGTGAGCCACATCGTTTGCCGCGCCTATGCCAATGGAGTGGCCAGGCGCACTTCGCTGGGCATAGCGACACAGATCTGGTCGGGCGACATTGCCGAACGCCTCGTTCAGGGACATCGGTCCCAAATCGAATGGCTGAGCGAGATTGGCGATACGAGCTTCGAGATTCTGAAGGAGAGGATCGAGATCGTCGGCCGCCTTTGCGTCGCGATTTGCGGGGTGATCGCCTTGCTGATGGTCGACTGGAGAAGCGCCATAATCGCACTTCCGGTCGCTACGGCACTTTCAGGAGCGGCTAATTTGCTGGCGCGCCGCAAGGACCGGCGGCCGCGGATCGACAACATTAATCTACGGTTCAAAAAAGCTATCACCCGATCCGGTGCCTCTGGCCCGCGCTGGTGGGGGAGCTTTTGGCGCGAAGTTGGCGACGAGGTTGCATGGGTATCGACGTGGCGCTCTCTGCTCGCTGCGGGATTAAGAGCGGAGCTTACCGATAGCGCTACATCGGTCCTGGTGAGCGTCGCGACGATTGGTGTGATCCATGCCCTGAGTTTCCTTGAGCCTGTGCGCCATCCTGCCATCCTCGTGGCGGCCACGGCTATCTTGGTATTCTGCACGCAGCGCCTCTGGATGCTTCTTCCTAGTATGCCCAAGCGTACGCGCCAGTTACAGCGCTTGCGTCACGTACTCGCCGAGCCCAACTCCACGCCCGACGTCGCAGACCTGGCTGTCCGAGAGGCGGTCTCGATCGAGATCACTGACCTTGCCTTCTCATATGGCGTCGGTGAGGCCAAGATCTTCGATGGCCTGACCCTCAAGATCGCCGCTGGCGAGCGCGTCGCGGTTCGAGGCGCGCCCTCAAGCGGTAAGTCAACTCTTTTGAAGTTGATGATCGGCAGCGAGTCGCCTCAACGCGGCGACATAAGTTGGCGAGGCGAGGGCGGTATCCGCATCGAGGCCAGCACTGCCAAAGGGCTGTTTGGTTATGTCTCGCAAGAGGCTGAACTGTTCGCCGGGACGCTTTTCCAGAACATCGCCGGTTTTGCGCGCGACCCCGACCTCGCCAGAGCGATCAACTGTGCCAGGGTCGCCCGATTGGACGAATTCGTTAGAAGCGTGCCAATGCGTTATGAAGCCTTTGTCGTGCCCGGCGGCGCCAACCTGTCGGCGTCCGAGCGCACGAAGCTGATGATCGCCCGTGCCTTGTACGAAGGCTACGGCGCGCTGCTGATCGACGATGTGATGGGGCGCCTGGATGCGGCCGATCGCAAAGCCATCCTCTCGGCGTTGAAAGAGCGACGGATAACGACGGTCCTGGTGACTGGATCCGATAAGCTGGCGATGGAGGAGGACCACGAACTGATCGTCGGCCAACCCGTGGGAGAGGCGTCTCGCACGCCAGCCCGTGCACTCCAATCTTGAAATGAGCGAACGGGAGAGCCCAAATGGCGCGGTTGACGCAGGGCTGCGCGCGCCCACCGGTTGAGAAGTTGGCGTCTGTTGTCGAGCGACTGCCCATGAAGATCAGCGCAGCGGAATGTCTGGTGATGGAAACGCTTTGGCTGCACGGTCAGTCGACCTCCGAATGCATCATGGCCAACCTCTGCGGGGCGCACCCGTCCCTCGTGGCTCTACGTTACCTCCGGCTATTCCAATCCGTGGCTCGACGATCCAGCCGACTACGACCCTGATGGGGAGTCTGGCACGGGTGTGGAGTTTAGCTACGTGGTGGGGAAAAGGGTCTGCAAAGATCGAGAGCTGCTGGAGCTGTTGATCTGGGGGGACGCCTAGCGCCTTCGATGTTGAGCAACCTTAACGATGCATCCCGCTGGAAGGCCTTTTAGGGCTGCAGCAACGCTCCAGAGAGGCGCCTGAAGGGAGGCCGGCGACGAAGCCATTAAGCAACGCGGCTTTCCGGATCTTGAACTCATAGATGCAGGCTAGCCGCCAATGCTCTTGCGTCGCCCCGGTGACCCCGCCAGCCAGCGTGGACGCCAAACCGCATCCGCAAGCACGAAACCGCAGGCACTCGCCATTCGACGCCCCTAAGGAGCCCTCCCCGAGTCAGCGTCGCTGTCAGCGCAGCGCCAGGAGAGGACCCTGTCGCACCCTCCACGAACTGGACGCTCAGTCGCGAGGACAGAAAGTCGGAACTAGATCGTCCTTTAGCCCCGGGGATCTTCCACGACCTGCCGAAGCGCGTCGAACCGCGACCGCCAGAGCGACCGCTGCAGGCGCGCAAAGGCCTCACCTGTCCCATGAAACGACCTGGAGAACGGAGGCGCTCACGGTTAGGAGCACCTGCCTGGGTGGGCCCCTGCAAACGCGATCACCAAGGCCGCCGATGAGCGAACTTTAGCGGCCAGTCGTCAGAAAGCCGACGACATCGCGGGCGAAACGCTCCGGCTCTTCGACAAACATGAAATGGCCGTCGCCCTTGTAGGTCAGCATTCGCCCGCGGGGCAGAGCCTTGGCCAAGGCGCGTTGCGGCGCTTCCACGGTCTGGAAATCAGCCTCGCCGGCGATCACCAGCACCGGCGCCTTGATGTCACTCGGCCGATCGAAGCGGTAGGCGGTCAGGCCCTGGGCGAGCAGAGCGCTGGCCGACTCGCCGCTGTTGCCCAGGCCGTCGGCTTGGTCGGAAGCGTCGACGAGCGCGCCGATCTTGAGGTCAGGGTACATGTTCCGATGGAAGAACGCGTTTCTGGCCTCGCCCTGATAGGCGGCTATGAAATTGCATTTCGCGACGTCATCACTGGATCGCGCGCTAACCGCGCGTGCGTAGGCGGCCGGATCGACGGTGGCCAGTCGCTCGCAAATCCCATCGGCCAGGGCCGGCATGTCCGGCGCCGCGCCGGCGAGGACCATCCTGGAAACGTGGTCCGGATAGCGGGCGGCATATTCCAAGGCGAGGATCGTGCCGAACGAATGGCCAACGAGGGCGATCCTTTGCGCGCCAAGCTGAACGCGCAACGCTTCGACATCGTCCGTCATCCGGGTGATCGAGTAGGCCGAGGCCGCCGCGGGCCGCTCGGAGCGGCCGCTGCCACGCTGATCCAGATAGACCATCCGCAGATGGCGCTCGAGCGCTGGGCCGGCGAACTTGGCGAAGGTCTGACTTCCCTGGCCCGGTCCGCCGTGCAGGAAGACCACGGGCGGGGCGCCGGGAGGGCCCGCCACCCGGTACCACAGCCGGGCGCCAGGAGCCTGGAACTGATGCGCTCCGCTGGCCTGTGCTTGGGCATGGTGTGGGGCGAGCACCAGCAGGGCGCCCGCCAGGGCCAGAAGTTTTGTAAAGGATCCCACGACCACTCCCCAGTCCCGACCATAACGGGCTGTAGAGCTTTGCCGTCATTCGGCGCGACGGGTCTTGTTGTTTTGTGACCGGTCCGCCAGCGCAACATGGCCCAGCATCCGCGTAAGTTTGCGTAATCGACGCCAGCACCGATGGCGGGCCCGGCAACATCGACAGGAAGGCGTTCGCCGTCATCCCCGCGGACCATCGGGCGTAGCCTGGGTCACAACGCCGACGCCAGTCGCGAACAGCGTCCTGGCGTGCGCGGCGGACGGACCGGTGTCGATGCCCGCCACGCCTGGCAAGTGCGGCCCGCTCGGTGGCGCATGGGATTGAGGGCGCCCCAGCTTACGTTGTGCAGCAATAAGGCCTTGAAACGGGCGCTGACGCCGATGAAAGCCAAGGCTAAATATACCGCCGCCAAGGTCACGATGAGAGGACGCCATGCAGCTTTGGTACGCCTCAACCTCGCCGTTCGCGCGGAAGGTGCGCGTCGCCGCCGACGAGTTGGGACTGACAGGCCGGTTGGACCTGATCGAGGTCGATCCCTGGACCAACACGCGCCTGCGGGCGCTCAATCCCTTGGCCAAGGTCCCGACCCTGGTGCTGGATCAGGGCGAATGTCTCTACGAGTCGCGGTGATCTGCGATTATTTCGACGCGCTCGGCCCCGAACGCCGTCTGATCCCGCCCGCCGGCGCTGGCCGCTGGCGCGCCTTGCGCCTTCAAGGCTTGGCCGATGGCGCGTCCGTCGCCGCCGGCCGTCTCTTCGCAGACGAATATAGACCGCGAAACGAGCGATCCGATACGGTCATGGAACGCCAGCGTCAGGCCCTGGCCGCCGCGCTCCAGGCGATGGACGTCGAACGACTGGATCCCGAAATCTGCACCGTTGGCGAAATCGCCGTGGGCGTCCTGCTGGGCTATCTGGATTTTCGTTGGCCCGACCGCGAATGGCGGCGGGCTCGTCCAGCCTTGAGCGAATGGTTCGCGGGGTTTTCGGCGCGTCCCGCCATGGTCCGCACCGAGCACCGGCCGGCCCGCCCCTTGTGAGTCGCTTGCACGGCGACGTCCTCTGGCGGGCCTCCAGCGGTGGCGAACACCTTCAGCCGAGAATGCCCAACCAAAACCTCGGCCACACCCTTGAGCGCTTGCGCCAAAATCAAAAGGACTTTGGCGCTCATACTCTGCGGGCAGCAGGTTTGGCCGACATCTCCTAGCCTCGACGAGCGGCGGTATGTGTCGCCAGACGTCTGAGCCTAGCCGAGCGGCTTCTGGTAGGTTTGCGCCGGTGTGTCCCCCGAAGTCAGAACGCGCTGCAAGTGCTCGAGGGTCTTGCGGGCAGCGTCCAAGGTCAGGGACCCGTTGAAACCATCAGGGCCTGTCAGCACGACTTCGCCATCGATGAGTTCGGCGTTGAGCGGGATATCGAATGTTTGGTGTGTCATCCCGTCCAAACGCCGATCCGCGTTCCGAGTTCACGGGCTGCTGGCGTCCTTTTAGCGATCCGATCTGGCGTCCAAGCCGCCTTAGCGAGCGAGCGGCGCTTCGTGCGCGCGCGTCCCCGCATGAGAAGCCTTGAACCCGCCCAGGCAATCGGCCAAATAGCATCACCGCCTACGGGGCTATCGCCCACGCTGCCGGACCCCGTCCAAGGCCCGTGGAGCTCGCAGGTGAAGGCCATTCGTCCCAAAGCCCTGACCGATCTGGCGCACGCCGAGCGTTTCGAGCTGCTCATCCAAGCGGTCAAGGATTACGCGATCTATCTGCTCGATCCGCTCGGCTACGTCGCCAGCTGGAATCCGGGCGCGGAACGGTTCAAGGGCTATACGGCCGACGAGATCATCGGCCAGCATTTCTCCAGGTTCTACACCGACGAGGATCGCGCCATCGATCTGCCGAGGCGCGCGCTCGAGACCGCCACCTCCGAAGGCCGCTTCGAAGCCGAGGGCTGGCGGGTGCGCAAGGATGGCTCGCGCTTCTGGACCCACGTCGTCATCGATCCTGTCGTGGGCGAGGACGGCGCGATCATCGGCTTTGCCAAGATCACGCGCGACGTCTCGGACAAGCGGGCGGCCGAACAGGCTCGGTTCGAGAGCGAGCAGCAGTTTCGCCTGCTGGTGCAAGGGGTGCGCGACTACGCGATCTATCGGCTCGATAAGGAGGGTCTGGTCTCAAGCTGGAACGCCGGGGCCGAGGCGATCAAGGGTTACAGCGCCGACGAGATCATCGGCCGCCACTTCTCCACCTTCTACACGCCCGAGGACCAGGCAAGGGGTGAGCCGGCCCACGCCCTGGCCACGGCGCTCGCCACCGGTAAGTTCGAGGGTGAAGCCCAACGTGTCCGCAAGACCGGCGAGGTTTTCTGGGCGCACGTCCTGCTGGACCCGATCTTCGACGACGCGGGCGAGCATGTCGGCTTCGCCAAGGTCACGCGCGACATCACCGAAAGGCGGGCGGCCCAGGAAGAGCTGGAACGCAGCCGCGAGGCGCTCAACCAGGCCCAGAAGCTGGAAGCCATTGGCCGACTGACCGGCGGGGTCGCCCACGACTTCAACAACCTGCTGACGGTCATCCGAGCCTCGGCGGACTTCCTGACGCGACCAGGGCTGAGCGAGGACAAGCGCGCGCGTTACGTCCAGGCCATCGCCGAGACCGCCAACCGGGCCGCCGTCCTGACCGGCCAATTGCTCGCGTTCGCGCGCCGCCAGCCGCTGCAGCCCGAAGTCTTCGACGCGGGGGCGCGTCTTCGCGGCCTGGAGCAGATGATTGCCACCACCGTCGGCGCGGTCGTCGATGTCCAGATGGCGCTGCCCGACGAGCCGTTCTGGATCGAGGCCGACCCCAGTCAGTTCGAGACGGCCGTCCTCAACGTCATCATCAACGCGCGTGACGCCATGCCCAGGGGCGGCGCGATCCGGGTGTCGGTGTCGTCGGTCGACCAGGTGCCGCCGGTGCGCGGGCACGCCGCCGCCAGCGGCGCGTTCGTGGCCCTGAGCATCGCCGATACGGGCGTGGGCATGTCGCCGCAAACCCTGCAGCGCATCTTCGAGCCGTTCTTCACCACCAAGGCCGTGGACAAGGGTACGGGCCTGGGCCTTAGCCAAGTCTACGGCTTCGCCAAGCAGTCCCGTGGCGAGATCGCCGCCGAAAGCCAGGAGGGGGTCGGAACGACCTTCACGCTCTATCTGCCGCGCGCCAAGGCGCCGACGCAGGCCGCCCTTCCCTCACCGTCGCCGGCGCCCCAAACCCTACCGGCGCGTCGCATCCTTTTGGTCGAGGACAATGAAGGCGTGGGCCGATTTGCGGCGGGGCTTCTGACCGAGCTTGGCCAGACCGTCACCTGGGTTGGCGACGCCACAAAGGCGCTCGCGGTTCTGCAAGCGGGCGCGGGCGACTATGACCTCCTGTTCTCGGACGTCGTCATGCCGGGAATGAGCGGCATCGAGTTGGCCCAGCAGGTCCGCGCCCTGTGGCCCGATCTGGAGATCATCCTGACGAGCGGCTACAGCCATGTCCTGGCGGAGAAGGGCAATCACGGCTTTGCCCTGCTTCACAAACCCTACTCCATCGAAGGCCTGCTCTCGGCCCTGCGGCAAGATCAAGCCTAGGACGCGACAACCGGTTCGCACGGCGAGACAGGCGCTGCCTCGGCGCCCCGCGTACGGCGCAGCGGACGAGGTGTGCTCGCCCCCTTACGAAGCCTCAAGGCCTGGGATCACCTGCCGCGGTGAGCTCGAACGGTTCGACGGCGACGTTGAGCGGAAGTGTGAACTGGGCCGCCAGACCTGCCGAGCGCCAATGCATCTGGGCCTGGCCGCGAAGCTGCCGCTCGATGATGGCGCCGATCATGGTCGCGCCAAAGCCGGGGGGGCGACTGATGGCCGGCTCGGGGCCGCCGGTCTCGACCCACGACAGCACCAGTGCGGCCTCGCCGCCGTGGCGCCACGTGACGCTCACATGTCCTGCGCCTTGCGACAGGGCGCCGTGGCGCCAGGCGTTGGCGATCATCTCGTGCAGCACGAGCGCCAGCGGTTGGACGAGGGTCGCGGCGACCTGGAAGGGCGGGCCCATCAAGGTCACCCTGTGCCCGGCAGGCCCCACCAGCGCCTTCAGCAGGTCCTCAAGCAGGATGTCGCGCCATCCCTCGCGCCCGAGCAGGGCATGGGCGGTGGCGAGCGCCTGGACGCGGTTCTGGATCGCGGCGGCATACCGCGCCGGATCGTCGGCGCGGCTCAGGCGCACGATCCCCTGGACGATCGCCAGGGCGTTCATCGCCCGGTGATCGACTTCTCTCAAGAGCCGGTGCTCGACGATCTGCAGGGACTGCGCGCGTCGGCGTTCGGTGACGTCTAGCTGGGAAGCGAAGAAATAGAGCAGTTGACCATCGTCGGCCTGGACGGGGCTAAGGTGCAGGCGGTTCCAGAACGACGTGCCGTCCTTGCGGTAGTTGAGGAGTTCGACCGTGCACTCCTGCTGCGCCGCCACTGCGGTGCGAATTTCAGCAATCGCCCCCGAGGCCGTCTCCGGGCCCTGCAGGAACCGGCAATTGCGGCCCAAGACTTCATCGGCGTCATAGCCGGTCAGTTCGAGGAAGGCGTTGTTGGCCAGGACGATCGGATTGTCGGGCGCCTGTGCGTCGGTGATCACCATCGGCATGCGCGTGCGCTCGACGGCGACAAACGCCAATTCCTGGCGGTCGGCGCGACCCTTCGCTGTCGAGGCGGCCGGCTCATCGCCGTGGAGGCCGGGGGCCGGCAGGACGACGTCACTCATGGGATGCTCGCATGGACTCGGATCACCCCAACGCCGGCCGCCAAAAGCCGTTGCACCTCAAGGCCCAGGATGTCCTTGGCCGCTTCCCGCCACGAAGGCGCGAGGCTCAAGGCGCGGCGGTGATCTGGCAGCCCCCTCGGACGAGAAGGCGATCGTACAAGCGCCGCCAAACTCAGCGGCGAGGCTGCGCTGGAGCAATCGCGATCCAAAGCCGCGCCGGGCCGGGGCGACGACAGCCGGCCCGCCCCTTTCGGGCCAGCTCAGGTGAGCACGCCGGCGTCTCCCCAGGCGATGTCCACGACGCCTTCGTGATTGGCCCAGGCGTCATATTGGGTGGCGTTGGTGGCAAGCGCCTGACGGGCCATCGCCAAGCTCAGCGCCGTCTGCGGCCGCCGAGCTTAGCGCCTTGCAAGGCTTGCTGTCACTCGGTTGAAGGTTCTGTCGACGATGGCTAGAGGGTCGCCGCAGGCGCGCCGCGGAGCCGGGCAGGAAACCGGCGCCGGCTCCTGCAAAATCGCCGCCGCGCCGGGCGGACGAAAACTGTCGGCAACCTAACACTATAATTTTCCTAAAGATTTTGGCATCCAGGCGAGCTTCTGGGGCGTATCTTGCGGTATAGACTGAAGGAGCTCTTCATGACGATCAGACGCGCCGCTCTGGCGGGCATGCTCGTTGTTGCCGCCGGCCTGACCGCCTGCGCCACCGCCACGCCCTACCAGCCCAATAGGCCTGGCCAGACCGCTTCTGGCGGCTTTTCGGATCTGCGCCTGGAGCCAGACCGTTATCGGGTGACCTTCGCGGGCAACACGATGACATCGCGAGAAACCGTCGAGCGCTACCTGCTCTATCGCGCGGCCGAGCTGACGACCCAGCAAGGCTATGACTGGTTCGAGACCGCCGACCGGCGAACCGACCGCGATGCGCGCACCACGATCGAACAGGACCCGTTCATGCGGCCAGGCTTTGGCTATGGCGCGGGCTATGGCTCCTGGCGCCCGGCTTGGCGCTACTATGGCTCCGGCTATGGCGGCTGGCGCAGCTGGGACCCGTTCTGGGGCGATCCTTTCTTTGCTGATCGCGCCCGGGTGCGAACGGTCGAGAAGTTCGAGGCCTTTGCGGAAATCGTCCTGCACAAGGGACGAAAGCCTGTCGGCGACGCGCGCGCCTATGACGCCCGGGAGATCCTTTCGAGCCTGGGGCCCAACATCCAGCGGCCATCCTGACAGTACGTAGCGTCGAGAGCGGCGCCGCGAGGCTTGGCGGGACGGCCGCCTTGCAAGGCGGCGCCGCCCCGAGGGTTTTCTCGGCCATGTCCTTAGTTTCGGCGTCAGCGAAGGCGCGCGTCACGGCTTGCTTCGTTGGCGACGGTCAGGGTTTGAGGACCCGACCGGTGTGTTGGGGGAGTCGATCGTCTACACCGCCCTTGAATCGACGCGGCGGATCGGCTCGCAATTCGTGGCCGGGCGCTGGTTCGGCGCTATCACCCACGGAAGGGACACTCGCTCAAGCCGAGAGCCAGAATCGCAGGGAAGAGCGTGCTCGACGATCACACCCTCGACGGCGTTGGCCACGATAGCGTCCAACGCCGTCGGCGTCGGGCTGCGTGGCATATGGTGATGGACCGCGAACGCACCGAGGACCGCGCCGCCGCGTCGAGAGCGGCCTGGACCAACAGGCCCTCAGCCCGTGGCGCAGCGCCAGATGCCGAAAGTTGGTCCACAGAGGGTCACGCGCCACGTCAGTCACATGGACAGGGTGGCCTAGGACGGGGTGGCCCAGGAACGCCGCCGCGCCACAGCCTCCGGCCGGCCCGATTGAGACGCCGTCGATAGCGTCACAATAGCTCCGCGGCAGGTTCGCGCCGCGCCGTGTCGCAGGCGCTGGCCCGTTTCATTGACGAGCAGCACCGAGGCGGCCATGCCCCGCCCGACGCGACTTCGGCGGTCAACAGCAGCGCTTCGAGCTTCGCGCGCAAAGGCAGCGCGACAGCACGGTTCGATGCGCCACGCGCACGGCGCTGAGCGTCCTCTAGCTCGACTGCGGTACCAACGCCCATGCACCCTGAAGCGCTCGAAGCGCCACTCAAAGAAAGCCGAAGTCCGCCCTTTGTTGCCATCGCATCTCAGAGGTCTATGGTTTGCGGCGCACGGCGCTTGAGCCACGAAGAGGCCGCAAATGACGGTAACGGCGCTGGTGATCGACGACAGCAAGCTTGCGCGCATTGTTCTGAGCAAGGCCATCTGCGCCCTGCAGCCAGACTGGACCGTGCTTGAGGCGGCCGACGCGGTCGAAGCGCTCGCCACGATTGATCAGGAAGCGATCGATCTGGCTGTGCTCGACTACAACATGCCGGGACAAAACGGTCTGGCGCTGGCCGAAACCTTGCGCGGACAATTTCCAAAAATGCCGCTCGCCCTGGCCACGGCCAATGTCCAGGACGAGATCATAAGCGCCGCGCGCGCCATCGACGTCACCTTTGTGGCCAAGCCCGCGACGCCGGACACGCTGCGCGGCTTCATCTCCGGTGCGGCATTGCGGTTGAGGTCACGGCCCG
Organism: Caulobacter sp. GW821-FHT11E11; assembly: GCF_058808315.1. NCBI lineage: Bacteria > Pseudomonadati > Pseudomonadota > Alphaproteobacteria > Caulobacterales > Caulobacteraceae > Caulobacter > Caulobacter sp. GW821-FHT11E11. Next base: position 248,995 of record NZ_JBXARO010000008.1, read on the forward strand.
CGTGACGCAGCCCGATGCCGGAACCGTCGGGCGGCCCAAGGCTTCTTCTTCCGATCCTGGAGCGCCATCCTGGCGGCCGGATCATGGAAATACCCCTCATGCACACCTTTACCGTCGTGACCGTCCGGTCGCGCCGCGCCTCCCTGGCGCCGCAACGCGCCATCGCCAGCCCATCGGCCTTCCCGCGCCCGCGCACAATTCTCCGGCTGCCGGCCATGACCCAAAGCCCCGCGACCACCTAAGCGCGCGGGCCGGGTGGTTGCGCCTAAACGCCATGGCATTGCGGCGGGCGCTCACGTCCTGGGCGGCATCGGCGCAATGACGCCGGTCGACGATCTGCTCGACGCGCTCGAACACGACGCCTTGGTCGAACTGGTCAATATGGGCGTGGGCCGCGCGGCCGCGGGACTTGCCGCGATGGTCGGAGAGCAAGTCCACCTGACCGTGCCGAATCTAGCGCTCGTCACCCGCGCCCAGGCCGCCGCGCTTCTCGCCGCGCGCGATCCGCACCGCCTGATCGCCGTGCACCAGCGCTTTGAGGGCGACATTAGCGGCCGGGCCCTGCTGATCTTCCCCGAGACCAAGAGTCTTGAATTGGTGCGCGCCGTGGCGGGCGCGGACCTGTCGCTGGAAGACATCGCCGAACTCGAGCACGAAGCCTTGGCCGAAACGGGCAATGTGGTGCTGAACGCCTGTCTGGCGACCATGGCGAACATGCTCGAGCGGACGCTGAAGATGTCCCTGCCTGACGTTGTGCGCGGCCATGGGGCCGAGCTCCTGGGGCTGTCGCCCGCCGCCGAGACGGAAGTCGTGCTGCTGCTCTACATCGACTTTTCGATGCGGCGTCGCGCGCTCGGCGGATATATCGTCTTCTTGATGGACATGCCCTCGCTGATGGCGCTGAAGGCGCTGATCGGAGACTTCATCGACCGCGCGACCGGCGCGCCGGCCAAGGTCTAATTGCGCGATGCATCGGGATCTCCTCAACAGCTTGAACGTCGGCGTGCTGGCCCTCGACCGCGAGCGTCGTGTGGCCGTCTGGAACGCCTGGCTGGCGGGCGCCACCGGCCTTAGCGAGGCGCGTGCGCTAGGCCACACGCTGAGCGAACTGTTCCCCGGCGCGGATCTCTCAAAGCTTGATCGCGCGGCCCGGGACGCGGCGCAAAGCGGCGCCTCGCGCCTGCTCAGCCACGCCCTGCACCCTGGCCTGCTGCCGCTTCGAACGCGCGCCGACCGGCCTATGCTGCACGACATCGTCGTCGGCCCGGTCGGCGAGCCGCCCTTCGCGCTCACCTTCGTGCAGATCACCGACGTGACCGTGGCCGCTGAGCGCGAGCGGGTGTTGCGCGAGCGCCAGAACGCCCGCTACGCCGCCGTCGTCGACAACGCCCGCGACGGCATCCTCACCGTGGACGAGACGGGCATCGTCCAGCACGTCAACGCCGCGGCCGGACGCCAGTTTGGCGTCGAGGCCGTCAGTCTGGTGGGCGCCAGCGTCACGTCCCTGTTCGAGGACGGCCGGGCGTGGGAGCAAGTCTGGCGCAACGCCATTGGCGGGCGCGTGGAGGATGAGCGCACGGAACTGATCGTGCGCCGCCCCGATGGCGCGACCAGCTATCTCGAGGCGTCGGCCTCGCGGTGGCAGAGCCAGACCCAGGCCTACGCCAGCGTGATCCTGCGCGACGTCAGCGAGCGTCACGCCACCGATGCGGCCCTGCGACAGCTTAACGACGACACCTCCGCCTCCCTGCTCGACGAGCGTCGCGTCTCGGAGCTGCGAGAACAGTTCATCGCCGTGCTCGGGCACGATCTGAGAAATCCGCTGGCTTCGATCGATTCAGGCATCCGCATCCTGCTGCGGGATCCGGCCAACGAGCGCGCGCGCACGATCAGCACGATGATGCACCAGTCGGTGCTGCGCATGGCGAGCCTGATCGACAATGTCCTGGATTTCGCCCGCGGCCGCTTGGGCGGGGGCATCGCCCTGCGCCTGCGTCCCGAACGGGTCGAACCGATTCTCGAACAGGTGGTGGCCGAATTGCGGTCAACCTGGCCCGATCGCGAGATTCAGACCACCTGGGCCGTGCCCGATCCGATCGCCTGCGACATCACGCGCCTGGCTCAACTGTTCTCCAACCTCTTAGGCAATGCCCTGACCCACGGCGCGAAGGATGGGCCAATTGTCGTGTTGGCGACGCATAGACGCGGCGAGTTCGAGCTTTCGGTGAGTAACCCCGGCGAGGACATTGCGGCCGCAACGCTTGAGCGACTGTTCCAGCCCTTCTCTCGCGGCGACGTCACACCAAATAAACAGGGGTTGGGCCTAGGTTTGTTTATCTCCTCTGAGATTGCCAAGGCCCATGGCGGAGTATTGCGCGCCACTTCGACACAGAAGACCGTACGTTTTATTTTTACGATGCCCGCGAATTAAATGAACATTCATGCTATCGGCGGGTTATGGTCCAGTCAAAGGCGGTAGCGACATGGTCCACGTTCTTATCATCGAAGATGATCCGCTCATCGCCATGAACCTTCAGCTTCTGCTCGAGGAAAACGGCGCCACGTCCAGCGTTGTCGTGGCGACGCAGGATGAGGCCATCGACGCGGCAAGACAGAGACGGCCTGCTTTCATCACCGCCGACGTGGGTTTGGCGACTGGCACCGGCCCGGCCGCAGTGGCGGCGATTCATCGGGCCCATGGCTGGATCCCGATGATTTTCATTACCGTTCAGCCGGACGCCGAAGATCGGCTGGCCCGGACCGGAGAAGTCTTCGGCAAGCCGATCAACGAGCGAGCCATCGCCAACGCGTTCAAGACCCGGATGGCCGCCTAGATTCTGGACGGCCCCAAGCGCGCCTAGTCCCCGGATTTTTCGTCGTGCTTGTCGATCGACGCCACGACGGCTTGCGGGCCGGTGGGCTTGTCCGTCGCCTCGGATTCGGCGTCGGTGCTCGTCGCGGCCATCACCGAGCGCCACCCGATCGATCCCAACGCCCTGCGCTCGGACAGACTGTGTCCGACCGGTTGCTGCTTGCCTGGCGAGGGCGCCAGGCGCTGGGCCGGCAACCATGCCTTCCTGGACTTGCTCGAGACCCATCGCGCCTTCCACCAAGAGGCTGGCTTGGTCGCCGACCAGATCCATCGCGGGCAATGGACCGACGCCCAAAGAGCGCTGCGCAACGGGTCGCCCTTCGCCCTGGCGTTCGCCGACCTGCAGGCGGTGCTGCGCCGGATGCGGACTACGGCTTCGTCCCTCGCAGCCTAGCCCGGCTAGGCGCGCTGCGCCGGAATGGCCCCCGGTTCGCCCCCATACGGTGGAAACAGGAAGCGTCCGGCCCGCGCGCCATCGCGCAAGCGGATCTCCAGGACGACCGGCTCGCCAGCGTCGGCCAACCGGTGGGCAAGATCGCGCGCAGCCTGCTCGGCGCGGGCGCCAGTGGCGAACGCCAGGGGGCTGCCGTCGAAATCGCCGCGAACGATCCAGCCGTCGCCCGACGGCTCGACAAAGATAAAGCAGGCCATGATCACAACGTAGGAACAGAATAGCGGGCCAAGTTGGCGGCCGGCCACCGACTGGCCGGCCGCCCGCCCCAACTCAAGGGCGCGCGTCGCGATCCAGTCGGCTCAGCGCGGACAACACCTCGCTGAGCGGAACTGGCGCGGGCGTTCCCAAGAGCCATCTTTGGCTCGGACGATGCTCCACAGCGCTGGCGTCCGAGGCCCATGCCGCCAGGATCTCGCGCTTTTCGGCAGGGTCGAGATCCTGGTCCTTGAGAACCTCTAACGGATGGAGAAAGCCGACCGCAGGCCGCACAGGCCAGGGCCGCGCCCGATCGGCCAGATGGGAGTCCGTGCGCATGGCGAGCCTCCTTTAGGCCGCCTTGCGGGCCTTGGCAGGCTTGAGATCCAACGCCTGCTGGGCCGCGCCGACGCCAATGGGAATCTGCCTCGGCTTCAAGGCTTCCGGCACCTCGCGCGCCAGGTCGATCGACAGGACGCCGTGAGCATGGCTGGCGTCCTTGACCACCACATAGTCGGCCAGCTCGAACCGGCGTTCGAAGGCGCGCTGGGCCAAGCCCTGGTGCAGGAAGGATCCCGCGCCCTGCCCGTCTCCGGGCGAGCGCTGGCCCTTGATGACCAGGAGGTTGGGCTCGGCGAGAATCTCAAGGTCGCTCGGCGCAAAACCGGCGAGCGCCAGAGAGATGCGATAGGCGTCCTCGCCGGTCTTTTCGATATCGTATGGCGGATAGCTGGCGCTCGCCCCGCTGCGCAGGGCGGTCTCGACCAGATCGACCATACGGTCGACGCCGATCATCGAGCTGTAGAGCGGGGTGAAGTCGAACGCGGTGCTCATTTCCATCTCCTCGAAAGCAAGTTGGACATGAGGGGCGCTAGGCCAAGCGCCGTGCGCCCCCAGGGGCCAGGCCCTGTCGGCACCCGGCAGCAGGCGATGAGTTAGGAGATCGTCGAAAGCCGTCAAGACTTCGGTAGGCAAAAATCAGCTCGTTCCTCGGCTCGCCGCCGCCGAGCCTGTCTCGTTCCTAACGTCGGCTGCCGGGCAGTGATCGCGCGTCGCAGGCGCCAGCGGCTGCGGAATGAAAACGGCATCGGACCTTCGTGATCAGGCTTCGAGGGCCCCGGACCTGCAAAGTCTGCCCCCAACGCGAGGATGCGGGAGGTCATTGCTCGCCTGGCCGAGACCTGGGACGATCTTGCCGCAGAGCGTGAACGCCAGGTTCGCGAACGAGAGGGCGGTCCGCTCGGCTCGTGAGCGCCATGTGTGGACGGCTCCCCGTTGGCAAGGGCGATCTGACGTTCTGCGAGGCTTGGTCGGTGCGGCATGTGTTCGACCTGTTGGTGCGGTACGCATGATCGCTGCGATAATGCCTTCCACGAAGGCGGGTCCCGACCAATTGCACGCGCTCAAGGCGCGATGGCGCGAACGGGTTATCCCGCCTTCCGGTATCGACCGGCTGTCACATTAGATCTCGTCCGCCTTCTCAAGTTTAGCGGCCGCGGGGTGGCGCCCGGCCTGGCTCCTAAGCCACTAGTGGCTCCTGTAGCGCTCGCCGCTGATCATGATCGCCCAGATCATCCGGGCGTTCTTGTTGGCCAAGGCGACGGCCGCTACCCTTCTCGGACATCGAAGGCCCACCTGCGCTGCGCGCCATGAACAGACCTTGGTTTCGCTCCGGGAATGCGACGTTTTGATGGGAGGCTCGACTGTTCAGTCACTCCCCTTGCCCGACGCCGAACCTTTTCAGCGCGATTGGCATGTTGAGCGCTAGCTGCGCATCCCTGATCACGTCCAAGCGCAGCATGGACGACGCGCCCAGGCCGTTGAGGAGATCGCTCATCGGCCCTCCGTTGCGCGTCAAGGTCACGCCCTTGGGAAAGAGCTCCTGAGAATAGGACAAGGTGTTGGACTGCACGACCGTCTGGTTCCACTCGCCGTCGACCTGATGGATCATGGTGTTGGCGCCCATGCGCGACTGAGACGGCACATCGCGGAAAGCCGGCGCCGGCGCGCGCAGCACCAGGTCGGGAGAGTCGTCGGTCGCAGAGATGCTGGCTTTCACCTCACCGCCGATTTCCACCGTGATCGGCGTCAGCCACTTGGGCAGCTGATAGCCTTGCAGGCCGCGCGTGCGCGCGATCTCGGTTGTGACCGGAAGCGCCAGGACATGGGCGAAGAAGCTGCGACGCCGCATGTCGCCCAGGAGCTGGCCCACATGCGAGCCCTTGGCGCGGGGCCGGCGCACGACGACAGCGATCGAGACCTCGTTGTAGGGATCGTTGTCGCAGATGGCGTAGGAGAAGAAGGTCAGCGCCACAAGGCCCCTGCCCGGTAAAGGCCGTAGCGGCTGGAGCGGCGCCGGCAGGGCCGACGCGAGCCGGTCGACCGGTGCGGTCATCAGAAGCTGCACGGAGCTGCTGCGGTAGTAGAAGTTCGGCGCCCAGACAGGCCCGACCCGCGAGGCGACTCTCTGCTTGGGAATCCGCCGGAAGAAGTCGATGTTGCCCGCCGCCGGATCGCGCGCCACGACGTCCAGGTCGGGATTGGACCGGAAGCGGTCGTAGTATCCGTCCTTCGGGACCTGGACCGTTTGGTCGCCGAACTCGACGTCCACGAATTTCTCAACCATGCCCTAAACCTTTTCGACAATGGGCCAAGCGCGACGGCGATCAGATCGCTGCCATGCGCTGCGCCATCCAGCGCCGATACTGGCGAGCGCTTCTCTTGACCTGGAGCTGAGCGGTGACCAGAGCCCAGACGGGCGAGATGTTGGGCGCGGTGCGCCGCCGACGGCTCAAGCGCACGAGCTGGTAGCGGACGGCGGCCATGTGCGCCGAAGAGGCGATGGGCTTGTTCTTCCAGGTGATGGGCCGCAGGCTGGGCGCGACGGCCTTGCCCTGCCGCCACAGCGTGGGAAGGTTTGGCTCGATGGCCAGCGCCGTAGCGATGCCGGCCATGGCCACACCGCTCTCGACGACCCTCTGCGCCACCTCGCGCCGCTTGATGCCGCCCGTGACCATCAACGGCATGGCCGCGACCTTGGCGATCTCTTCTGCGAACTCCAGGAAGTAGGCCTCGCGCGATAGGGTCCGCGCGTCGCGCGAGGCGCCCATCATCGCCGGCGCCTCGTAGCTGCCGCCCGACAGTTCGACCAGGTCGACGCCCAGCCCATTGAGCATCTCAACGACGGTGCGCGCGTCCTCGAGCGAGAAGCCGCCGCGCTGAAAATCGGCCGAGTTGAGCTTGACCGCGACGGCAAAGCGCGGCGTCACCGCCGCGCGCACGCCACGCACGATGTCCAGCAGCAGGCGCGCGCGGTTTTCCAGGCTGCCGCCCCAGCGATCCTTGCGATGGTTGGCCAAGGGCGAAAGGAACTGGCTCAGCAGATAGCCGTGCGCGGCGTGGATCTCTACCCCGGTAAAGCCGGCGCGTTCGGCCAGCACCGCCGTCTTCGCGAACCGCCGCTCGACCTCGGCGATGTCGGAAGCCGACATCGCGCGCGGCATGGGAAAGATCTTGGACTGGGCGCCCAGGTCCGGAGCGATAGCCGAAGGCGCTAAGGTTTCCTGGCCCAGGGCCGCGGGCATCTGGCGGCCGGGATGATTGATCTGCATCCACACCTGGCCGCCGCTCGACCGGGCCGCCGTGGACCAGGCCTTGAAGCGATCCAGGTGACGGTCGTTCTCCAGCACAACGCCGGCCGGCCCGGTCATGGCGCGCGCATCGATCATCACGTTGCCGGTGATGATGAGCCCCGCCTTCCCTGCCGACCAGGACTGATAGAGGTTGATCAGCGCCTCGGACGGCCGGTGATCGCCATCGGCCATGTTCTCCTCCATCGCCGCCTTGGCGATGCGGTTAGGGATCACGGCGCCGTTGGGCAGGGTAAGCGGGGAAAACAGGGACACAGGCGGCTCCACCAAAAGCGTGGACCCAGCCCTAACCTTTAAGTTAGGTTTAGGGTCAACAGGCTATTTGGGCCCCGCGGATGAACATCGGTGACCTCGCCAGACGCACTGGCCTCACGCACTCGCGCATCCGGTTCTATGAACGGGAGGGCCTGCTCACGACGGTAGAGCGCCGTCCCAACGGCTATCGCGCTTATCCGAGCAACGCCGTGCTCGTCCTCGAGCTGATCGCTACGGCGCAGCGGGCCGGCTTCAGCCTTGACGAGATCCGAACTCTTCTCCCCTCCGATCTAACGGACTGGAAGCACGACGCCCTCGTAACGGCGCTTCACACGCGGGTGGCGGACATCAAAGCCCTTGAGGTCCGCCTGGCCGAAACCAAGGCCCAACTTGTCGCGCTCATCGCGGGGATTGAGAGCAAACCGGACGATCTAGACTGCGCCGCCAATGCGCGTCGGGTGCTTTCGAGCGTCTTGGGCAAGGAGATCGCGCCCGTCCCCACCGAGGCTACGGGTCGTGTTCAAGCGCGACATCGCACCCGCGCCTAGGGAACCCTTCTGGGACCTCAAGACGGACACGGTCGCCCCTGCGCCATTTCCTGAGGTTGGAGCGGTTCTGGAAAGGCGACGTTCGCTGGTCGACGCGGAGCCGGAGACTGGCTCGCGCCTGACGCGGGCTGGACTAACCGCAACGGCGGGTATATACACAATGTATATCCCAGAGACGATCGTGTCGAAGACCAAGCTTTTCCAATCGAATCGCACACAGGCCGTCCGCCTGCCTAAGGACGTGGCCTTTCCCGACGGCGTTACATCCGTAACGGTTCTTCGCGAGGGCAATCGACGTGTCATCGTTCCTTCGGATGCTGTTTGGGATGATTTCTTCAATGCACCTGGCGTCGACCTTGGGACGCGCGATCAGCCCGCGGCGCAGACGCGAGAAGCGTTTTAGTGCTGCGGTACCTGCTGGACACCAACCTCTGCATCCGCGTCCTCAGAGATCGACCTTCGGGCCTTCGGGAGCGTTTCAACGCCAATGCCGACGCGCTCTGCACTTCAACGATTGTCCTGACAGAATTGCTGCACGGCGCGGCCAAGTCCGCCCGGCCAGATCATAACCGACGCGAGGTCGAGCGCTTCGCGGCTAGGCTAGAGGTGCTGGCTTTCGATGAGGCGGCGGCGGATCATGCCGCCGATATCCGGGCGGTATTGGAACGCCTGGGGCGCCCAATAGGCGGCTATGACCTCCTGATCGCGGGTCATGGTCGCTCGCGAGGGCTTGTCGTCGTCACGGGCAATCTGGCGGAGTTCCAGCGCGTCGACGGGCTTCGTTGCGAGGATTGGCTGGCAGAGCAGCACTGACGGCGATCAAGCCCGCCCTATCTGCGCCAATTGCCGCTGTTGGCGCGCCTCCAGACACGGAACATTCAGCACCTAGGTTAGCACCGACCCGACGGAAATGGATGCCGTCGCCCTCCAGCGTGGGCTGTGTTGGGCGATAGCTTCGCGAAGGTGGCTTCAGCAGCAGCCACCTTCGCTCGCCTACGAGACAAACAGACATTGGCGCGGTCGCGGAACGCTGACCGTCAATGCTCATCAGACGCGGGGATGTTCGTCGCGGCGACGGCCACGTCGCCGTCAAAGCCCCTGCCGTCCTCCAAATCCGTGACCCTTACGGCGCGCCCACGCCAAAAACAGCTCAGGCCAGGCCGCGGCTGGACCTTGGCGAATTCCGAAGCCATGGCCGCCCGTCTCGAAGAAATGCGCCTCCGCCGCGATCTTGGCTGCGCGCAGGGCGGCGAGGTAGCCGAGACTGTTTTCCACGGGGACCACATCGTCGTTCCAGGCGTGCGCCAGGAAGGTTGGCGGCGTGGAAGCGTCAACATGCAGGCGCGGTGAATGGCGGACGATCGCCTCCGGTGACGGAGTCTGGCCGAGTAGCGACCTGGCCGACAGGGCGTGGGCATAGGGTGGCGCCATGTCGATCACCGGATAGATCAGCGCCGAGAGGTCTGGCCGGGTCGCGCCCTCGTCAGCGGCGTCGACCGGCGGGTAAGCGAGCGCCTCACGCGTCGCCAGGCTCGCCGCGAGGTGGCCGCCCGCGGAGAATCCGATCGCCGTGACCTGGTGCGGATCGACACCGACCTGGGCCGCGTCGTGGCGGATCAGGCGCATGGCGCGCTGCGCATCTTGCAGCGAGGCCTCCGAACGCTCCGTCCAGCCCCCGGCCGGCAAGCGATAGCGAAGGATGAAACAGGTGAAGCCGGCTTCGGTGAATCTCTGGGCGACCGCGTAGCCTTCGCTGTCGAACCACTCGTTGACGTAGCTGCCGCCGGGGATGATCAGCACGGCCGCGCCGCTTGGCCGCTGCGGCCGCAGCAAGGTCATGTAGGGCAGCCCGATCGATGAGGCCACGCGCAATGGCTGGCCCTCGACGTAACGTGTCTCAACTCGCTCCTGGGGCAAGACGGCGGGTGCGCCGGGCGGGCTCCCTGGCCACAAGGCAAGCGCCTCGCCAACGGCCTGAGGGTCCTTGGCGGTCGCAAGGCTTGGGACGGCGGCGACAAGGGCGCCAAGGCTCAGGAGGCGGCGGCGGTCAAGCCGACCAGGGTCGTCGTGCATGTGGCGGCCGGCGTCCTTGTCAAGGAGGTTGCCTCGCGCTCGGGGCTCCAGGGCGTCACGCGCGAGCGCACAAAAAGAAGGACCGCGACACCGAAAGCATCGCGGCCCAGTTGGGGAAATCCTGGATCTAGAAGGTGTAGCGAATGCCGGCGGTTATGATCCGACCCGCGCCCGCGGAGTATTTCCGCACCACGCTGGGCTCGTAGTTCCACTGCGACTCCGGCTCGTTGAAGAGGTTCTGGACCGACAGATCGCCACGCAGCTGTTTCGAGAACTTGTAGGACATCTTGGCGTCGACATAGGACGTCGCCTCGGTGCCGCCAAAGTCGTTGAACGGACTGGTGCAGACGCCGCCGGTCGCCGGGTCGGTGTTCAGGCCCGGCGGACACAGGCCGGTCGACTGCGGGAACACGCTGGCGAAGCGGTCGCGCCAGCTATAGGAGGCGCGCGCCTCGAACGGCCCCTTCTCATAGTAGAGCGTCAGGTTGACCGCATTTGGCGAGGCGAACGGCCAGGGCGCCTTGGCCGCCGCGCCCGACTGGGTCAGGTAGCTGAGCTCTGACTCGATATGGGTGACGTTGGCGATGAAGCCGAAGTCTTTCCACGGCGCGGGCAGGAACGTGAAAGCCTGCTGATACTGCACCTCGATGCCGTTGACGACCCCGCCGGGGCTGTCGACGTAGGAGGTCACCGTCCAGACGTTCTCGCCGTCCATATAGGCAGTCTGCTCCGGCGTCAGGGCTAGGCCGCCGCGCAAGCTGGCGTAGAGTTCCGGCGCCAGGAAGTCGTTGAGCTTGGCGGCGAAGGCCTGCTGGCGCGGGAACGAGCCCAGCTTCTTCTTGAACAGGGCTACGGAGACGAGGGCGCCGGCCTGCGGGTACCACTCGATGTTGAAGTCGAAATTGTCCGAGCGGAACGGCTCCAGCTTGGGATTGCCCAGGGTGACGCGCGGGGTGTTGGCGCCGCTGTCGGGGGCGGCCGGCAACGAGATGGCGGTGACGCCGGGCGACAGGTTGCCCAGCGATGGGCGGGCCATCGACTTGGCGGCCGCGAACCGGACGACCAGGTTGTCGGTCAGCTCGTAGACCAGATTCAGCGACGGCAGGGTGTCGGTGTAGCTGTTGGCGCCGGTCATCGTCGTGCCGTTCAACGCGCCGCTGGTGCCCGAGGCGATGCTGGCGACCTCGGTCTTGACGACCCGTACGCCAGCGTTGCCGCGCAGGCGACGGCCCAGCAAATCGATATCGAAATCGCCCTGCACATAGCCGCCGGTGTCCTTCTCCTGGACCCGCAAGCCGTCGCCCAGCGAGGTGACCAGGCGCCAGTCGGCGAACTGGTTGACGCAGTTGCACTCATAGCCGAGCAGGCGGGCGAAGGTGTCGCGATCGGGGGAGAACCACGAGGTCGGCACGCCCTGCGGCAGCTTCAGGCCTGCCCCGAAGTTCACGACGCTGCCCATCTGGGCCAGGGTCAGGTTGGCGTATTCAGACTTGTTCTGCTCACGGCCATACTTGTTGAGCTCGCCAACCGTCGGGATGACGCTGCGGCTGAAGGTCGAAGAGAAGGTCTCGAACTCGTATTTGCGCTGGCTGCCGCCGAACGAGACCGTCAGGTGGTCGTTCCATTCGTACCGGAAGTCGCCGCCAAAGGTCTCGTACCGGTTGTTCAGCGCTCGAACGTAACGGGAGACGCCGGCATAACCCTTGACGATGTCGCCCCACGCGCCGACGTCGGCGACGTTGAAGTTGGGGTTGAACACCGGCATGTCGCCGCCGCCCCGTTCGTCGAAGACAAAGCCGTTCTTGTCCAGCGTGTAGAGGTCGACGCGGCCGCCATCGATCCGCAGGTGTGAATACGAGCGGCCATAGATGAAGTGGCCGGTCAGCCTGTCAGTGAAGTCGTGATCGACCGCCAGGTCGATCTGATTGAAGATGCTGGTGTTCTTCGAATAGGCGTCGTTGCTCATCCAGTCGACGCGGTTGAGCTTCATGTAGTCGACCTGGCCGGCCTCGTTCAGGTGCACGTCCTGGATCGTGGTGTGCGGCTTACCCACCAGCGCGTCATACATCAGGATGCCGCGCGGGTCGGCAGCCGCCGCGGCCGCGCTGTACCCGACCGAGCCGGGGTTGTTGTAGTAGTCGTAGGTGTCGAGGTTGTAAGGGTTGGTCGACCAGGTGTTGCTGTTCAGCACGGTCGGCACGGTGACGTACGACGTTCCGTTCCAGTACTGGGTGCTGGAAAATATCGGCAAGGTCGCGCTGCCCAGGCTGCCGGTGCAGTTCAGCGTGGCGCTGGTTGTGCACGCGTTGCCGTACACCCCACGCCGATCGGCGAAGTAGTTGTTGTTGGCGGCAGAATAGGGACGCAGCCCCGTCGTCGTGTTCGTCAGGCCGATCTCGGCGCGGGCATTGTCGAACTGCCGGTTCAGGCCGAACGAGCCCAGGATGTGCGACTGGTTGTCCACCTTGAATTGAGCCCACAGGCCATCGAGGCGCACGCGGGTCTTTTCGGTCGGGGCCCACTCGATGGTGCTGGTCAGGCCGATGCGTTCCTGCTTCAGGTCCTGCTGCTGGATGCTGGTCAGGGCCGGATTGGTGGCGGAGAGATTCTTCTCCAGCGCGGCCCAGGCGGCCGGATCCGAACCGAACATCAGCGAATTGGCGTCGATGCCGAAGGCGGTGGCGCCCAGCCCGGACGAGGCCGGGGTCGTCGAGGTCGGCGTAGGCGCGGCAAAACCCCAGAAGCAGTTCAGCGGCGATCGGTTGGTGGTGGCGTTGACCAGCGGCGCGCCGCTGGCGATGCAGGCGGGGGCGACGGCGCCGCCCGTGCCGTTGCGGACCGGACCAGCCAGGTCCGAGCCGCGATACAGCACCTCGAACTGGCCAGGGTTGCGATCGTAGAAGCTGAGGCCGGTCTTGCGTTTCTGATAGGCGCCCGACATCAGGAAGCCCAGCTTGTTGTCGAACCAGCGGTTGGAGATCATCCCCGCATAGCGCGGATTGTGCTCCTTGCCGTTGCTGTAAAAGTTGTCCTGCACCGACAGCATCAGGCGCTTGCCGATCTCCAGCGGCCGACCGGTGTCGATGTCGACGGTCGCGCCCAGCGAGCCTTCGTCGACGGCCGCCTCGGCCGACTTGCGGACCTTCAGCGAGCTGAAGAGGTCTGAGGCGAAGACGTTGTAGTCGAAGCCGCGCGTGCGGTTGATCGAGGTCTGGCCCTCGTTGGTCCCCGAGGCGGCGACGGTCTCGATGCCGTTGAGGCGGGTGCGGACGAAGTCGCCGCCCAGGCCGCGCACGGTGATCGTGCGGCCCTCGCCGTTCTCGCGCTCGATCGAGATGCCCGGAAGGCGCTGCAGCGCCTCGGCCAGGTTCGACTCCGGAAACTTGCCGACCTCCTCGGCCTTGATCACGTCGATCATAGAATTGGAAACGCGCTTTTCGTTCAGCGCCTTCTGAAGCGACGAGCGAAAACCCGTCACGACGATTTCCGAAACTTCCGCGTCATTGGCCGTTTGCTGAGCGTTCGCGGCGGTCGCCGCCAACAGCATGCCCAAGGCCGACACGCCTGCAAACAGCAGGCGGCGCTGGCTGAAATGCCCCTTCATTCGATTTCCTCCCCGTCCCTCGGCGCCGTCTGCTCATGAGCCCGTGGACACGGGAGGCGAGGCTACCGTCAGGCATGCTGTATCGAGTGGTTTCGAATTTCAACGTTTTATTTCGTATTAATTTCGTGCGGTTTCGTTTTGTTGCCCCACCAAGGCATGGAGATCGTCGCGCTGCGCAAACGCCGCGCCCATGACCCGTCACGTCCAGGCATGGGGTCCCCTCAATCCAAAACCATGGGAAAGCTAGGCGCGGGGCGCTGGCAGCGGTCCATGCGCTCGGCGAAGTCCCGCAGGACGTCGCGACGCCATTGACTGACGGTCTTGGCCCCGAGAAACGGTCCCTCGGCGACGTCCAGCGCCGGGATGTCCGTCCACCAGTTGGGCCAGCGCGCATCGGGACGGCGATCGGCATCGGGCGCGGGGCGGACCGAGGTGATGCGGCCGCGCCGGCCATCGAAACCGGGCCCACCGCCCGCGATCGTGTAGTCGTAGGTCTTGGCGTCCTTGGGACTAAAGCGGAAACGCAAGGTTCCGTTGGCATCGATGTCGCCGTCCAGCACCTGGTTCTCGATCCGTAGCTTGGCGCCGGGTTGCGCGTCGCCGGGCAGGTTGAGCTGCAGGACGCCAAACTGCTCCATGCGGTCCTCGGCGGTGGTCAAGCGGTCGAAGGTCGCCGGCGCGCGCGACCAGGCGCGGACGTAGCGCCCGCCCCAGCCGGGTTTGGTCGGATCGCTCGTGTGGCCGCCCAGGGCCCAGCCGACCGATGGGGTGTCGCCCATCTTGATCGTGCCGGCCAGGTTGGTGGCGAAAAAGTCGCCCATGGCGCCATGGCCGGCTATATGCCGCGCGACGAAGGCGGTGTTCCCCCAGTCTCCAGACTGGTCGCCGCCGGTGAACCAGCCGCGATAGGTGTCGTTGGACTCGATCAGCCACAGCTTGGAATGGCGTTGGGCTATGTACTGATAGGCGTCGACCGACCATTTCTTGTTGGGGCCGCCGATGAAGAAGACGCGCAGTTTCGGCGCGATGTCGGGCGCGTCGTGCAGCGCCTGGGCCAAGTCCTCGATGCCGCCCCAGACCAGCACGTGAAGCGGACGCGGATCGGGCCGGCGGGCGCAGGCAATGATCCAGTTGGAACCTTCGGTCGGGCGGCGATAGCCCTGATAGGGCGCGGTCTCTGTCTCGCCCTGCCTGACCAGCGCGCGCAGCGCCATGGGGCTTGGATACCGCGACGACCATGTCCTGAGGTTGGCGAAGTCCTGATCGTAGAGATCGATCACCTTGCGGATGTCGCTGGCCCGCCCTGCCCCCCATGGCGAGGAGACCAGGCCCTCTAGATCGAGGCGGTCGGCGTAGAGCAACAGGTGGACCATCGACTGGAAGTCGTCGGGATCGCTGCCGCCGATGTCGGACGAAACGAGTACGCGCGGTGCTGGTCCCCGTGATCGCGATTGCGCTCGCCCCGATAAAGCCGAGAGCCAGCCAAGGCCCGCCAGGCCACCCACAACGAACCCCCGACGATCCGCCAAATACGCTGGTGTGCTCATCGCAGGCTTTCCGTTGTGTCATTGCAAGGCGCGTCGCGGCACAGCTCCGCTGGCGAGGCAGGATCCTAAACCCGAAGAAATCGACATAAAAGGAAAACAAACGAAACTCTAAGGCCGTGACTCGTAACATCGTGCGCGTCACGCCCTCGATGGAGACCAGGCGCTGACGAACGGCGATGAGCGCAACCTGGATCGTGGCCAAGCACCCGATCGCGCAGACGTCGCCGCCCCGTCACCGTCGCCAATCGGACGACGCCAGGTCACCCTTGATCTGCAACGCGCCGCGCGCGGCCCTTTCAAGGCGGACGGCTAGAAACGCGCATTCGCCATGGCTCGTGAGGTTGGCTGAGCTCACCTTGAGGTCGGAGAGGCTTGAGGACGTCCTAGCCCGGCGCGGGCTTGGCGCTGAGGTGAGCATACCCGGCAACGTTCGGTTGGAGATCCTGATCAACGAGGCCGCTTCGGAGAAAGTCACCTTGCTGCGCGATGGCGCCGCGAAATGCCGAGATCGCGGCTAACGTCCAGTCGGCAGGTCGATGACCAGAGCCAAGCCGCGATCACTGGGACGGACCCGGATGCTTCCATCGTGCGCGGCGACGACCGCCGACACGATCGACAGGCCCAGCCCGTGACCTGGCGAGGAGCGCGATTGATCGAGCCGGACAAACCGCTTGAAGATCCGGTCGCGCAAGTCGGGCGGTACGCCAGGACCATCGTCGACGACGTCCAGGATCGCACGCCCTGCCGCTTCGCGAAGGCGGATCTCGACGCGCGTCTTGGCCCCGGCATGGACGAGGCTGTTGTCCAGCAGGTTCGATAGAGCGCGCTGCAAAAGCCGCGCCTCGCCGCGCACCTCGACAGGTCGCAGGTCGAGGTCCAGCGTCATGCCCGACGTCTCGAAGGCAGGCGCATAGGCTTCCGCGAGTTCGCGGATCGCCGTTTCGAGCGCCACCGGCCCGAACCGGTCGCGCACGGAACGGCCCTCCAGTTCCGAGAGCGCCATCAGGCTCGAAAGCAGGTCCTGGAGACCGTCGATCTCCTGCAAGGCGCGGCTCAGGCCCTGGCGTTGCGCCTCCGTCGTGGCGATCGCCTCGGTGTCCTCCAGACGCGCCCGCAGACGGGTCAGCGGCGTGCGTAGGTCGTGGGCGATATCGCCCGAGACCTGCCGCAGATTGCCTAGGAGGTCCTCGATCCGATCGAGCATCCGGTTGAGAACTTGAGCCAGTTGGTCGAACTCGCCGCCGGACCCATCGATCGGCATGCGACGCGAGAGATCTCCGCCCATGATCCCTTCCGCGGTGGTGTGGATCGCGCTCAAACGGCGCTGCACCACCCTGCCAAACAGAAGCATGGCCAGCAGACTGGCTGCGATCATGATGCCGAAGTTGATCTGGAAGAGACGCTTCAGCGCGCGGTCGATTTTATGAAGCCCGCCGCGATCGGCGGCGACGATCAAGCGTCCGCCGTGTTCCAGAGGGGTGTTTAAGGCCTGGGCGACGCCTCGGGTCCCGTCGGGCCGCTGAAAGTGGGCGAACTCGCTCCAGCCGGAAGGCGGCGCGGCGCCATTGAAGTCACCTGCCCGGCGCTGGCCTTGCGCGTCCAGGACGAGATAGGCCATGCCGTTGCCCTCCTCGCTCGCAGCGCTGAGGTAGCCGATCATCGGTCGTTTGGTCGGGGCGGTGCGATCCTCGACAGCCCTCACCAGGACGTCGAAATTCGTCCGTCCATAAGTCGCCAGCAAGGACGCGGTTTCGAGTTCGATGCGCCGGTCGAGCTGCCGCTCTATTTCGTGGTGAACCTTGTCGAAGGTGATCGCCCCGACCGCCAGGGTCAGGACGCAGGACACGCCCGCCACCGTCAGGGCCAAGCCGCCGATCGATCGCGGAAGCCGCCTAAGCATCGTCATCCATCATGTAGCCAGCGCCTCGGACCGTCCGGATGGCGCCGCGCTCGAACCCTTCGTTGAGCTTCGAGCGCAGGCGTGACATGTGGGTCTCGACGATGTTGGTCTTGGGGTCGAAGCCGAAGTTCCAGACCCGGTCGAGTAACATCGTGCGGGTAACGATGCGTCCGGGGCTACGCATCAACTGTTCCAGCAGCATGAACTCACGCGGCTGTAACTCCACGAGGCGACCGCCGCGCCGGACCTCTCGCCTTAGGAGGTTCATCTCGACATCGGCGATGCGCAGGACCGCTGCGGGCTCAGCCGACGCGGGCCGACGGCCCAGCGCCATGACCCGGGCGGCCAGCTCCGAAAAGGCGAACGGCTTGACCAGGTAGTCGTCAGCCCCCTCCTCCAGTCCGGTGACGCGGTCGTTGATCTGCGACATCGCCGTCAGCATCAAGATCGGGGTATTGTCGCCGGCCGCCCGCAGCGCCTTGAGCAGAGATAGCCCGTCGATGCCGGGCACCATGCGATCCAGGACGATGACGTCGAAGCTGTCCGTCGACAGGCGCTGCAGCGCCGAAACGCCGTTTGTGGACAGTTCGACCTGATGTCCACGCTCCTTCAGTCCCCGAGCGACGAAGTCGGCGGTTTCGGCGTCATCTTCAAGCACAAAGACGTTCAACGCGCGACGCCCCGCGTTCGCATGCAGCGGCCCTCAAACATTAGCGCCAGATTGGCTTGACTATACATTTTCCCAACGTTGCCTGCCCAGCGTCGACACCGCTTACCGAGGCGCTATCTGCTGATAACGCGACTTGCTCTCAACATGATAGCCCCCGACCGAACCACGATGTCCCAAGCCAGCGCAATGCTTCGTCTGAACGGTCGGCGGCTGCGTCCGCGCTTGGGCGGACGCTTCGCTGCCCAGGCCGCGCTGCCCGAGCCCCCATCGCTCGCGGGGCCGCCCCAAGGGGAGCTGCGGGCCAGCGTCATTTCGCGCTGCGAAGCGCTCGGGGTGCGCCTGACCACCAAGCGTCGTCGCCTCATCGAGGTCTTTGACATGGTCCCTGCGCCCATCGACCTGGAGACGGTCTGGTGGAAGGCGGTGGCGTTGGAACTGGAGGTCAACAGGTCGTCGCTGCACCGCCTGGCCGCCGATCTGGTCGCCGTCGGCGTGCTGCGGGAGATCGGCGTCTGCGATCGCCGCACCCGCTACGCCACTCAGCCGACCGTCTCGGTGGAGATCGCAGCCGGCGACGACAAGCCCGCCGCGGCCGAGCACGACCCGACGCTGATCGAGCATCTGATAGAGGCTCTGGCGCGTCATGGCCTGGATGCGGCTGGTCGTCGCATCGTCATCAGCCTTGGTGACTGACAGCGTCGCCTGGCGACGGCGCATCAGACCTCGGCCCATTGGCGCAGAAGGTTGTGGTAGACGCCGGTCAGCGACAGGATCCCCTGGTCGTCGGCCTCGACCTGGCGGGCCAGGCGCTGGATGGCGACGTCCATCTCCAAGAGGATCGTGCGGCGGGCGTCGTCGCGGATCAGACTCTGGATCCAAAAGAAGCTGGCCGTGCGCCGGCCTCGGGTCACCGGGGTGACGTGGTGCAGGCTGGAGCTGGGATAGAGGATCATGTCGCCGGCCTCGAGCTTGACGACGTGGTCGCCATAGAGGTCGTTCACGACCAGCTCGCCGCCGTCATAGTCGTCGGGCTCGGCCAGGAAGAGCGTCGCCGACAGGTCGGTGCGCAGGCGCTGGCTCGTCACCGGATCGCGGCGGATGGCGTTGTCGACATGGTCCTTGAAGCCCATGCCTTCGCCGTAGCGGTTGAACATCGGCGGCAGAATGACCTGAGGCAGGGCCGCCGAGACGAACAGCGGATTGGCCTCCAGCGCCTGCAGGATCGTCGCCCCCACGGCGCGGGCCGCGTCGCTGTCCTGCGGCAGCTGCTCGTTGGCCTTGGCCCGCGCGGCCTGGTGGCCCGAGGTCAGGTTGCCGTCGACCCAGGGGCCGGCGTCCAGGATCGCCCGGCACGCGGCCACCTCGGCTTTGGTCAGCACCTGCGGGATCTGCAGCATCATGACGCGGGGTCGCCCGCCTCGAGCGTGTCGGCAAGGTCGCGATAGGCCAGGATCGGCGCTGAGCGCAGGAAGGCGATCATCTTGGCCGTGAAGGCCGGTGTCGCCGTCTCGGCGGCCTTGCGAAATTGCCCCAGCGCCGCCTCGACCTCGCCGCGTGAGGCCAGCACGCGGCCCAGGTTGAACTGGCCCCGGAAGTCGCCGGCCGCCGCCGACCGAGCGTAGTGTTCGGCGGCGATCGCGAAGTCCTGTGCGACCTCCCAGCCGTCCTCGTAGAACCCGCCGACGATGTTCATTGACTTGGCGTGACCCAGAGCCGCCGCGCGCTGGAACCAGGCCAGAGCCTCTGGGCGGTTCTCGGCCGCCCCGTCGCCCAGCATCAGCCGTGTGGCGTGGTTGTACATGCCCCACTCGTCGCCGCGCTCGGCGGCCTGCCGATACCATTGCGCGGCCACCACGATATCGGCCGGCGCGCCCCAGCCGTTCTCGTAACATCGCCCGACCATGTTAAAGGCCAGGGCGTCGCCGCCGGCTGCGGCCTTGAGGAACCAGGCCAGGGCTTCGCCGTCATCGGATGGCCCGCCGAAACCGTCGAGAAACATCTGGGCCAGGAGCGCCTGGGCGCGCGGGGCGCCGCGCTCGGCCAAGCCACGCATCCAGGCGCGCGCATGGTCGGGCGGCCCTGCCATCCTGCGGGCCACCTCGGCCACCATGGGATCGGCGTTAGGCGAAGGGTCGGTCATCACTTCTCTCGAACGGACGAAGCCGCGCCGGCGTATCGCGCCGACGCGGCTCCAAGCCAAGGTCCTTTCGGGGAGGATCAGAACTTGGCGTTCAGGGACAGCACCGCCGAGCGGCCGGGGGCGATGGTGGCGTAGTGGGTCGGATAGGCCTGGCTGAAATAGGTCTCGTTCGTCAGGTTCTGGATATTGAGCTGCGCGGTCAGATTGTCGCTGATCACGTAGCTGGCGTTGGCGTCGAAGCGCCAGTAGCTGGGTACGAACTTGGGCAGGTTCGGATTGGTGCTCCCCATGACCTTGGCCATGTAGTTGGCGCCGCCGCCGACCGTCAGGCGCGGCAGCACCTTGTAGGTCGTCCAAAGCGAAGCGCTGTTCTTGGGCGTGTTCGGGAAGGGCTGGCCATCGGTCAGGCCCGCCGCCGCGCCCGCGCCGCCGTTCTTGACCAGGATGGCGTCCAGATAGGTGTAGCCGCCGAAGACGTCCCACTTGTCGGTGATCGAACCCGAGGCGCCGACCTCGAAACCGCGCACGCGCTTTTCGCCGGCCATGGCGACGGTGCCGTCGGTCTGGGTGATGCGAGCATTGCTGGTTTTGACCTCGAACACCGCGCCGGTGAGCGACAGCTTGCCACCGAACACGTCCCACTTCCCGCCAGCTTCCAGCGTGTGGTTCTTCTCGGGGCTAAGCGCGGCGTTGACGTCGCTGCTGAGCGGCGTGCTCTCGCTGCCCTGGGCGATCGAGCTGCCCGACGGCGTCGAGGCCGTGGCGTAAGACACGTAGAGCGCGCTGGCCTCGGTCGGCTTGTAGACGGCCGCGGCCTGGTAGTTCCACAGCTTGTCCTCGCGGCTGAACGTGCTGCGGGCGAAGGGCGTCGCGGCCGCGCGGGCGCTGGTGAAGCGCGCGTCGTAGTCGTCGTAGCGGACGCCCAGATTCAGCTGCCAGTGCGGGTTCAGCTCGACGGTGTCGAAGGCGTAGAGCGACTTGGTGACCGTGCGGGCGTTGGTCGGATTGTTGACCCGCGAGATCGTGCCGTTGAACGCGTCGCTTGGGTTGGGGTTGTTGACGGTCGTGCAGACGAAAGCGGCGATCGCCGCGGCGCTGCAAGTGTTGTAGGTGGCCGCCAGGGCGCCGTTGTAGAAGACGTTGTAGGCGTCGTTCTCGCCCTCCTCGCGCGAGAACTCCAGGCCCGTGGCGAAGTTGTGAACCACCGAACCGGTGTTGAACTTGCCGTAGAAGTCAGTCTGGTTGGTCAGGTAGCTGACCTCGGTGACGCGGCTGTTGGGGCGGCGCCAGATCAGACCGTAGTAGAGGTTGCCCTTGCTGTCGTCCGGCTGGGTCCAGATGTAGTCCTGGGCGCTCTCGGCGTAGCGGGTGGTGTTGCGCAGGTGGACATCGTGGCTGAAGTCGTGATCCAGGCGCACGGTGGCCATGTCGACGCGCTCCTTGCGGAAGTCGCGATCCTTGACGCCATAGTAGGTGCTGCGGTCGACCTTGATCGGCTCGCCATTGCCCGTCTGAAGGACGCGCGGACGACCGTCGGTGCGGGCGACAAAGGTCGGGTTGTTATACGGGATGCCCGCGTCTGGCAGGTCGTCGCTCTGCAGGTGGTAGAAACTGACCGTGGCGCGGTTAGGCGTGCCCAGGCCAAAGGCGATCGACGGCGCAACGCCCCAGCGCTTCTGGTGGACCTCGTCGCGACCGGCGACGCCGGCGTCGTGGACCATCAGGTTCAGACGCACGGCCACGCCATCGGCGATCACGTGGTTCACGTCGAAGGTGGCGCGCTTGTAGTCGGCCGTGCCGACCGCCACCTGGCCGCCGATCGCATTGGTGCGGTTAGGAGCCTTGTTGTTGATGTAGACGCCGCCGCCCGCTCCGCCGCGACCGGCATAGCTGCCGCTGGCGCCCTTCACGACCTCGATGCTCTCGGTGTTGAACACCTCCCGCGACTGGGCGCCGATGTCGCGCAGGCCGTCGACGAAGGTGCTCGACTGGGCGTCATAGCCGCGCAGGAACGGGCGGTCGCCGACCGGATTGCCGCCCTCCCCGGCTCCGAAGGTGATGCCAGGCACCGTGCGCAGGGCGTCGACCAGGCTGGCCGAGCCGGTCTGCTGGATCAGGTCCTGCGAGATGACGGTGATCGACTTTGGCGTATCGCGCAGGGGCGCGGTCTGCTTGGGCGAGAGGTTGGACTTTTTGCCGTCAATCTGAACCCCGTCGACCGTGGTGGATTGTTCATCGACGGGCGCGGTGGCGATCACGCCCTCCGCCACGATGACTTCGGCATGCGCGACCGAAGCGCCCAGGCCAGCGACGCTCGCGACGGCGGCGGCGCTCAATGCGCGACGGCTACGGCTCCGGATGCCCGGCGACGACGAGGTGTTCATGTGCAAATCCCCAGACTTGCTCGATCTGGGAAGACCGAGCGCCCTTCTTGATACTGAGAGGCGCTCTTAACTTCACAACCTGGCCGCATCAATGAGAAGCATTCGCAACAATCATTGATTATTCCCAATGAACATTGGCAATTCCCAATGTTCGTTTCTTCGTGGCGACCTAGGCTGGGTGGCGATTAAGTTGGCGCCTCGCTTGAAGGGCCGCGCATGGGAAAGACCACCTGGCTGGGCTGGGCCCTAGGATCGGCGGCGTTTGCGGCCCTCACCGCCGTCTTCGCCAAGCTGGGCGTCACACAGGTCAGTTCCGATCTGGCGACCTTCATCCGCACGATCGTCATCCTGGTGACCCTCGCCGGTTTCCTGACCTTAACCCATCAGTGGCAGCCGCCCGGACTGATCAGCCATCGGGCTTGGCTGTTCCTCACCCTTTCGGGCTTGGCGACCGGCGCCTCGTGGCTCTGCTATTTCAGGGCGTTGAAGGTCGGGGACGCAGCCAGGGTCGCGCCCGTTGACAAACTCAGTGTGGTCCTCGTGGCGGTGTTTAGCGCAGCCTTCCTGGGCGAGCGGCTTTCAGCCGCCAATTGGGTCGGCGTCACCCTGGTCGGAGTTGGCGTCCTGCTGCTGACGGTGAAGGCGTAAGCCTCCTCCCGACGAGCCGTCGTCCCGGTCGACCGTGGCGACGAGGGCGTCGCCGACCCAGACCTCCACCGCCGAAGCGCTGGAGTGCTCTCGCAGGAGATTGAGGGCATGAGGACGATATTCGTTCTGCGGCAGCACCTGGAGATCGACCCGGGTGGGGGCCTCTTCTTTCGTGCGGCAAATGAAGGTGAAAGTGTCCATCGGGCGCTCTTGCCCGACGCTAGCAGACCGGAAGTTTTCCGCTTCTATACAAATTGCCAACGTTGCGAAGGGATCGTCGACAACCTCCTCAAGAGGTCTAGTTGAGGCGTTCGAACGCCCCTTTCGGGCCGTCATCGAGCCCAACTCATGAAATCCCTTCTCCCTGAAGACGCCAAGGCTCGCTGGAGAGCCGCGGCCGTCGTGACTAGCGTGCTACTGATCCTCTACGTCCTGAAGCTCGGGGCGGATGTCGTCAGTCAGCGACCCGTCGTCCTGGCCGATGTCGCCGGCGCCGATCGGCTCTATGACCTTCGTACGCCCTGGCTGGACCGACTGATGATGGCCGCCTCAGCCCTCGGGGACGGCAGCCCGCGGACGGCGGTCACCGTTCTGATTACCGCCTATCTGCTGTGGCGCCGCCGTTGGCGCTGGGCGCTGGCCTTCGCGCTGATGATGATCTGCGCGGCCGTAACCACGCCGCTTCTCAAAGCCGCCTTTCACGTCCGGCGGCCGTCGATCCTCTATGAGGGCGTGGACGCCTACAGTTTCCCGAGCGGCCACGCAACCTCCGCAGCGGCGCTCTATCTGATGCTCGCCTGGATGGCGTCTCGAGGACCGCTCGCCCATTGGCGCCCAGCAATCTGGGGGCTCGCTGTGATGGCGATCCTCGTCACCGCCGTCTCGCGGGTCTATCTGGGCGCCCACTGGCCTTCGGACGTCATCGCCGGCATGGCGTTAGGCGCGGCCCTGGCGTGCTTAGCGATCGCCGTGGCCGCCGGCGCTCCGCGTGCGCTGATCCCCATGCGACCCAAGCTGGACGGCCCCGCCTTCGTCATCGCGATCCTGCTGGTCGCCATGATCCTGGGCCCCAAGGCGATGACGAAGGCCGCGCAGCTCTATTCGCCCTATTTGCGCGATGGACCGACGCCGCGCGCGGCGGCGACGCCGACCGTCCCGCCGGCCGATGCCGGCGCGCCCGTCACCGGGAGTCGACCGTAACGCCAGATCAGGCTGGGCAGCACGACCAGGCTGGCGATGGTCGAGGTGAACAGGCCGCCGAGGATGACGATCGCCATCGGTCCCTGAATCTCGCGGCCGGCCTGGCCAGTCTGGATGGCCAGCGGCAGGACGCCCAGCGCCGTCACCAGGGCGGTCATCAGGATCGGCGTCACCCGCTCGCGCGTCGCCCGCGCGATTGCGCCCAGCGACCAGGCTTCGCCCTCGACCAGCACCAGATAGTCCAGGTGCGAGACCAGCAGGATCGCGTTACGGGCGGCCACTCCGAACAGGGTGACGAAACCGACCAGCGAGCCCAGTGACAGGCTGGCGCCGGTGACGGCCACGGCCACGACCCCGCCGACCAACGCAAACGGCGCAGACGCCAGGATCAGCCCGACCGACCGGCCGCTGCGGAAGGTGATCAGCAGCACCGCGATCACGCCGATCAGGGCGATGGCGACGTTGAACAGCAACTGGCGCCCGGCGCTCGCCGCGCCTTGCGCCGTACCGCTGTAGTCGAGGTAGACGCCCGGCGGCAGCTTGACCGTCCGGGCGATGGCGTCCTGCACGGCCTTGGTCACCTTCTGGGCGTCCCTGGGCCCGGGATTGGCCGTCACCACCTGGCGCGGCCGGCCGCCCTCGTGGGCGATGCTGGTCCGGCCCTCGGTCAGCCAGACCTTGGCGATGTCCTTCAGCGCCACCACCTGGCCGCCCTGGGCCCGGATCAGCAGGTCGCCGACGGCTTCGGGATCCTGGCGGACCTCCGGCGGCGTGGTGACGGCGATGTCGAGAGCCCGGCTCTCCTGGTAGACCTGGGCCGCCACCGCGCCCTGATAGGCCGTCTGGATCGCGTCCAGCACCTCGGCTGAAGCCAGGCCATAGCGGGCCAGAGCCGGTAGATTCAGATCGACGCGGACGACCGGCGTGCTGGGGGGGATCTGGATCTTCACGTCGATCGCGCCGGGGACCTTCTCCATCACCGCGGCGATTTCGGCGGCGGCCTTGTCCAGCGTTTCGAGGTCGGCGCCATAGATGCCCACGGCCAGGGAGGCCGTCTCGCCTGAGAGCGACTCGCCGATGCGATCGCCTAAGAAGGTCAGCACCTCGGTCTCCAAGCCAGGATAGCTGTCGAGGACCTTGTGGATCTCCCTTTGGACCCGATCCTGGTCCTTGCCTGACAGCTTGGGCTTCAGCTCGACGTGGAACTCGCTGCGCTCGGTCCCGAAAGCGTCTTCGCCCCCGGACGCGCGGCCGATCTGCTGCTCGACGCTCTGGATGCCGTCGAGGGCCAGGAGGTCGCGGGTGATCCCCTCCCCGTACTTGCGCATGACGGTGAGCGAGGTCCCCGGCGGACCGGCGACGCCGAGCACGAAGTGGCCTTCGCGGAAGTTGGGCAGCAGCTCGGAATTAAACAGCAGGAAGCCTGCGCCGGTGAGCGCCGCTGCGGCCACCACCCCGATCACCGCCAGGCCCGGACGACCGCTGGCGCGGACCAGGACCCCTTCGTGCCAGACCTTAGCGCGTTCCAGCGCCCTGGGCTCTTCGGGAACATGGGCGGCGCCCAGCAGCAGCAGGGCCAGCGGTGGGGTCACCACCACGGCCACGGCCAGCGACGCGGCCGTCGCCAGGATGAAGGCCGCCGCCAGGGGCGAGAAGAACGCGCCCTGCAAGCCGCCCAGCATCAGGACCGGAGCCAGGACCAACGCCACCACGACCGTGGCGTAGATCACCGGCGCGCGCACCTCAAGCGAGGCGCCGAGCACCACCTCTACTGCTGGCCGATCGCCGCGTTCGCGCAGGCGGCGGACGATATTTTCGACATCGATGACCGCGTCATCGACCACCACGCCCAGCGCCACGGCCAGGCCGCCTAAGGTCATGGTGTTGATCGTCCAGCCCAGGGCGTCCAGCACGATCACCGCCGTCAGCAGCGACAGCGGGATCGAGATGAACGACACCAGCACCGCGCGCAGATTGCGCATGAACAGCAGCAGGACCAGCGCGATCAGCACCGCGCCGATCACCAGGTCCTCGATGATGCCGCCCAGGGCGGCGGAGATGAAGTTGGCCGGCCGGTGCAGGTCGGCGAACACCTTGACGCCCTGGCTGTCGAGCGCTGGCTTCAGCTCTTCCATCGCCGCCTCGACGGCGTGGGTCGCGTCCAGGGTATTGGCGCCATACTGGCTGGACAGGCTGATCAGCACGCCGGGCTTGCCCATAATCACCGCCTCGCCGACATCGGGCGCGGGGGCGTCGACCACGTCGGCGACGTCGCTGACGCGGACGGGAGCCCCTCCGGCGGAGCTCGGAATGGGCGCCGTGCCGATATCGGCGGGCGTGAGCGCCTGGCCGCGCGCGTCGATCAGGATGCGCTGCTCTGGCGTGTCGATGAAGCCGCCGCCGCTGACCCCCGTCGCCGCCTTGACGGCGGTGACGAGGTCGGAGAGCGACAAGTCGCGGGCCGCCAGATCGTCGGGCCGAGCGCGGACCTCGTACCGGCGGACCTCACCGCCATAGACGGTGGCGCGGGCGACACCGGCGGCGGCCAGCAGCCGGGGACGCACCGTCCACTGGACGAGGTCGCGAACTGCCATGGGGCTGAGGTGATCGGAAGTGAAGCCGATCTTCAGGAGATCCATCGTCGAGGAGGTGAGCGGCGTGACCTTTGGCGTGGCGACGCCGGCGGGGAGGTTGCCAGTCACTTCGCCAAGCGCCTCGGCAACGACCTGACGCGCGCGGTACGGATCGGCCCCTTCGTTGAAGATCACTTTGATCGAGGACAACCCCTGCTGGGACTCCGATCGCACGGTCTCCACGCCCGAGGCTCCGTTGACCGCCTGCTCGACCGGCCGGGTGACCAGTTGCTCGACCTGTTGGGCGGTTAGGCCTGGGGCCTCTGTCTGAATCTCGGCTTGCGCCGGCACAAACTCCGGGAAGACGTCGAACTTGGCCTGGGACAGGACCACGCCGCCGTAGATCAGCAGCAGGATCGCGCCGAGTGCGACGAGGCGAGGCCGTTCCAGGCACCAGCGGACAATGGCGCTGAGCATGGATCAGTCTCCGCCCTTGGGGGCGTTCTCAGCCGCGAAGATTGCGGCCGCGCCGGACATCACCACCGGCTCGCCCGGCTTCGCGCCGCCAGCGGCGAACAGGCCGTCAGATTGGGGCGCGACGCCGCTCAGAACCCGGCGCTCGAAATGGGTCGGGTCCTGCCGGACGTAGATGAAGACCTTGCCCTGGGCGCGCATCACCGCCGAGCGTGGCGCGAGTATGCCGGCTGTTCTCACTGATCCGCTGAGCGCGGCCGGCGCCGTGAGGCCCGCCGCCAGCCGGCCAGCGGCCGGGCCGCGCACCACGCCGATCAGGCCGCCCGACTGCAGGCGGGTGTCGGCCGTACGCGCCGAGCCCAGCAAGGTCACGACGGGACGCTCGCCGCCGCTGAGTTCCAGCTGGACGCTGCGAACAGTGGCCGCACCAGCCGGCGCGTCGATGCGCACGAGCGCCGCGCGACCGGCCGCGAGATCGGCCAGTATCCGGGCTCGGGGTCCATCAGCCGCGAAAGCGGAGCCCCACTCCAGTCCGACCCGGCGGCGCAACAGGACCAGCTTGGCCGCGTCCGCGCTGGCCACGGCCTGGGCGGCTTGCGCGGTCTTGAGAGAGATGGTGGCGTCGGCGGCGGCCAGGGCCTTGGTCCGGGCGGCCTCGGCGGCCGAGGCGCGGGCGGCGGCCTGGGCGGCCAGCAGGTCGCTATCCAGCGTCGCCAGCGGTACGGGGTCCAGCACGCGGGCGAAGCCGTTGGTCGTACCGGCGTAGCGCGCCGCCGCCAGCGGAGCGACGGTGACGCCCAGGCGCTTCTGGGTCGCCGCATCCAGTTCGACGCCTGCGAAAGCGTGGCCGGCGAAGGCGACCGCCATCAGGGCCGCCAGGGCGCCGGTTTTCGCGCCAGACTTCATTGTCCGTCTCCTAGAGTGCGGGACGTGGTTTCGAGCAGGGTGAGTTCGGCCGGATCGAAGGGCGTGCGCAGGGCGTCCTCCAGATCGACCCCAGCCAGGGCCTGGCCCTTGCGGGCGTCGAGCAAGGTGAGCCGCGCCTCCAGGGCAAAGGCCCGCGCGCCCAGGTCGTCGACGCGATCGGCGGCGCCGGCCTTCAGGCTGCGGGCGATCGCCGCCGCCAAGGCGTCGGCGTTGGGGATGTCGCGCGTCTGAACCTGGGTCGCAGCGCTTCGAGCCGTCGCCAAGGCCGCGTCGGCGGTGTCGATGGCCGATAGCGTGGCGGCCTGAACGGCTTCCAGCGAGCGTCCGGCCTCGGCGCGCTTGGCCTCGGCCTGGGCGATGGCGGCGCGGTTCAGGTCCTGCGGCGGCAAGGTCAGGGCCAGGTTGAACGGTAGCTTGGCGACGCCGTGATCGTAGGTGTAGCCGGGCCCGATGCGGACTTCCGGATACTGCTTGGCGGTCTCCAGCCGCAGGGCGCTTTCGGCCAGATCGTAGTCGACCACCGCCCGCAGGACGTCGCGCCGGGTCAGGGCGGCGGTCCGTGTAGCGGCCGGGACATCCAGGCTGGCCGGCGTCGCCAACGGAGCCAAGCGCAGGTCAAGCACGGCCGAGACCGGCAGGCCCAAGGCGCCAGCCAAAGCTGCGTCGGCGGCGGCGCGACGGCCCTGGGCGTCGGTCACCCGGCGGCGGGCCGTCTCCAGTTCGCCCCGTGCGGTCAGCGCCAGGCTACGGTCGTCCTCACCGGCGGCGACACGCTGGTCCAGGCGATCGGCGCGGGCTTGGCGGACGACTTCAACCTCGCGAGCCTGGGCGATCTCCTCATCGGCGAAGGCCCGTTCGGTCCGCGCCTTGGCCAGCGCCGTGCGGACGGTCCAGACCGCCTCGCCGTAGTCGTAGAGCAGTTGGACAGCCGCGAGGTCGGCGGCGCTGATCCGCGCCTTGCGACGGCCGCCGATGTCCAGCGGGATGTCGGAGACGGCGCCATACAGCCACTGGTGGGGCTCGGATTTGGCGAACTCGGCCGTCAGGGTCAGGCTGGCCGGCGGCGGCACGTGCGAGACCTTGGCTGCCGCGCGGGCGGTCCGATACTTGGCCGCCGCCTCGGCGACGGACGGATTATTGCGCAGCGCCTCGGCCAGCAGCTCGGCCCCGGTCCAGGCATGGCCATCGGCCGGCGCAGACAGGCGCGCCGCCGCGCGATGATCCGGATAGGCCTCCAGCCGCACGGGCGCCGGCGCGTAGGCCACGCAGGCCGACAGGCTCAGACCGACCATGACCGTGGCGAGCGGCTTCAGAGAGGTGCTCATCCGGATCTCCTCGATCCTTTCGACTTAGACTGCGCCGCTTGACGGTCGCATGGCTGCAAGATTGCGAATTCCCAATCTGGCCGCGACGCTTCAGCGCGGGAAAACCACCTGGGCCCGCAGACCAGGTTCGGCGTCGCTGAGCTTCACCGCGGCCTCGTGCAGCTTGGCGACGGCGGCGACCAGGGCCAAGCCCAGACCGTTGCCCGGGTCAGAGCGGCTGCGCTCGAGGCGGTAGAAGCGGTCGAACAGCCGCGCGTGCTCACCGGCCGGGACACCGGGACCATTGTCGACGACCCACAGCACGGGCGCGCGGTCGGTCAGACCGACCCCGACCCGGACCCACGCCCCCTCCCCCGTATGGCGCAGCGCGTTCTCGATCAGATTGACCAACATCTGGGTCAGCAGTTCGGTGTCGCCTTCGATGACCGGATCGTCGCCAGGCTCCAGCAACAGGGACTGACCCGCCTCCTCGGCCGACGGCGCGAAGGCGTCGACGACGGTGGCGGCCAGTTCACGTAAGCGCACCTGCCGAAACCCCGCCCGCCGCGCGCCGCCCTCGATCTGGGCGATGCGCAGCAGGGCCGCGAAGGTCTCCAGGATGGAGTCGAGATCGTGCAGCGCCCCGTCGATGGCCTCGCCCTGCTCGGCCGGCGCGGCCTGGGCCGCTTCCAGGCGCTGGCGCAGGCGGGTCAGGGGCGTGCGCAGGTCGTGGGCCACGTCGTTGGAGACCTGGCGCAGGCTCTCCATCAGCGCGCCGATGCGGTCCAGCATGCGGTTGAAGGTGTGAGCCAGCCGGTCGATGTCGTCGGTGGAGCCGCGCGCCGGCACGCGCCGGTTCAGGTCCCCGTCGATGATCGCCTCGGCCGTGCCCGATATGGCCGAGAGGCGGTGGTGAACGTCGCGGCTGAAGGCCAAGCCCCCCGCCACGCCGAGGATCATCACCCCGGCCAGGGCGCCGGCGAAGCCGCGCAGGACGACGGTGTCCAGCGCCTCAATGCGCTCCTCGTCGTCGCCCACAAGCAGCTGGTAGCCGCCCGGGAGATTGGTGGTCAGCACGCGCATCGGCTCGTCTTTGTCATCGCGCTGGCGCGCGCGGATCGTCGACCAGCCGGCCTCGTCCGACACCTTCGAGAAGCGACCGGCCAGCGAGCGGCCGTCCGGACCGATCAGACCGTAGTCGAGCGCGCCCGGCGTGCGGTCCCGCTCGCGCACCGCTTGGACGACGCCGTCCAGGCCCTCAGTGGAAAACTCCTGGGTCAGGGCGGCGGACTCCGACCGGATGCGGGCGTCGAACTGCTCCGACAGCGCCGCGCGGGTGCTGTAGAGCGTCAGCGCGCCCAACAGCACCACCGAAAGCGCGAAGCCCAGCGTGTAGAGGACCGCCAGACGCAGGCTTGTCGAGCGCAGCACCTAGTCGGGCTCGCGCAGGCAGTAGCCGGCGCCGCGCACCGTATGGATCAGCTCCTGGGCATGGCCCCGATCGACCTTACCGCGCAGCCGGCTCATGTGGGTCTCGACGATGTTGGTCTTGGGGTCGAAGTGGAACTCCCAGATGCTCTCCAGCAGCATGGTGCGCGTGACCACCCTTCCTGCGTTGCGCATCAGATATTCCAGCAGCTGGAACTCGCGCGGCTGCAGGTCGATGCGCTGGCCCGCGCGAGTGACCGAGCGCCGGAGCAGATCGAGACGCAGGTCGGCCACCTGCAGGGCCGAGACCATCTCCTGAGGCGGCGGGCGGCGGGCCAGGGCGTTCACCCGGGCCAGGAATTCGGCGAAGGCGAACGGCTTGACCAGATAGTCGTCGCCGCCCGCCTCCAGGCCTTCCACGCGATCGTCGATGCCGCCCAGCGCCGTCAGCAGGAGCACGGGCGTCTTGACGCCGGCCGAGCGGATAGTGCGCAGGATGCCCAGGCCATCCAGCTGGGGCAGCATGCGATCGAGCACGATGACGTCATAGGGTTCGCCGACGGCCAGCATCAGGCCCTCACGGCCGTTGGCCGCATGGTCCATGGTGTGACCGGCTTCCGACAAGGCGCGCCGCAGATAGGCCGCCGCTTCCTTGTCGTCCTCGACCAGCAGAATCTTCATGCCGTCATCGTGCTCCGCGGGACCTCTGGTCCTTATCGTTGTCGAGGCCGTTCTCGAGGACCTTGCCATCGGCGGCGTCGACACCGACTTCGTACGTTTTGCCGTCCTTGCCGACGAGATCGAACGTATAGCGCAAGCCGCTGCCGCCCTTCTCCTTCTCCAGCTCGCGATCCTTGATCACGCCCGGACGGGCCTTCAGGGCGATGGCTTCGGCGTCGTGCATCGAGACCTTGGCGGACTTGGCCAGCTCGTGACCGGAGAAGGTCTTGGCCGTCTGCGCCAGGACCGGCGTGGCCACGATCAGAGCCGCAGCGATGATCAGCGTCTTCATGGGCGACTTCCCTTTCCATGGAGATCCTCAACGGATCCCGACTGACGCCCACGATGCGCCGGCTCGTCTTCGCCCACGATGGCCGCGACATTACCGATTCCCAATCGCCTGGCGGCGAGATTGGGAATTATCAATCTGGCCGCCATAGGCTGGGAAGACGCCACCGCCGATACCCGCCGCAGTTGGGCTGGGCGGGATGACGGCATGCGCAAGACCTTGATGGCGGCCCTGGCGGCCAGCTGCGCCCCCGGCGCGCCAGCGCTGGCTCAGCTGGCCCCACCCCCGGCTGTCTCCAGCGTGGTGATCACCGCCCAGAAGCCAGCGGTGAATACCGCCATCGACCGTCGGACCTATTCGGTGGCGCACGATCTACAGGCGACCGCCGGCTCGGTCGGTGACGTGCTGCGCAACCTCCCTTCCGTCGAGGTTGACGTGCTGGGCAACCTCTCCTTGCGCGGCGACAGCAACGTCCAGGTGCTGATCGACGGAAAACCCTCGACCATGATGTCGGCGGCTAATCGCGGGGCGATCCTGCAGCAGATGCCGGCCGACTCGATCGAGTCGATCGAGGTGATCACCAACCCGTCGGCCCAGTTCAAGCCGGACGGGTCGTCGGGGATCATCAACATCGTCACCAAGAAGAACCGCCGCGCTGGCCGCGCGGGCACGGCCCAGGCCAGCCTCGGAACGGAGGGCCGTTACAATCTCGGCGCCACGGCCGCCTACAGGTCCGGCGCGCTGAACCTCTTCGGCTCGGCCTCGCTGCGCCACGAGACCCGCAAGCGCACGACCATTGACCACCGCCTGCGCCGCGACGCTGTCGCCGGCGGAGTCGCAGCCAGCGACCAGACCGTGGTCAGCACCCAGCAGCGGGACTCCAAGATCGGCTCAGTCGGCTTCGACTACGATCTCGACGCCAAGAGCCGGATCAACGGCGCGGTCAGCTACAACCGCCGCGCCGAGACCCTGACGATCGGTGAGCGCAACCGGGCGGCCGATCCCCACGGCGCGGTGCTGAAAGATTACGACCGCCTGGGCGCGGGACGCGGCCACGAGACCAGCACCCAGATCTCGGCCGGCTATCGCCGCGCCCTGGCCAATGACGGTGAGTTCACGCTCGACCTGCAGCGGGGCGAAACCAAGGAGGACCGCCGCCGGACCTATGTCAGCCGTTTTTGCAGCCCCCTGGGCCCAGACCTTCGCGAGGCGCTGATCCCCCGCGCCGACGAGATCACCAACGAACTCTCCGCCGAATATTCCGGCGCCCTGCCCGGCAAAGCCAAGCTGAAGCTCGGGTACGACCTGCAGCGCGACGATGACGACTACGACAACTACGGCGGCACGATCGTCGGCGACCTGCCCATAGCCGATCCGTCCCAGACCAACCGCTTCCTCTACAAGCGCACAGTGCATGCCCTCTACGGGACCTACGAGCGACCGCTCGGCGACTGGACCCTGCTGGCCGGCCTCCGGCTGGAGCAGACGCTGATTGACACCAACCAGCTCACCAGCGCTTTGAAGAACAGCAGCGATTACTTCCGCGGCTATCCGACCCTGCACCTGGAGAAGGACCTGGGCGAGGATCGCAAGCTGCGTCTCAGCTACAGCAAGCGGGTGGCCCGTCCCGAGCCCGAGGACCTCAACCCCTATTTCGTGGTCATCGACGCCTTTAGCGCCCGAGCCGGCAATCCGAACCTGATGCCGCAAGAGACGCATGCGTTCGAGATCGGCTATGAAACCCGCACCCATGGCGCGACCCTGGCGGCCACGGCCTATGCCCGCCGCAGCCTGAACGGCATGACCGATGTCAGCCGCTATATCAGCTCGACCGTTTTGCTGATCACCAAGGAAAACCTGGGCAAGAGCACCTCCGGCGGCGTCGAGCTGTCGGCCAACGGCAAGGTCGTCGGCGCGGTGAGCTACAATCTCAGCAGCAACATCTTCTACAACCAGATAGACGCGGCCAATCTGGGCTTTGCCGCCAAGCGCTCGGCGGTCGGCTACACCGGCAAGGCCAGTGTCGACTATGCGGCGACGCCCAAGGACTTCCTCCAGGTCAGCGCCAGCTATAGCGGCAAGCGCCTGACGGCCCAGGGCCACCGCCGTCCCAGCAGCAGCGTCAATCTGGGTTACCGGCGCAAGTTGACGAGCGACCTGTCCGCTGTCCTCACGGTTTCGGACCTCTTCAACCAGCAGCGCGACCGCACGGTGATCGACACCCCGGCCCTAAGCGATCAGTTCGAGCGCCGCCAGCTGGGCCGCACGGCGTTCGTCAGTCTGTCCTGGAAATTCGGAGCCGGCGGCAAGGCCAAGGACACCGGCTTCGAATACGGCGCGCCCTGACGAAGCCGCGACAGGACGCGGAGATAGGCCTCGGACGCGTCCTCGATCGTGAAGCGCCGAGCTTGCGCGAGGCTCAGGTGCTCGTCTTGCGAAGACGGTCGCGCCTTTGCGATCGCTTCGGCCAGCGCCTTCTCGTCGCCGATCGGGACCAGTTGGCCCATCGCACTATGGCCCAGTAGGGTCGACATGCTGCGACTGCAATCGGTGGCGACGATGGGAAGTCCAGCGGCCAGCGCTTCAAGAATGACCGCGGGCACGCCCTCATAGTTCGAGGACAGGAGCAGGACGTCGAACGAGAGCAAAAGTCTAGCCGGCTCCGGCACATAGCCCCGGAACGTCACCTGCCCTTCAAGCCCGAGCCCTCGCGCAAGGACCGCCAGTTTCTCGCGCTCAGGTCCTTCCCCGATCACTGTCAGCGTGTCGCCTTCCCGTGTGCCGCGCCTGAACGCCCGCAGCATCAAGGCGATATTCTTCTGCGGTGTGAGGCGGCCCACGCAGACGAACCGCCGGCCCGGGCCTTGGCGCCGATCGCACCTCGCTTCGGCCCGCAGCCTTTCGATCAGCGGCCTGGACAAGGCGGGGTCCGGGATGATCGTGATCCTATCGGCGGATATGCCCAGGCCTTCGCGGATCTCGTCGGCCATCGGCGCCTCCATGCCAATGAAATGATCGAGATAGCGTCCCTGGACCTTGAGCCATTGACGGTACAGGAACCGAAACCACCCCGGTTTGTCGTGACGATCCAGATCGTTGCTGATCTTCACCAGAACGGGCGGGCAATCGCGCCCTAGCCAGAATTTGAGCGCCACGGCCACGACGGCATAGGTGTTTCCCGCGCAGAACAGGACGTCGGGACGGACACGGCGCACGACCGTGGGCAGCACCCAGATCAACCAGAGCATCTCGATCTTCGCTATGCTTGAACCGGCATAGGGCGGCAGAACGAAGTCCAGGCCCGCGCCGACATCCTCACGCATGTCGCCGTCGGTTCGCCCAAGAAATAGAGGCGCGTCGACGCCCAGAGCGCGCCACTGCCGCACCAGCCGCAAAGCGATGCGCTCGACGCCGCCGGGCTCGAAACTGTGCAGGAAGGTCAGGACGCGCACGGGATCTCCAGGTTCGTCACCGCCAGGCCGATTGGCCTAGCCCCGGCGACGGGCGCAGCGCGGGCGCCTGGACGGTCTCGGCGATGAAGTCCGGCAAGCGCCGATAGATCGCCGCGCCAGTGCGATCGAAGGCCTCTTGGCCGAAACGCTCCAGCACCCGCGCTCGCGCTGCCACGCCCATCTGCGCCAGGCGTTCGGGCCGCGACAGCAGGCGACCCAGCGCCTCGGCCAGCGCCCAGGGATCGCCGGGCGGCACGGTCAGGCCCGTCACGCCGTTCTCGATGCTGTAGGGCAGCTCGCCGACCCTGGAGGCGATGACCGGCAATCCCGCCTGCATGGCCTCGTGGGCGGCGATGCACAGGCCCTCGGACCGCGACGGCTGCAGATAAAGATGGAGGTCAGCTAGGAACTCCAAGGGCCGATCGTTGAAGCCGGTGAATTCGATGAAGCTCAGACCGTGACGCTCGGCGCGCTCTTCCAGGGCGGTGCGCGCCCTGCCCTCGCCGGCGATCCGCACCCGGATCGCGGCCGGCAGGCAGCAGCCTTGGGTCTGAAGCCGCAACAGCGCCTCGATCAGGATGTCGTAGCCCTTTACCGGATGTAGCCGCCCCAGCGACCCCAGCTCCAGGGTCTGGCCCGGGCGCCAGGGATAGGCCCGATACATGTCAGGGTTTGCAGCGAACAGCGGCCAGGCGACCAGTCGTTCGGGTGGAACCTCCAATCGTTCGGCGGTCAGGTCAGTGACGCTGTGTGAGTCGCCGACCCACAGCCGCGAACGCGCCCGGCGCAGGCGCAGCAGCAACAGGTTCGCAAGCTTTAGCTTTGCGGCGTGCTGCCAGCTGACCACGGGTACGGCCAGCCGCTTGCCGACGATTTGGCCCAGCAAGGTCGCGCGAGTGAGCGAGGTCCAGATGACGTCGGGCCGCCAGTCGCGTAGCTGGGCGTCGAGCCAGGCCAGGGCCTTGCGGTGGTCCTTTTCGCCGCCCGGCCGGACGTGGACGGTTAGGCCGGCAGCCTCCATCGCCTGCGCCGCGCGACCGTCGCGACGGGTGAGGGCGAAGACCACCAGGCGAGCGCCCTGAGCGATCAGGGCCCGCGCCACGGCCGGGACCGGCAAGGCCGCGCCGCCGCCCTCGAGGGAGTTGATCACGTAGGCGATGCGCAACTCAGCCATGGGCCCGCTCCGGCTCGGCCAGATCCAGTTCCGGAAGCGCCGCCATCGACCAGTCCAGGCCGGCGAAGCGCGCCACCGCCCGCGCGGCGCGGACCGCAGAAGGCTCCTCGGTCAAGTCGAAGCTCTCGGCGAACATCGCCTGCTGCACGGGACGCCAGCGTGTCTCGTGCTCGGTCCGGGCCGAAATCAAAGCCGCCCCCAGCTGGTCAGGTGTCTCGATCACCGGCCCAGCCCGCCAGTGACCGAAGTTGGCGTCGTCCCGCCAGGCGTGGCGGTGGGTGTTGAGGAAGACGCAGGGCCGAGGCTTAAGCAGGAACTCGTAGACCTGACTGCTGACGTCGCCGAGATAGATGTCGGCCCTCTGGGTGTAAGCCATGGTGGTCGAGGCGCGGCTGCCCAGGTCGATATGGATGTTGGGTGCGCGCAGATAGCGCTCATCGATCCGCCCGACCCAGTCCAGCCGCAGCTTGTCGATGGTGACCACGAACGGCCGCTCGAACAGCATGACGTGCGGCGCGAAGATCAGGTGGTGGTCGTCGTGCTCGACGAACCAGTCCAGCACCTGGCGGCCCGCCTCGTACCAAGACGACAGGTGCGGCGAGACGTGCGGGTTGTAGAGCACCACGGGCCGGCCGTCGTCGATCAGCGGATGGGTAGTCCGCGCCCGAGGCAGGAGGTCGAACTTCGGATACCCGACCACCGAGATCTTGCGCGGATCGACGCCGGTCTCGCTGACCAGGCGGTCGTGAACCTTGCGGCCCGAGACCAGCACGTGGTCGAAGCCGGCGCTGGCCTCGTCGAAGCCGATGGCGCGATCGCCCGCGCCGTGCCGGGTATGGACTATCTTTAGATGGTCGAGGCCGTAGCGGGTCTTGAGGATCAGCGAGGTCTTCTCGGCCACGACCAGGATGTCCAGCGACCGGAAGAAGTCGAGATTGTCGCCATAGACCAGCAACTTGGCCGCCGGCAGGAGGGGCTCGGCGGTAGCGGCCAGGGCTTGCGACGTTCGTCGCTTGAGGCCCAGCTCGACCAGGTCGACGCCGTGGCCGACCAGCCCTTCGCCCATCCGGATCACCTCGGCGGTCATGCGCCGGTTGGTGGTCGCCACCACAATCTCCAGCCGCAGATCCGCCTGCGCCAAAGCCAGGGCGATCGGCAGGCTGTGAGCCACCTGGTGGACTTGGTCGTGATTGAAGAGGAACCCGATGCGCATGGCCAAACGACGTCGTGGGCAAGACATCCTCTCACCGATTTTTGTCGGCAAAGGCTCAACCTGCGCGCGGCGTCCACAGCGACCGGTCGATGCGCTTGACGTCGAACAACGTGACCGGGCCACAGGCCGACAGCGTATGCAGGCCTTGCGTGTACGGTCCTGCGCCGGGCGGGAGGCGTAGCGGCGGTCCCGCTTCCGCTTCGAAATGCCGGGGGCCGAGCTTGAGGACCGTCAGCTGGCGGAGACCACCGCCATAGGTGTGCGTGCAGTCCTGCACCGGGAGGCGCGGCAAGCCATGTTCGATCCACGCCGTGCCGCCCGGCCGGCTGGACGCGAGATCGTTGCGGACGGGATTGCCCGGATGGGCGCGCCAAGGCCCTGTTAGGCGCTCGGCATAGGCCAGATGCAGCCGCCCCTGCTTCCAGCGCTGTGGCCCTTTGGGCGAATAGGCCAGCCACCACAGACCATCGTGGCGGAACGGCGTGGCGTCGATGGCCGGGGTGTCCAGGTCCAGTCGGACCACCGGCTCCCAGACATCGGGAAACGCGACCGCGCGATAGAGCGTCAGCACGCCGGACCGATAGGCCTCGGGCAGCAGCCAGGTCTCGCCATCGGCGTCGAAGACCTGCGGATAGGATAGGTGCCAGGGTTCCCGCAGCGCGACCGACCGCCTGACCGGCGCGAAGTCCGCGCTCAGCTCGATATGCTCGATGACGCCGTGACGGGTCCGATAGTCATAGGCCTCGACGAACAGATGCAGACGGCCGTCGCGCCAAACGCCAAACGGATCGGCCAGGAACTTCAGTCGCCCCTCCTCGGGCAGCCAATGGACG
Source organism: Caulobacter sp. GW821-FHT11E11 (assembly GCF_058808315.1). NCBI lineage: Bacteria > Pseudomonadati > Pseudomonadota > Alphaproteobacteria > Caulobacterales > Caulobacteraceae > Caulobacter > Caulobacter sp. GW821-FHT11E11. Next base: position 287,522 of record NZ_JBXARO010000008.1, read on the forward strand.
GGCGCGTCGGGGGCGAAGCCGCGCCGGACGACGTCGGCGATTGGCGCCTCGACCAGGCCGACCCGCCAGATGTCGCGGCCGGGGACTTTCAGACGCCAGCTAGTCATGGGCGGCAGCCAATTTCGGCGTTACGGAGGCGCGCGCCAGATCGACCGCGCCCAGTCCGACGATGACAACCAGGTGCAACGCCAGCGTCATAACGGCCAGCGCCGCCAGCAGCACGGCCACTGTGGAGTGCGCCCCTAGCAGGAGCAGCATCAGGTTCCCGAACACGAGGTCCTTGTTGGAGAGCAGCGGAACCCGCGACACCAGGCATCGGATCGCCAGCAGCACGACCCACAGACCGGGGGCGACCTGCGGCAGCGCCATGCGCCAGATCAGCACGGTGAGCAGGCTCCAAAAGACCAGGCGCAGACCGCAGACGACGGCGACATAGATCAGCTGCTCCAGGCGCAGCGAGAACACCCGGCGTCCGAACGCCAGGACGCCGAGCGAGATCGCCAGCGGAATGAGCCCCGACCACAGAGCCGGCCCGAGCCGTCGGGTGAAATCGAGGTCTTGCAGCTGCGTGGCGCTGACTACCGCCAGGACCAGGGTCAGGAGATTGCCCAGCAACGCCGAGACGATGTTGGCGTCCTTGATGGCGGCGAACGGCGCGGCGACCGCGCCGGGCGCCCGCCGCGCCCAGACATAGAGGAACGCCTCGCCGCTGTAGCCAAGCACCACTTCGTTGATGACGTTCTTGCGCAGCAGGGCCTCGACACCGGCCAGGGGCAGGCTCCAAAGCCGCCGGAAGATCGCGTAGTCGAACAGCGTCTGCGCCAGATAAAGCAGCAGGAAGACCGGCCAGACGAGCGGCGGCAGGCCGGCGATCGTCTTCAGGACATCCGAGCTCGCGCCGCCGAGTTGCAGGGCGATGGCCGCGACCATCCCGACCGAGAGGGCGCCGCCCAGCCACGGCCACCACCACGAGGCCTTGTTCTTAGTCGTCATCCAGCTCACGCCCGCGCACCATCCGCGATCGATCCGTAGTGGTCGAAGAGATCGGCGAAGTGGTCGATGTCGCGGCGGACCCGGGTGGCGGCCTCGATCGCGGCAGCCTTCAGCGCCCTCGGATCGCGCGCCAGCAGCCGGCGAATGGCGGCCGCGGCGGCCTCGGTGTCGCCGGCGCGGTAGAGTTCCGAAGTCGCCGGCTGGGCCAGGTGGGCGAAGCCGCCGCGATCGGGTCCCACGACGGGAAGTCCGCTGGCCATGGCCTCGGCCGGGATCAGGCCGAAGGTCTCGGACTCGCAGCCGTGCACCAGGGCGTCAGCGCTGGCCAAGTGGGCCGCCAGCAGGCCACGATCGCGGATCGGCGGCAAAATCCGGGCGTGAGGATAGCCGGCGGCCACGCGGGCCACGCGCGTGCGGTCGATGCCGTCGCCGATCAGGACGAGACCGATCGGGGCGTCGGCGCGGGCCCGCATCGTCGCCTCGATCACCATCGGCCAACGCTTTTCCGGATGGAAACGCCCGACGCCGAGGACCAGCTTGGTGTCGTCAGGACAGCCGCAGGCTGCCAGCAGACTTGACCTTAACGCCTCGTCGCGCCTTGCGGGCGAGAACGCGCCGCGATCGATGCCCAGCGGCACGCTCTCCACGGCGCACACACCCTGCCCCATCAGACGGTCGGCCAGCCAGGGTCCGCCAGCGACGACAGAGCCGAAGCCTCCGGCCAGTTTGCGCAGATAGCTCCAGAACCAGCCGAACAGCTGGTCGATCCGCTGAGGGCTGGCGACGGGGGCCAGCCACCGCTGCGGATAGGAGGCCACCGGGTCGGCGTGCATGAACATGGCGCGCGGCGCCCGCCCCGCCCAGCGGGCGACGACCGCCGCGCCGCGCCACGGCGAGGACGCCTCGACCAGGTCCGGCGCCAAGATGTCGAGCTGGCGATGGACCGGCGCCGCGTCCCAGAACATGTGATAGTTGGCGTCGAATGGCAGGCGTGGCGCGCGAACCTGGATCACGCCGCCCGAGCCACGCGGCTCGAAACTGTCGGTGGGTCCGGGCGCGATGACGAACAGCTCGTGGCCCAGCTGGGCGGCGGCTTCGAACTTGCGGTCGATATAGGTCCGCACGCCCCCGCCGGTGGGCGAATAGAATTCGGCGACATCCACTACGCGCATCATGCTTCCCGAAGAGGCCCCGTCGCCCTGGCCCAACGACGGCGTGAGCGGCGCGGGGTCTCATCGATTTCGAAATTCTGTGTGGGGGCGTCGCCCGCGCGACGTCTTGGTCGCCAAGGCCAAGGCCAAGGCCAAGGCCAAGGCCAGGGGCGTGGCGCGTGGAAGGACGATCATGGATATCAAGGCGCTAACGCACACCGACGGTGCGCGCCCGTTGCGGATTGCCTTGTTCTCGGGGAACTACAACTACACCTTGGACGGCGCCAACAAGTCGCTGAACCGCCTTGTCGCCCACCTGCAGAGCACGATCGGCGCGCAGGTGCGGGTCTACTCCCCGACCGGACCCAACCCTGCCTTCGAACCGGCCGGCGAACTCGTCTCCGTGCCGTCGGTGACGATCCCCTTCCGACGCGACTACCGCCTGGCACTGGGCCTCCCTGCCGCGCTTCGGCGGGACATCGAAACCTTCAAGCCCGACCTCTTCCATCTGTCCGCGCCGGATCTGTTGGGCTCGGCGGCGCTGAAGTTCGGACGCAAGCTGAAGGTCCCGGTGGTCGCCAGCCTGCACACCCTGTTCGACACCTATCTCGACTACTATGGCCTGGGCCGGCTGCGCCCGCTGGTCCGTAACCAGCTCTGGAAGTTCTACGGCGCCTGCGACTACGTCATGGCCCCGACCGAGGCCATCGGCGACGAGCTTAGAGCTCAGAGCCCGACCACGCGCGTCCGGACCTGGGCGCGGGGCGTCGATGCCGAACTCTTTCATCCCCGACGGCGCAACGGGGCCTGGCGATTGCGTCAGGGCTTCACGCCCGATCGTCCGGTGATCGTGTTCTTGGGCCGGCTCGTCATGGAAAAGGGTCTGGCGGCCTTCGCCGAGACGATCGGCCGGCTCGAAGCGGCGAGCCACGCGCCCCAGGTGCTGGTGATCGGCGACGGCCCCGCGCGCGACTGGTTCCAGGAGCGGCTGCCAAACGCGGTGTTCGCTGGCTTCCTGTCAGGCGAAGCGCTGGCAACGGCCCTGGCCAGCGGCGACATCTTCCTCAATCCCAGCACCACCGAGACCTTCGGCAACGTCAATCTGGAGGCGATGGCCAGCGGCCTGGCCATGGTCTGCGCCGACGCGCCCAACACCCGCGCCCTGCTACGGCACGGCCAAAACGCCCTCCTCTGCGCGGATCGTCCGTCAGCCTATGCCGATGCCCTGTCGGGTTTGCTGGTCGATCGCGAGGAACGGCTTCGCCTGGGCGCCGAGGCGCTCGCGCGCAGCGCCGCCTACCGCTGGACGGAGATTCTGGACGAGGTGCTGGGCGTCTATGCCGAGGCCTTGGACGTGCGCACCGCCTCGCGCGCGCTGCTCGCGCCCATATGGCGCTCCGGCGCCCTGGCCGAGCCGCAACCAGCCGTCTTGCCCGCGACCTGAAAGCGCGCTCATGATCGCGACAATCCTCGACCGCTACCTGCTGAGGCGGGCCCTGACGCCAATGGCCGCCGTGCTGATCAGCACGATGATGGTGTTCCTGATGGAGCGCATCATGCGCTCCTTCCAGCTACTGTCGCAAACGACCGACGGCTTCAAATATCTGAGCGAGCTGCTGGTCAATCTGGTCCCGCACTATGTGGGGCTGACCTTGCCCGGCGGCTTCTTCATCGGGCTGTTCGTGGTGGTCAACGGCCTCAACAAGAGTTCGGAGATCGACGCGATCCTGGCCAGCGGCATGTCGCTGGGCCGCTTCGCCGCGCCCTTTGTGGGCCTGGGCGTCCTGCTGATGGCGTTCAGCATCCTGCTGTTCGGCTTCGTCCAACCCTACAGCCGCTACGCCTATCACGCGGTGCTGCACGCGGTCGAAAAGGCCGGGTGGAACGGCGACGTGCGGCCCAAGGCCCTGCTGTCCAACGGCTCCCTCTTCCTGACCGCCGATCGCACCGACGCCAGCGGGCGCCATCTGGAACGCGTCTTCATCCGCCAGATCGAGCCGGACGGCCGCGAAGACGTCCTGACGGCGGTCTCGGCGGTCGTGCGCAGGGATGCGGGCGATCGCGGCGTCACGCTGGACCTGCACGACGGCCAACAGGTGAGCACGACGCCCGACGCCCAGGTCTATATGACCAACTTCGCGGCCTTCTCCTTCGACGTGCCGCTCTCGCTGTCCGGCAAGCTGTTCCGCGTCCGCGGCGACGATGTCAGCGAACTGACGCTCATCGAGCTGGCCCAGCAGGGGTTCGGTAAGGCTCCAACCGCCCTACTCCGTCAGGCCATGCTGGCCGAGCTCTACGCCCGTGCGTCGCGGGCGCTGATCCTGCCCCTGCTGCCGCTGCTGGCCGTGCCCTTCGGTCTCAGCGCCAAGCGCGCCGGGTCGGGCTCGGCGATGGCCACGGGCGGCGTCCTGCTGTTCCTGTTCGAGACCGCCATGATCCTCGGCCAGGCCATGGCCTCGGGCCCTGGCGTTCCGGCGGTCCTCGCCGTCGGTCTGCCGGCGGCGACCTTCGCGGCCACCTGCATCGCCACCTGGGTCACCAGCCGCAAGCGCCCCGGTGAGAACCCGGTCAGCTGGGTCACCCAGCGCACCGCCGCGCTCTTCGCCGCCATCGCCCAGGCGTTTGGGGCGCGCCGCGCGGTCGCTTAGAGTCGAAAACGCCGACATCCCTCCCCTTCGGGTCGGCTTGCCTTGGTCACGCCGCCAAGTCATGTCTCTCGGGCTCACACCGACTCCTCCAGCGGGCCGAAAGCAGACTCCGATCTTGTCCCCCGAACGCCTCGATCCTCGCGCGCGATGAAGGACGCTTCCTCCGAACTCACGCCGCTCGCGGCCGCCTATCTGGAACGCCGCGACGACATGCGGCGGTTCTTCCTGGCGCGACTGGGGGGGCGAGGCGATGTCGAAGACCTTGTCCAGGAGCTGTATCTCAAGGTCCAGGCGGTGACCGAGGCGCCGATCGAGAACCCGCCGGCCTATCTCTACCGCCTGGCCTCGAACCTGATGCTGGACCGCCTGCGCCGGGCCAAGCGCTCGGGCGCGCGCGACACCGAGTGGCGACGGACCCATCACGCCACTGTCGGCGCCCTGGACATCGCCGACACCCCGGACGCCGAGAGCGCGGTGATCGCCCGGCAGCGGCTGGAGAAGCTGTCTCAAGCGCTGGAGACCCTGTCGCCGGTGACCCAGCGCGTCTTCCGCCTGCACAAGTTCGAGGGCCTGACCCACGCCCAGACCGCCGAGCGGATGGGCATTTCGCGCAGCGCCGTCGAGAAGCACGTTAGCTTGGCCCTCGGCCACCTGGTCAAACGGGTGGGCCGATGATTGTGACCGAAATGCCTCACCTTACCGGGATGTGGAGAGGACCTTGCGGCCGCGCGGCGTCATTGTGTCGGCGCCCGGTCCAGACCCGGCGCGAAGGAAGCGCAAACCGTCGATGACCGAGTCCGTCCCACACGATCCGATCCAGCACACGGCGGCCGACTGGTTCGCCAAGCTGCAGGGCGACGCCGCCCTGGAGGACTGGACGGCGTTTCAGGCCTGGCTGGAAGCCGATCCCGCGCACGCGGCCGCCTATGAGGCTGTCGAGGCGGTGTGGCTGGACCTGGAAGACCTCCCGGCCAACGACATCGAGGCCGAGGACGCGCCGCTGCCGGCCAACGTCACGCCCCTGCGGCGTCCGGCCGCCGCCTCGCGGCGCGGGCTGCTGATCGGCCTCGGTGTCGCCGCCGCGGCGGCCGTGGTGGCGCTAGTCGTGACACCGCAGCTGACCGGGCCGACCTTCACCGACTATTCGACCCAGCGCGGCGAAACCCGTGAGGTCGCCCTGGCCGATGGCTCGCGGCTGACCCTGGGCGGCGCGACCACCCTGCGCGTCCGGCTTGGCGCCAAGCAGCGCGACGTGACCCTGGTCGACGGCGAGGCCAGTTTCGACGTCGCGCACCTGGAGAACCGCCCCTTCGTGGTGGCGGTCGGCGCGCGTGACGTGCGGGTGCTGGGCACGGAGTTCAACATCCTCAGCCACGCCGACCAACTGGCGGTCTCGGTGCGTCGCGGCCTCGTCTCCGTCTCGGGCGGCCAGGAGGGAACCGTGAGGCTGGCCCGCGGCCAGCAGTTGGCAAGGGCGCCGGGCGCGGCCGCCAAGGTGACCGAGGTCGCTCCGGACGCCGCCTTCGCCTGGAAGTCCGGCAAGCTCATCTATGACCGTACGCCGCTGACCCGGATCGTCGCCGACCTCAATCGCTATGTCGCCACGCCGATCCGCGTTGATCCCAGCGCCGTCTCGGTGACAGTGTCGGGCGTGCTGCTGATCGACGAGGAAGCCGCCATGATCCGACGCCTGGAACTGTTCGCGCCGATCCTCGCCGAGACGACGCCAAAAGGGGTCATCCTCAAGGCCAAGCCGGCCCGCCGCTGACCGTGACGCGTAAGCGCGACCGCTTCTGCGGCCGGTTCTGGGTCACGGCCCTGGGCGTCGGTTTGACGAGCTTCGGCCACGCCGAGGCCGCGCCACGCCTGTTCGCTGGCCGGCAATCGCCTGTCGTGCGACTGCAGATCGCCGCCAAGCCCGTCCACGCCGCGCTGATCGATTTCGCCCTGCAGGCCGAACTGTCTTTGGGTGGCGACCTGGAGGCCTGCCGAGGCCAAGCCCCTGCCCTGGCCGGACGCCTGTCGGTCACGGCCGCGCTCGACCGTCTGCTGGCCGGCAGCGGCTGCGGCTCCAGCCAGCCAGATCCGCACACGGTGATCATCCATCGCCTCTCCGTCCCGTCCCGACCCGCCAAGCCTGCTCTAACGGCCGTTGCGCCCCTAGGCTTAGGCGAGGTGGTGATCACGGCCCAGCGCTATCCCAACCTGCCTGGCCGTACACCCTACGCCATCTCGGTGGTGTCGGGCGCCCAACTCGAGCGCCAGGCGCTTGCCAGCCTCTACGACCTGACGGGCCAGGTCGCCGGCATGACGGTGACCAACCTGGGCCCCGGCCGCGACAAGGTTCTCCTGCGCGGCCTGTCGGACGGCGCCTTCACCGGCCAGACCCAGTCGATGGTGTCGCTCTATCTCGACGACGTGCCGATCACCTACAGCGCGCCTGATCCAGACCTGCGGCTGGCCGATGTCGAGCGGGTGGAGATCATGCGCGGGCCGCAAGGCACGCTCTACGGCGGCGGCTCCCTGGGCGGGGTGATGCGTATCTCCACGCGCAAGCCTGACCTCGACCGCTATTCGGCCAGCGTGCTGGCTGGGGTGGGCTTCACCAAGGGCGGGGGCCGCGACAGCGACCTGGAGGCGATGGCCAACCTGCCGCTGATCCACGGCCGGGTGGCGCTACGGACGGTCGTGTATCGTGAGACCCAGGACGGCTATATCGCCAACCCAGCGCTGGGCTTGCGCCGCGCCAACGGCTCGGAGCGGGTCGGAGCGCGGTTCAGCCTGCGCGCAGCCCTGACGCCGGGCTGGATCCTGACATTGGGGCTGACCCACCAGTCGATCAGCAACAATGACACTCAGTACGGACTGCGGCGGCTAGGGCCGAAGGCGCGCGACTCCCTGGTGCGCGAGCCGCACGACAACGACTTCGACCACGCCTCCTTGACGGTTACCGGCGAAGGCGGCTGGGGCCGGTTGACCGGCTCGGTTGCGCAGCTGTCGCACGGTTTCGACAGCCGCTATGACGCCACCTCCGTCTCGACGCTGTACGGCCTGGCCGGCGCCCCGGTGGCGTTCGACGAGGACAAGGGCATCGACCTGACGGTGGCCGAAGTCACCTACGCCACGCCCAGCGATCATCGCCTGCATGGCCTCGTCGGGGCCTTTGCCTCGCGCGGCTCGATCCGATTGACCTCCAGTCTCCACGCCCTGCCCGCCCGGTCGGGCTCTGTCTACGCCGAGCGCCGGCGCGACGAGATCAGCGAAGCGGCGCTCTATGGCGAGGTGACCTTCGACGCCACCAAACACCTGTCGGCCACGGCGGGTCTGCGCTGGTTCGACTTCAGCTTCGACACCGACTCCACGGTCACCCAGGCGGCGGGCCATCGCCTCGCCGAGCGATCGGCCGACGCCGCCGGCTTCTCGCCCAAGCTCCTGGTCAGCTACGATGCGCGGCCCGGCCTGCTGTTCTACGCCCAGGCGGCCGAGGGCTACCGTCCGGGCGGATTCAACACGGCGGGGCGGATCGGCCAGGTATTCGACGCCCCCGAAACCCCGCCTCTCCGCTATGCAGCGGACGAGCTCTGGAACTATGAGCTGGGCGCCAAGTTCAGGACCTTCGGCGATCGCCTCCAGGGCCGGGCGGCGGTGTTCTACGCCACCTGGGAGTCGGTGCAGAGCGATCAGTACCTGGCCGACGGCACGGCCTATACGGCCAATATCGGCAACGGCGCCAACCGAGGCATCGAGGCCGAAGCCGCCTTCCGGGTCAACGAACGGCTCGACCTGCGCGCCGCGGCCCTGCTCAACGATCCGGAAGTGACCAAACTCAACGCCGCCTTCAGCACGCGCAAGGACGCAGCCCTTCCCGGGGTCTCGCGAGCCTCGGCCAGCCTCGGCTTCGACTACCACCGCGACCTAGAGGCCGGGCCGACGCTGCGTCTGCAGGGCCAGGCCTCCTACGTCGGCTCGTCCTACCTGACCTTCGACGCCGACAAGGCCCACGAAATGGGCGAATATCTGGGCCTGCGGGGCGTGGCCAGCCTGACCACACCGGGCTGGACGCTGAGCGCGACAATCGACAATCCGCTGAACAACCACGCCAACAGCTTCTCGTTCGGCAATCCCTACCTGATCACCCGGGACCAGATCGTCACGCCGCCCCGTCCGCGGACGGTGAGCCTGCGCCTGAGCACCCGCTTCTAGTCCGCCGAGACGCGAACGGCCCGACCTCGGAGTACGAGATCGGGCCGCCGTCAGACCGATACCCGGTGCGCGATCTAGAAGCGCAGGTTCAGGCTCACCTTGGCCGCACGCCCTGAGGCCGGCGAGATGTTGTTGTTGCTGTCGGCGTACTGGAAGTAGCGCTTGTCCAGCAGGTTCTCGACGTTGAGCTGCAGGTCGTAGTTGGCGTTGACCTTGTAGTAGATCGCGCCGTCAACGCGGGTGAAGCCGTCCAGCGACACGGTGTTGTCGGTCGCGGCGAAGCGCTTGCCCATGCTGGTCACGCCCAGGGCGCCGCCGAAGGTCTTGTTGGGGTCATAGCGCAGCCAGACCGCGCCCGACGACTTGGGCACGTGGTTGACACGGTTGCCGGCCCGCACCGTCGCCGATTGGGCGTCGAGGAACTTGGCGTCGGTGTAGGTGTAGGAGGCCACGATGCTGAGCTGGCGGGTGATCTCGCCCTGGGCGCTGAGCTCGACGCCCTTGGACCGCTGGCGACCGATCGGGATGGTCGGCGAGGCGGCGTTGTTGGGATCGCTCAGCGCCAGCACGTTGTCGCGGTCGAGCTGGAAGATGGCCGCGCTGAGGTTGAAGGTCGGCAGAACGTCCCACTTTGCGCCAAGCTCGTAGTTCTCGTACTTCTCCGGATCCAGGCTCTGGTTGGAGAGGCTGAGCGCCGACAGCTGATCGCCGCCGCGCGGCAGATAGCTCTTCGAATATGAGGCGTAGATCGAAGTCTTGGCGTCTGGCTTGAAGATCGCACCCACGCGCGGCGACCACAGATTGTCGGTCGCGCTGAAGTTGCGCTGCACGCCGGCGGCCAAGAATGGGTTCCGATTGGTGACGTCGGTCTGGTAGTGCTCGTAGCGCAGGCTAGCGACGATCTGGACGTTCGGCGACAGCTCGATCTGGTCCTGCATATAGCCGGCCGCCAGCTTGGCAATGCTGAAGTTGTGGCCGCTGGTGGCGGCTTCACGCCACTGGATGTCCGGACGACTGATGCGCGAGGCAGTCACCGGCGCGAAGATGGTCTGCACGCCGCTGGCGCTGGTCGCGCTCGGGAAGAAGCCTTCGGTCCGCAGGTTGCTGGTGGTCTGGCGACCGAACTCGGCGCCGATCAGAAGAGTGTGCTCAACCCCGCCCGTCGAGACCTTGGCGTTGAAGTCGGTCTGGTTGATCAGGTTCCGGCGCTTGGCCCCGTTGTTGTAGGCGCTGATACCCACGATCGAGCCGGGCGCATAGACGCCCGCGGCCGGGCCGACCGGATTGGTCTGGGCCGTGGTGTTCACCGCGCCCGGGAAGACGTTCTGGTAGAAGCGGTCGTAATAGGCGTAGCGGGTGCGGTTGCGGATTGACATCGTGTCGCTGAACCGGTGCTCAACGAAGACGGCGCCGGCGTTGCTATCGATCCAGTTCGGGCTCTGGGCCGGGTCGCCGAAGAACTGGCTGCGCGGCGTCTCCAGCGGCTTGCCTTGGTAGGACGACACGCCGCGATCGCCGACGCGCTTGTCGTGGAAGCGCTCGTAACCGATCGACAGGGTGGTGTCCGGATCCAGCTTGAAGGTGGCCGTCGGGTTGAAGCCCCAGCGCTTGTTGTAGACGCCGTCGCGGAAGCTCTCGCTGTCCTGCCAGACGCCGGCCGCGCGCAGCGAGATTGTTTCGCTGACTGGCGCGCCGAGATCGACCTGGGCGCGGTAGTGGTCAAAGCTGCCGGCCTCCAGCCGCGCCCCCAGGTGCTGCTGGCCGTCGGCGACCTTGGTCACACGGTTGATCAGGCCGCCGGTGACGCCGCGCCCGAAGATCATGGCGTTGGGCCCCTTGAAGACCTCCAGGCGCTCGATGTTGTAGAGGTCACGATAGCTCTGGGTGTCGTCACGGACGCCATCGATGAAGAAACTGGCGGTCGTCAGGTTGCCCCGGAAGCTCAGGGTGTCGCGGTTGTTCTCGCCCTGCGAGGCGAAGACGCCGGGCACATATCGGACGGCGTCGGCAATACCGTTGGCCGCCTGGTCTTCGAGCTGCTTGACGGTGACGACATTGACCGCTTGGGGCACGTCGATCAGCGCCGTCGGCGTCTTGGTGGCCGAGGTGATCGCGCCTGCCTTGTAGGACGTCTGGCCGGTGATCGTCACGCCGCTCACCTCGGTAGAGGTCTGCGCCAGGACCGGCGTGGCCAAAAGGCTCGCTGCCGAGGCCAGAAGCAAGGCGCGCGAAGGCGCGCCGCGGAACCCGCGGTTGATCGACATGTGATTGAAATCCCGGACCTGAAGCTCGCCTAAGTGCGAACGATTGTCATTCGCGCCCTATAGCCTCCCCCGACGGCTGTCTCAGCCAGAAATTGCGAAGCTTGGGAATTTGTATAAAAATGGAAATGAACCCGTAATCTCCGCAACAGTTCGCGGTCGCGCGATGCTCGTGGATCTGCGGGAGGCCTTTGCGGTTCTGTCTTACCGCGTCGCGCTCTAGAGGAGTTTAGCGCGACGGACGCGATCGAACTGATCGTTGACCCTACCGAAAACAGTCCGTGCGAAACGCTTAGAAGTGTGTGTCTACGCTAGCGGACCCCAGGTCCGTGCGCCCCCGACCTTGGATGACCTCTGGAAACCCGATCTCAGCGTGCCGCTGTCGGGCGAGGTCCCGATCAGCTGCGGCGCTGAGCCGGCGCCGGCCCGCCTTCCGTCATGCGCCGGGAAGTCGGTGCTGATCGTAAGATTTTCCCAAGTCCTGATCTCCGCCCCCATAGTCGCGAAATTGGCGCGCGCCCGGGCGCCGCGCGTCGGAGCCGAGCAGCAGGTGCACAGGCGGGTGGGGCGCGTCGATGAGCTGAAGCCTGCTCGCCGTCACGTTCAAGAGGACTTGGACCGGTCACGCAAAGCCGCGGCCACCGCCGCGACGACAGCGATAAGGGGCGCGGCCACCGCCAGCGCCAGAAGCAGGTCCAGGCCTCCGTCGACCAGAAGCGAGCCGACGAGGCCTGCGCCACTGACGGCGGCCAGAAGCAGCGGGACGCGGAATGTTCGCCACAGGCCGCGACGGGACGTCGGCGTTCGGCTCATCGCTTCAGCTCCATGATCGCGGCGCTGGCCAAGGCGTCGAGCCGGGTGGCGGCCGACACGCGAAACCGCGCGATCCACAGGTAGAGGCCGCTGGCCAGGACGACGATGGCCGCGAGGTCGAGCAGCCCCCAGACGATCTTCAGACTCAAGCCGCCGTAGTCCCCGAAATGCAGCGGCCGCGAGAGAAAGAGGGCGCGGATGTGCAGCGGCATGTCACGGGTGTCGGTCAAGGTCGCCGTCTGGGCGTCGACCAGGGTCGGCTTGAGAAGGCGCGCCGTAACCGGCGTGTCTCCGCGCATGAAGACGTTGAAGTGGTGTGGCGTGCCGAAGAACGAGCCAGGATAGGCGATGACCGACGGCTCCATGCCGGGCGAGGCCCGGCGAGCCGTGGCGACGGCGGCGTCCAGCGATCCCAGACGCGTCACGGGCGGCGCATCGCCATACGGCGCGCGCATCTGCGCCAACTGCCCATTACGCCATTGGTGCGCCAGCGGCTCGTCCAGGGTGTTGAACACGCCCGTCACCCCGACGACCAAAAGCCAGGCGGCGATGGCCACGCCCAGCAAATTGTGCAGGTCGAGCCACATCAGGCGTCGGCTCTGTCGAAGACGGATGGCGCCGAAGGCGAGCTTGCGCATGAAGGGCGCGTAGACGACCACGCCGGAGAGGGTCGCGGCGACGAACAGCAGTCCCATGACGCCAAGGAACAGCGTCCCCGGCAGGCCCAGGAACAGCCGGACATGCAGTTCGTGGACAAACCACAGCAACCCCTCGCGTTGCGGCGGCGGCGGCGCCAGCCTGCCGGTGCGAAGGTCCACCGGCTGCATGTGGGCCTGACGCGGCGAGGCCGCGACGCTGGGCGCGGTCGCCACGATGACCACGGGCCTCTCGGGCTCGAACAGCAGCGACTGCGCCACCTCCCCCGGACGCTGGGCAAGCACGCCCGCCACCAGCGCGTCCAGGCTGGGAGGCCGTACGCCCGGCGCCACGGCCTCCAGCGGCGCGCGATGTCCCATCAGGTCTTCCAGCTCCTCGTGGAAGATCAGCGGCAGCCCGGTCAGGCACAGCACCAGCAGGAATGCCGTGCAGACCAGGCTGGTCCACTTGTGGATCAGGAACCAGACACGGAGGGGCCCACGGCTCATCGGATCAATCCCAAGACTTCGCTAGAACCTCGCCAGCACACCCAGGCTCACCGTCCGCGGGGCCAGGAGGACCGCCGAGTCATAGTCACTGTCGGGGCGGCCCGAGCCGGCCGGGGCGAAGCCGGGATAGCGCGCCACCGGCCGCTCGGCGTCGAACAGGTTCCTGACCGTCGCGGTGATCCGCGCGCGGCCCAGATCGTAGCCCAGGCGAAGGTCGGCGACAGCATAGGGATCGGTCCGCCCGCGCGCCCGATTGTTGACGTCGGTGAAGTAGGCGGCCGAGTAGCGCAGGGTCACCGCCGCGTTCCAGGGCCCCTCCTCCCAGTCGACGCCGGCAGAACCCGTGGCCTGGGGCGCGGTGAGCAGATCGTTGCCCTCGATGCCCGAGCCCGGATACTTGGCGACCTTGGTCCCCAGCAGGCCCAGGGTGGCGTGCGCGCGCAGGCCCTTGGCGATCGCGGCGCGAACCCCAAACTCGCCGCCCCAGGTCTCGACGACGTCCGCGTTGCGCACGACAAATGACTCATCGCTGGACACGGTCGGCGTCAGGTCGAACGGCAGCTGCATGTCGGTGTAGCGCGAGTAGAACAGGTTCTGGGTCGTCTGCACCCGCCCATTCGACCACGACTGGCGTCCAAACAGTTCGCCGGTCCAGACAAACTCGGCGTCGTAGCTGTAGTTGACGATCGGGAAGGCGAAGGTGATGCCGCCCCCGCCGGCGTTATAGCCCCGTGAGATCTGCAGGCCGACGCTGCGCGATGCCGACGGGCTCCAGACCACGCCCAGCTTGGGCAGCCAGGCCTCGTAGGTCTCCTTGGCGCGGATGCGCACCAGGGTCCCCGTCGGATCGCCGCCCGCTCGTTGGCGCTTCTCGCGCTCGTACCGCAGGCCAGCCGCCAGGTCGATCGTCGGCGAGAGCGGCGTAACCGTCTCGACATAGGCCGCGGCCGTGTCGGTGCGGTCATCGAAATTCTGGCCGCCGAAGAACTCGATGAACTCGTCCTGGCGCGCCCGGTAGAGATAGGCCCCAGCCACCAACGAGCCTCCCGACGCGCCGGCGTAGCGCACGCGCGGCTCCAGCACGTATTCGCGGGTGTCGATCGTGGCGTTGCTGGAGGCGGGCGCGGCCCGGCGACGGAAGTCGAACTCCGTGCCAGAGGCGTTGAGCTCGAGCGTGAGGGCCTCGTTTACGGCATGGGAGACGTCGAGGCTGACGCTGGTCGTCGTCGGCTCGTGCACCGGCTGGCGCGGGAAGTTCGAGCGCCGGTCTCCGAAAGGTCGGACGATGATCTCGCCGTTGGGCGCCTTGGACTTGGTGTGGACGACGGTGAGCAGCGCCCGGCTGCTCGATCCCTCGTCGGGCGTGAGCAAAAGCTTGCCGCGAAGGGTCAGTCCTTCGATCCGTCCTGGATTGTCGACGCCGGGATAGGCGTTATAGGAGGTCGCCGCCTGCCTGCGGAACGCATCGGCGGCCAGGCGCAGGGCCAGCTTGCCGCTGACGATGGGTAGGTTCAGCATCGCCGACCCCTGGCGCTGCCGATAATCGCCGACCACGGCCTGGACCGCGCCCGCGAAGCGCGGCTCGGGATCCAGGGTCTCAACGACCACGGTGCCGGCGATGGCGTTGCGGCCTACCAATGTGCTCTGCGGACCGCGCAGCACCTCGATCCGCGCCACATCCCATAGCCCCAGATCGCCGAAGACCACCTCATTGTAGCTGGCCGGTCGACCATCGATGCGCCAGTTCAGTCGCGGCCGGCTGCCGGCGAAGAAGGCGTTGGCGTTTTCGGCCGGGCCGGTGCCGTCGACGCCGCGGACCGTCGGGGCCTTGCCGGTTCCGGTGACGATCGCGAAGTTGGCGGTCTGGGCCAGGACATCGCGAACCGTCGATAGACCTGGCCGCTGCTCAAACGCCGCCGCGTCCAGAACCTCTGCGCTGGCGCCGGAGCGCGCCAGGGGGCGGGCGATGATCTCGCCGGTCACCACCATTGCGTCCAGTGGGGTCACCTCGGTGTCCTGGGCAAACACCGGCGTGAACACCAGCACAGACAGCAAGGCGCCCGCGCAAGCGCAGGTCATAAGACGACTTTTCAAAACTACCCCCAATCGATCGCCTGGACCGCGAGTCGCTATTGCGATTGAATATCAAGTGGCGGTCCTAGGCCGTCGGTCCCTCGGCCGCCACTCCAATCCTGGCGCGAGCGACCCGTTCTTGGCTGAAACGGAGCGTGCGATGCCTCCCCCTACCGATCCGCAGGTCGAGGCCTACCGCTCACGCATGCGCAACGTCGGCGCGACCCCCAGCCTGCTCCGCAGTGAGCCGGGCGGTGCGGTCAGGCTGGCCATCACCGATTTCGAAGCCTTCCAGGGCGAGTTCCAGCCCCACCCCTATCTGATGCTCAACATGTGCCTGGGCCGACCCGGTCAGTTGCGACGGATCGGTCAGCGCGCCCGGGTGGAAGGATCGCTGCGTCCCGGCACCATCGGCATCGCCTTGCCCGAAGATGCGGCGAGCGGATTCTGGCCCAGCACCCGCATGTTGGGCGTCGCGGTCGATCTGGAGGCGCTAAGGGCGCGCGGCTCCCTGCCGGTCGAGCCGGACGCGCTGGTGGGGGCTGCCTCGAGGCTGCACGCCGATCCGCTGCTGACGGCGGTGATGACCGCCATGTGGCGCGACGCAGAAGCGCATGGGCTCTCCAGCGCCTTCTTCGATCATGGCCTGAGCCTAGTTCTCAAGCGGCTGGCCGAGGCCCCTGCTATTGCGCCCGCGCCGCGTCGAACCGTAGCCGCGCTGTCGAAGCGACGGCTGGATCGCGTGCTGGCGCTGATCGACGAGCGCTTGGCGCTGGATATCAGCGTCGGCGCGATGGCTCGTGTCGTGGAGATGGACCCGTCGACCTTTACACGCGCGTTTCGGGCCGCGACGGGCGTGGCGCCGTTTGCCTATCTCACGCGGCGTAGGATGGATCGCGCTCTGGAACATCTGCGCTGCGGCCTATCGGTGACCAGCACCGCCATGGCCGTAGGCTACGCTAACCCCAGCAAGTTCGCGGCGGCGTTCGCACGTGTCCACGGCGCGCCGCCCTCGCTTTGGCGCGATCACGACGTTGATCTGGATTAAGCGGGCCGCCGTCGCGATGAGCCGTTCAAGGTGACCACTCGTGCGAGCGCCGACTGAGCACAGGTCCGCGCGTACTCACCTGGCTGAAACCCTGGGACAACCTTGCCGCAGAGGGTGAACGCCAGGTTCGCGAACAGGGCGAGGCGACGGCCAAGTAGCCTATCGCAAGATTGTATGCAGAGCGGTCACGGCCATGATCAGACCGACCGTCGCGATGACCACGCCTGAGGCATAGGGCGCCTTGCGAGCGAAGGTCGAGACGGCGCCGGAGAAGCGTTTCTCGGCATGGCGCACCCCCAGAGCCGCGTCGGCCACTACGCCAAGGACAGTTTGACGCCGGCCGCCAAGACCGTCCCGGTCCGGATCGTCGTCTAGCGACCGACGCCGTTGACGCTGACCGGCTGGTGCATCGGGCAACCATTCCGCGACAGGCGGAAGGCTTGCGAGGCTTCGTAGACAGCCTTTCGCACGCGCATGATCGAGCCCAGCGGCTGGTGGGCGGCCAGGCCGTGCCATGGACTGAAGGCTAGGGCTTCGTCCTGCCGCGGCGTGACTTCCGGATCCCACGCGTCCTGGGCGTCGACGATCAGGCGGGCGATCGCGACATATGCGCTTTCGTCCTCGGGCCAAGCCTCGTGCGAGTTCTCGATCGGCATGGTCTTGGCGTCGGTGCGCAGCTGAACGCACAGTTCCCATTCCCCGCCTTGAGTACGGAAGTAATCCCGGACGGCCGCGCGCAGGCCATCGGGCTTGTCGTCGAGATCGACGAGCGCATCGGTCAGGGCGGTCAAGGCAGGCGAAACCGGGCGCAGGCCGATCTTGCCGACAAAGTCGCCAAAGCGGATCGGCGCGGCGCTGAAGTAGCTCTCGCCCAGCGGATGAGTCTTGGGATGCCCGCCCAGACCCTTGATCGCCGCGCTTTCGCCGCCCGCCTTCTCGACCAGGCTCTCAACGCCTTGCAGCGCGGCCGACAGCACCTTCTTCAGGCCCTTGACCTTGTCGGTGGTGGCCGCCAGCAGCTTCAGATTGGCCAGGAAATGTTTGGCGCTGGGCGACAGGAACGCCTTGCCATTGACGAGCACAAAATCCTGGGTCGCGGCGTCTTGCGAACCGGAAAGGCGCGGCCCCTGAACGCCGAAGACCTTCAAGGCCAGGCCGCGCGGCGTCGAGATGTTGTCATCGAGGATGTCTCCCGGCGCGGTCGACAGCCGCATGACCGTCTGGTAACTGCCGGGCTGCGCGAACAGGCCCTGGGCCAGGGCCGGCGGCAGCGCAGATATCTCCAACCGCCCGCCAACGACGCCATGGCTCTTGGCATGGACGCCGCGCAGCGCTCGATCGCCGTCGGCATAGGTCGTCTCGGCGATCTTGCGCAGCGTCTCGATCAACCCCGCCGTGGTTTCCGCCTCGTCCTTCTCCGGGTGCTCATCCGTCGCGTCGAACGGCAGCGGCGTCCCAGCGGCGAAGCTGCGCAGCTCGGCCGGTTGGGCGGACCCCGCATGGCGGTCGCCGTCGGGCTGCAGGCCAAGAGGGTCGTGAGGCGACAAGGTCATGAAGGGCTCCGGCAAAGGCGTCCTGGCTCAACTCGCCGCACGGAGCGCTGTTCCCCGAGCTTCGTCGGCGTATCAGCGTCCCCGCCGGCTGAGACCGACAGCACGCGCACAACAAGCCGGCCAATGCCCGATCCCTGCACCTTGCCCCAAGCCGGAACGCCGTCCTTTCCCCACCGTTGGTCTCTGACCCCACGCCATGGAGATATCGGATGAGCCAGGACGACCGGCTGCGCATGCAGGACCCACGCGAGCAATACCCCAAGCCGCCGTTCCCGGCGCAGCCCCAGCCCGCGCCGGGCTTGGCCGCCAAGATGCATCCCAGGCCCGACCACGGCGAAGAGAGCTACAGAGGCTCGGGAAAACTCCAGAACCGCAAAGCGCTGATCACCGGCGCCGATTCCGGCATCGGCCGGGCCGCCGCGATCGCCTTCGCCCGTGAGGGGGCGGATGTCGCGATCGGTTACTTGCCGAGCGAGGAAAGCGACGCGCGCGAGGTCATCGCCCTGATCGAGGCGGCGGGCCGCAAGGCGGTCGCCTTGCCAGGCGACATCAAGGATGAAGCCTTCTGCCGCGACCTCGTCGCCAAGGCGGTCGAGGGCTTGGGCGGCCTCGACATCCTGGTCAACAACGCCGGCAAGCAGGTCAGCCGGCCAGATATCGGCGCGATCGACAGCGAGCAGTTTGACCAGACCTTGAAAACCAATCTCTACGCAATGTTCTGGATCACCCAGGCGGCCAAACCCCACCTTCGTCCCGGCGCTGCCGTGATCAACACCGCATCGGTCCAGGCCTACGAGCCGTCCGAGAACCTGCTCGACTACGCCACCACCAAGGCGGGGATCGTGGCGTTCACCAAAGCCCTGGCCAAGCAGCTGATCAAGGTCGGCGTGCGCGCCAACGCCGTGGCGCCGGGACCCTTCTGGACGGTGCTGCAACCGAGCGGCGGGCAGACCCAGGAGAAGGTTCAGCACTTCGGCGAACACTCGCAGTTTGGTCGCCCCGGCCAGCCCGTGGAGATCGCCCCGGTCTATGTGTTGCTGGCCTCTCAGGAAGCCAGCTTCATCACGGGCGAGGTCTATGGCGTCACCGGCGGCGCCGGTATCGCCTGACCTGACCTCGGGCTAGCTGCGCAGCACACCGCGCCCCACCGCCACAGGGCGGTGTTGGCGCGGGCGGCGTTGTCGTCCGCCGAAACGGTGACCCCGAACAGGCGGCAGCCGTCCTCTCGCGCCTTACGCAGGAACTGGGCCGCCGCCCCCCCTGTCCATTCCAGTCCTTCTCCACGCTGTTCCGCCGGCCGTTCGAAAGCGAAAGCCCGCGATGCCGATGGCTCTCGCCGGCGCCTGAGCACGACCAGGAATTTGTCTCATGGGTCGGCGCCGATCCTGCCTGTCTCATAGAAACGACGACGCCGCTTTGCGACAGACGCCTTTCGGAACCTCCGTCACAAGCCTCCGTTGTCAGACCTCGCAAAGCAGGAATGAGGTTCATGACCCAACGCAAGATGATCGCCCTGATGGGCGCGGTTTCCGCCCTCGCCCTCGTGGCGACCGCCTGCTCGCCAAAGCACGAGGACGCCAAGACCACAGGCGACACGCCGGCCGCGGCTAGCCAGACCACGCAGGACGGCAAGCCCGACGCCGACATGCAGGCCGTGCTGGACCGGTTGGCCTCGCTGGGCGGCAAGCCGATCGAGACCCTGTCGCCGACCGAAGCCCGCGCTCAACCCTCGCCCGCCGATGCGGTGAAGGCGATCATGACCGAGAAGGGCTTGGCGCCCGACGCCACGGTGACCACCAAGGACATCACCTACGCGGCCGCGACCGGCGCGCAGAAGGCCCGCGTCTACACACCCGCCGGCGCCGGGGCCAATACGCCGGTCGTGCTCTACATCCACGGCGGCGGCTGGGTGATCGCCAACCTCGACACCTATGACGGCGGGGCCCGCGCCCTGGCCAAGGAAAGCGGCGCGATCGTCGTCTCGATCGAGTACCGCCACGCACCGGAAGCCAAGTTCCCGGCCGCGCATGACGACGCCATCGCCGCCTACAAGTGGCTGCTGGCCAACGCCAAGACGCTCGGCGGCGACCCGACCCGCATCGCGGTGGCCGGCGAGAGCGCCGGCGGCAACATGGCCGTGAACGTCGCCATCGCCGCCCGCGACCAGAAGCTGCAGGCGCCCAAGGCCGTGATCGCCGTCTATCCGGTCGCCGACAGCAACATGGCCACCGGCTCCAAGGTCGCCAAGGCGACCGCCAAGCCGCTGAACACGCCGATGCTGGCTTGGTTCTTCACCAACACCCTGGCCAACCCGACCCAGGCGACCGACCCGCGCCTGAACCTCGTGGCCGCCAAGCTCGACGGCCTGCCGCCGACCACGATCATCCTGGCCGAGATCGACCCGCTGCGCGACGACGGCGCGAACCTGGCCGACAAGCTCAAGGCCGCCGGCGTCCAGACCGACCTGAAGGAATATCTAGGGGTCACCCACGAGTTCTTCGGCATGGGTTCCGTCGTGGCCGACGCCAAGGACGCCGAGGCCTATGCGGGCGGAAAGCTGAAGGCCGCCTTCGGGATATAGGCTTTGACAATGTGGCTCGCCGTCCTGCCCGAGCTGTTGGCTTGGCAGGACGGCTCCCTGCGATCCGCGTCGACAACGCGCCAGACCCAGAGCCCGCTCAATCAACGACTGTGTCTATCAGGCGGATATATTGCTGACCGCTGTGCATGTCGCGCTCAACGACCCCGCCTTGAGGAGTCTTGCGGGGATAGGAGAGCTTCACGACGCTCAGGGCGTCGACGGCGAATCGCTTCACTTGGGCAGGGTCGACGTCGAAGGTCTTGGCCACCGCCGCGGCGGACAGGGCCGGCGCATCCTTGTACCGCCCATAGTTCTCCAGGCCGTCGAAGAAGAGGTCGATGGTCACCCAGAACGGCCCCGCGTTCTTGGAGCGGATCTGGTGGCAGACCTCATGCAGCTTGACCATCGCGGACCTCCTTGTCCTGGACGCCGGCGTCGACCCAGCGGATGCGGACCAGCTCGAACGGATCGGCCGTCTCGACGACGTGATTGAGCTTGAACTCGAAGACCTGGCCGCGCTCGACCTCGGCCGGCGAGAACGGGAAGGCGTAGCTGGGCAGCTCGATGTCCCTGCGCACCGGGAAGTGGAAGAAGTACGGATTGCAGGCCTTGGCGATCTGGGTGGCCAGGGCTTGGTTTTGCGCCGTGGCGACAAACAGCAAGCCCACCTCCAGGGGCGGCGGCGTTCCCGGCGGCCGGGTGATCCCGGAGACGGCGTTCCAGCCATAGGCGCGTAGCGAAATGTCGAAGTCGCCGGCCGCTTCGCCGATGGAGCGACGCACGCGATCGCGCAGGACCTCGTCCATCCGGGCCATGAAGCCGTCGAGATCGGCCAGCACCGCCCGGTCCTCGATGCCGACCATCATCATGGTCTGAAACGGACCGCCGCCAGAGCCTTCCAGCTTCATCGTGTAGGGGCCCGGCTCCCAGCGCGAGCCGGTGACGCGCACGATCCGTGCGTCCAAGGCTTGGTATTGCGAAGCGGTCACGTCCAGCACGCCGCCCGGCTCGATCAGGCGGAACGGGTCGCTGTTCTCGTAGAGCATGTGGGCGGCCACGGTGTGCGGCTCGCAACGATTGTCGGGCGACAGCGGCGCGACCTCGAAGCCCTCGGCGTCGACCGAGAACAGGATGCCAGGGTTCATCGGATTGACCGTGCACTGGCCGCCGCACTCGGCGACCTTGGCCCCGTGCCAGGCGGGTCCGGCGGCCGCGCCCAGCATCAGCGGCACGGCCGCCAGGACGGCGGTGTCGGTGGTGCGCCCGCCCAGCACGATCTCGGCCCCGCCCCGCAGGGCCGAGATGTAGGGCTCGGGACCCAGCAAGGCGACGATGTGGGCGCAGGCGTCGACCGTCGCGTCGTCCAACGGCCCCAGCGGCGGCAGCGGCCGGACCTGGCCGCCGGCGTTCTTGGCCTTCAGCGCCGCCTTGTCCTGTTCGGAGTAGAGCACGGCGATCCGGGGGCGCAGGCCCAGCTCCTCGGCGACTTCCTGGACGATCTCCAGGGTCCAGTCGACGGCCTCGTCGCAGCCGGAGGTGCCGCAGGAGCCGATCAGCAGCGGGATCCCCGCGCGATCGCGGGCGTCCATCAGGATCGACAGGTCGCGCTTGACCGCCGCCCGGCTGTACTTGGACTTGCCCGTCCCCAGATAGGCCGGGCCGCTGTCGGTCGAGCCGGCGTCGAGGGCGATGGCGTGGGCTCCGGCGGCGAGACCCGCCTCGACCTCGTCGGGGCGCACCCCGCCCCCCAGCGCCCCACAGGGCACCAGGATCTTGACCCCGCCGTCGGGGAGCTTGCCGTCGTGCATCGAAGACTCTTTCGGAACGGGAGCGGTCATCAGGCCGCGCGCAAGGGGAAGGCGCCGGTCGCCAGGGCGGCGGCCAGCAGCAACAGGGACGCGGCGATGGCCCATTTCAGCGAGAACCGCTGGGCGGCGCCGACCTCGACCTTCAGTAGGCCGGTGACGAGATAGATGGCCGCGATCAGGGGGCTGAGGCCGTGGACCGGCTGGCCGACGATCGAGGCGCGGGCGATGGCCTCGGCCGGCACGCCGAACTTGCCGGCGGTCTCGGCAATCACCGGCAGGACGCCGAAATAGAAGGCGTCGTTGGACATGAAGAAGGTCATGGGCATGCTGATCAGGGCGGTGATCGGCGCCAGGTACGGCCCCATCTGGGGCGGAATGGCCATGAGCGTGGCGTCGGCCATCGCCTTGACCATGCCCGTTCCCGACAGGATGCCGGTGAAGGCGCCGGCCGCGAAGACCAGCAGCACCACGCCCAGCACATTCTTGGCGTGAGCGGCCACTCGCGTGCGCTGGGTGGCGATGTCGGGATAGTTGACGATCACGGCGATCGCGAAGGCGCCCATCATCAGGGCCGGCAGTGGCGCGGCGCCAGTGACGAGGCCGCCGACCAGGGCCAGGGTCAGGGCGAGGTTGAACCAGATCAGCCTCGGCCGCTTGGCCTCGGCTTCCCCGGTCTCGACCAGCGGCGCGTCGGCGGACACGGGGTCGAGCGGTTCCAGGGACAAACGCCCGAGGCGGCGGCGCTCGCCCAGGCCCAGCCACCATGCCAGCGCGAGGACTCCGGCCAGGCCCGCGACCATG
This sequence comes from Caulobacter sp. GW821-FHT11E11, assembly GCF_058808315.1. Classification (NCBI taxonomy): domain Bacteria; kingdom Pseudomonadati; phylum Pseudomonadota; class Alphaproteobacteria; order Caulobacterales; family Caulobacteraceae; genus Caulobacter; species Caulobacter sp. GW821-FHT11E11. Next base: position 310,600 of record NZ_JBXARO010000008.1, read on the forward strand.
GCCGGGATCATCGGCAGGAAGACAGCGCTCGGCTCCAGGTGTAGGGCGCTGGCCGCCCGCGCAGTCGGCCCGCCCCAGGGCACGAGGTTGACGATGGTGTTACTGAGCCCCAGCAGCAGGGCCAGGATCAGCGGATTGAGGCGCAGCCGCCGATAGACTGGCAGCAGGGCCGAGATCGTCACCAAGGCTGTGGTCGCCCCGTCGCCGTCCAGCGAAACGACCATGGCCAGAAGCGCCGTGCCCAAGGTCACGCGCGCCGGATCGTCGCCGACCATCGATAGCACCCAGCGGACCAGCGGGTCGAACAGGCCCGCATCGATCATGATCCCGAAATAGAGGACCGCAAAGGCCAGCATCAGCGCCGTCGGCGCCAGCTGGGTGACGCCCTTGACCATCATCACGCCCAGTTGCGGTTCGGCTCCGGCCAGGAGGCCGAAGGCGATCGGCACGACGATTAGCGCCGTGATCGCCGACAGGCGATTGGTCATGATCAGCGTCATGAAGCTGATCACCATCAGGAAGCCCAGCACCGCCAGCGTCATGGTTGCCTCCATCGGGTCCCACAGATCGCCATCATTTCAGTACTTCCAGCGCAGCGTCGCGCCGGCGGTGCGGGGCGGGGCGTAGATCGCCAGGTTCGTGCCTTGGAAGACGACCTGATGGGTTTTGGAGATGTCGTTGGTCAGGTTCTTGCCCCAGACCGACAGGCTCCAGTGACCATCAGCGCTGTCGTAGACCAGGCGTCCGTCGACCAGGGTGCGAGGCTTGCGCGTGATGATCTGGTTGTTGTCGAGGTCGTCATAAACCTTGCTCTCGATCGTCGCGTCCACAGCCGCTTCAAGCCGCGCGCCGGACCCCAGCGCCTGGGTGAAGCTTGGCGACAGGGTCAGCTTGTGGCGCGGGCTGCGGGTCATGCGGTTGCCGGACCGGTCGGCCCCGCGATCGAACAGGCTGAGGAACTTGCCGTCGGTATAGGCATAGGTCGCCGACAGACGCATGTGCTCGTCCACCCGCGCGTCGATCGAGGTCTCGACACCCCGGATCCGCGCCTTGCCGGCGTTGGTGGTGATGGTGTCGAAGCCCCGCGTGCTGCGCACCTGTAGGTCCTGGTAGTCGGTCTGGTAGATCGCGGTGTTCCAGGTCAGGCGGCGATCCAGCAGCGTGGTCTTGGCTCCGAGTTCGTAGAGCTTGGCGGTCTCTGGATTGAACGGCGTCGCGGCCGAACTCGCCGTCGAAGGCGTGTCTTGGAAGCCGCCACTCTTGAAGCCGGTCGAGATCACGCCGTACAGCATGACATTGTCGCTTGGCGAATAGTCGCCGCCCAGCCGCCAGGTCAGTTTGTCCCAGTCGTGGCTGGCGGTGATGGCGTAGCGGGCCGAGGCGCGCAGCAGGGCCGTGGAGTCCTGGTTGTTGAGCGCATAGTCCTTGTCGTCCTTGGAGTAGCGCAGGCCGCCGAAGACGTTGATCTGGTCGGTCAGCGGCCAGGTGGCGTCGCCGAACACCGCATAGCTCTTGGTCGTCGCGGCCTGGATGAAGCGGTCGCGGGCGGCATAGGTCGCCGGCGGGGTGGGGCGGGACTTGATGTCGCCCCACAGCGTGTCGATCCGGTCGGTGTCGCCGCTGTAGTAGTAGCCGCCGACCACCCAGCACAGCTTCGAGCTGGGCAGGGCCGACAGCCGCAGTTCTTGGCTCTGGAAGTGGCTCTTCTCGTCCTGGCCGCCGCGGAAATTCAGGGCGTAGATCGTCGGATTGCCGCCGTCGAAGTCCTCGGCGTAGTGATAGGCAAGGTGGCGGTACGAGCCGATATAGGTCAGCGTCGCCACCGGCAGGTCCCAGGTCAGGTTGGCGCGCGCGCCCCAGGTGTCGCGGTCGTTGCGGCCGTTGGTCTCGGCGTAGAACTGGTCGCGCTTGCGGTTGACGCGCCATAGGGCGCTGGCCGGCGCGGTCGGGTCCAGCTCGTAGCTGTGGCGGGCGTCGCCGGCGCCGCGATCGCGCGTGCCGTCGATGGCCAACAAGGCCGTGAACGTATCCGTCGGCTTTAACAGCAGCTGCGCGCGGCCGCTGGTGGTGTCCTGGTCCTCGGCCGCGCCGCCGGCGAAGGCGTTCTTGGTGTAGCCGTCGTGGGTCCGCTTGCTCAGGCTGAGGCGCACGGCGGCCTTGTCGCCGACCGGCGCGTTGACGAAACCCGCCCCTTCAAGCCGCGAGTAGTTGCCGACCGTCACGGCCGCGCCGGCGTCGAAGGCGTCAAGCACAGGGCGTTTGCTGAAGACGCTGACCGCGCCCCCGACCACGTTCTTGCCCAGCAGCGTGCCCTGCGGGCCTTTCAGGACCTCGATCCGATCGACGTCAAAGGCGTCGAAGGCCGCCGCCGAAGGCCGGCCGTAATAGACCTCGTCGACAAAGACCGAGACCGACGGGTCGCCGGCCGCGCCGCGATCGGACGAGCCGATGCCGCGCAGGACCGGACGCGGCTGGCTGGACGGGAAGTTGTCGAAGGCCAGACCCGGCGTACGGTTGGCCACGTCCTGCACCTGGACGATGCGGGCGGCCTCGATCTGCTTGGCGCCAAACACCGACAGGGTCAGCGGCACGTCCTGCAGGTTCTCGGAGCGTTTCTGGGCGGTGACCACGACCTCGTCCAGGGCGAAAGGTTCGGGGGTCGGGGCGGTCTGGGCCAGCGCCGTCGACGCGGCGGATAGCGCCAGGACGCAGGCCGATCCCAGCAAGCCAAAGCGAGCACTCATGGTCATTCCCTCCGTTGCGCTTTCACATTGACGGTTTCTGTCAATGTGTATTTTCTTGACGCGCTTGAGGTGATACGAGCCATCTGTAATTGGCTGCGTCAATCTGTACGGATTTCGTCAATATGAAGAGCGACGACCTGTTCATGTCTGCGGACGAAGCCGCCGACGCCCTCGGGGTCGGCCTGCAGACCCTGTACGCCTATGTCAGCCGCAAGGGCATTCGCTCGGAAAAGCAGCCCGGCTCCAGGAGTCGCCGCTACTGGCGCGCCGACATCGACCAGGCGCGCGGTCGCAGCCGTCCGGCCGATCCGTCCGCCGGTCTGATCAAGTCGACCTCCGTCACCCTGATGACCGCCAAGGGGCCGTTCTATCGCGGCGTCTCGGCGATCGACCTAGCCGAGACCGCGACCCTCGAAGAGGTGGCGTGCCGCCTGTGGAACGCGCCCGACGCCTTCGCCGAGATCTCGCTGATACTGCCCGACGACTACGAGGCCGCGCGACGGGCGTTCGCCGCCCTTCCCCGCATTCCGCGCGCCATCGGCCTCCTGGGCCTGATCGAGCATGCCAACCCCCGCGCCCACGACCTGACGCCGGCCGGCTACGCCCGCGCCGGGGCCGGGGTGATCCGCTGCTTCGCGGCGATCGCCTGCGACGGCGACCCGCTGGAACCGGGTCTGCTTCACGAGGTCCTGGCCCGCTCGCTGAACGCGCCGGCTGGCTATGAGGATCTGATCCGGCGCTGCATCGTCCTGGCCGCCGACCACGAGCTGGATCCGACGACCTACGCCGTGCGGGCCGCCGCCAATACTGGGGTCACGCCCTATGGGGCGGCAATGGCGGGCCTCGTCGCTGGGCGTGGCCGCCGCCTGCACCTGGGTCGCGCGGAGACGGTGTCGCGCTTCCTGGACGAGGTCATGACCGGCGACCCGAAAGAAGCGGTGCTCTCGCGTTTTCGGGTCGGCGAGGCGCTGCCCGGCTTCGGCGGCCACCTCTATGCCGACAAGGACCCCCGCGCCCAGGCGCTGCTCGCCGCGCTGGAACGCCGGATTCCCGTGTCCCTGTTCGCACCGCTGCGCCTGGTGATCGAGACGATCGACGACCTGACGGGGGCTGGACCCGACTTCATCGTGCCGACGATCTTCCTGGGCAAGGTGCTGGGCCTCAAGGGCGAGGAGCTGGCGGTCTCGACCGTTGGCCGGATGGTCGGCTGGATCGCCCACGCCCTGGAGCAATACCAGGACCACGCCCTGTTCCGCCCTCGCGCGGCCTATGGCGGCCAACTGCCCGCCTAAGCCGCATTGCGCCAGAAGCCGCCGTTGGTGCGCCTACGAGAACGCGACGTTTAGTGGAGGCGCGTCGTGCCTTCGGACTACGTAAAGCCAGAGGGCTGATGCTCTAGAGGCAAATATGACCGACCACGATCAGCCGATCGTTGGCACCGGCCTGGGCCACCGCAGGCCGCTCGTCCAGGACGAGGGCCCCGTCGATCGCCTTCCTGATCGCGGCCTTCGCCCGCGCCTCTGATGCCTGAGCTTCACCCATTCCTATGCCATGACCGGTCGCACGCCATGGTCAACGTCGTCCAATGCTAGCCTGCGGAGAGCGCCTATCTCTGCTAGAAGCTCTCGGGGTAGCGTTTCAGCGGCAGCAGCAACAGACCCGCAGCCACCAGACCCACCAAGCCCGCCTCCAGCACCGGGGCTACCCCAAGACCACTGGCCTGAGCCAAGCCAAACCACATCGGCCCGGTCGCCGAGACGATGGCAACCACCGCCGCGCAGGCTCCGAAGATTTCGCCCATCCGCCGCAGGCCGAAGAACCGCGCCATCAGATAGGGCAAGGCCGAGCCGACCGCGAAGTTGCCCACACCGAGCAGCGCGCAGCCGGCGACGAAGGCGGTCGGCCCATGGCCGTACCGCATCAGCGCCACGCCCAGGAACGCGGGGACAAAGTTGATGGCGACTAGGCGTGGGGCGGGTAGACGGTCGATGACCGCACCGAACGCCAAGGCGCCCAGGAGGCCGGCCCCGGCCATGGCCGAAAGCCCCGCCACCGCCACGGTGCGCGACAGGCCCAAGGCCTCGGCGACAACCAGCATCTGGCCTGACGCGGCCGTAGCCACCACCCCGCCCAAGGCCACGGCCAGGGTGGTCAGCCAGAAAGGCAAGCCAGACAGCGCTTTGCCAAAATCAACGCCGATATCGGGCGCGCCCTCGCCATCGGCTGGCTTGGGCGGATCACGAAACCAGGGGGCAAGGACGACCAGGCCCGTCAGCGCCACGCCGGCGCCCAGCACCACATAGGCGCCGCGCCAGCCGAAGCGTTCGACGAGGGCCGCGGCCAGCGGCGCGGTGAGCGCCATCGACAGCAGGGGCGCAGCGGTGACGGCCAGGCTGAGGGCCGCGCCGCGCTTGGCGGTGAACCATCCCGACACGGCCTTGGCGTAGGCCACCGGTCCGCAAAGCGCCGAGGCCACCCCGACAGCGACAGCCAGCCCGAAGACCCCTGCCCCCACCGTGTCGGCCAGAGATAGACTGGCCAGCGCCGCGCCAAACAACACCACGCCCGGCAAGGCCACGCGGCGCGGTCCAATCCGATCGATCGCCCAGCCGGCGGCGAGATTGGCCAGGGAGCCAGCGACCGCCGCGATCAGCAAGAGGCTCGGAAAGATCGCAGCGAGCGAGGATTGCTCGGCGCTCAGGGCCCCGAGGAACACCGGGAAGGTGCCCGCGAAGATCGGCAGGATGCTTAGGGCCATGCCGATGCAGGCCGCGACCAGTACTCCACGCCCCGCCGACGGCGCCGGCGCGGCGACCTGTCGATCGAAGGCGCGGGTGAGGGCCGCCACGCGGATGGCCAGGGCGTTGCGAGTGATCTCCGCGCCCTCGACGAGATCAAATCCGTGCGGGGTCTGCGCCAGCAGATGCAGCTCCACCTCGACGCCGGCGGCGATCAGACGGCGGGCGAAGGCCAAGCCTTCGTCGCGCACAGGGTCTGCCGCGCCGACGATCAGACAGACGGGCGGAAAGCCCTCGAGGCTCCTGGCCGCGAACGGCGCCGCCCAGGACAGACGTTCGTCTGACGGAGGACTAGCGCCCAGATAGGCTCGCCAGGTCGGGGCCAGGTCGGCGGCCTTGAGGAAGGGCGTGTCGCGGAAGGTCTGCGCCGAGACCTGGCTTTGGGTGTGATCCAGGCCAGGCTGGGTCAGCAACACATAGGCGATCTTCGGGCCGCCCTTGTCACGCACGCGAAGGGCAAGACCCGCGGCAAGGGCGGCGCCGGCGCTGCCGCCGCCGACCGCCAGACGCGCGGGATCGACGCCCAGCTCAGCCGCGTGCGTCGCCAGCCAGGTCAGAGCCGCCAGGGCGTCGTCGGAGGCGGCCGGAAACGGCTGCTCTGGAGCCAGGCGATAGTCGACCGACACGACCAGGCAGCCGACCTGCTCGGCGTAGTCGACGCAGCGGTCATGCTCGGTGTCGAGGTCGCCCAGCACAAAGCCGCCGCCGTGCAGATAGAGCATGGCCGGCACGGCGCCCAGGCCGCCGGTGGGACGGTAAAGCCGGACGCCCAAGAGGCCGCCTGGCCCCTCGATCGTGCGATCCTCGACGCTGACCCAGTCGGAGACACGCTTGGGCCGCTGAGCTGCGGCAGCCGTCAGGGCGCTGCGCGTCCTGGCCAGGGCGGCCAGGTCGGACGGGTCATGGGACGGAAAGGCGCTCAGGGGCGCAAAATCATCGTGCACGCGCATGGCTTGCTCCAGAAAGGCTCAGCGCTCGGCCGTCGGACGCGGCGCGGGACGACCCAGGACCCGCCGAAGCGCGGCCGCGCGCAGGGCCATCGAGGTCTTGGTGGCGGGGGCGGTCTCGACCATTTCGAAGCCGTGGGGCGCGCCGGGGAAGTAGTGCAGTTCGACCTCGACCCCGTCGGCGACCATGCGCAGCCCCATGTCCAGAGCCTCGTCACGCGAGGGGTCATCCTCGCCGATCACCACCAGGGTCGGCCCAAGGCCGCGATAGGACTTGGCGTGGAACGGCGCGGCGTAGCTGAGCCGACGGTCATCGGGGGGCGACTTGCCGAGATAGGCCCCCCAGGCCTGGGGCAGATCGCCGGCCCGCAAGAACGGGGTGTCGGTGAAGGTCTTGGCGGACGGTTGGGTCGAGAGGTGGTCGACGACCGGCTGCATCAGCAGCGAAAAGCCGATGACACTTCCGCCCTCATCCCGATCCCGCAGGGCCAGGCCCGCGGCCAGGCACGCACCGGCGCTGCCGCCGCCCACGCCAAGGCGCCGGGTATCCACCCCTTCGCCGAGCCCGCCTTCACGGATCCAGGAGAGGATTTCCCAGCCATCTTCATGGGCGGCCGGAAACGGGTTCTCCGGCGCGAGGCGATAGTCGACCGAGACCACCACGCATTCGCCGAAGGCCGCATAGTCGACGCCGCGCTCGTGCTCGGTGTCGAGATCGCCGACGACGAAGCCGCCGCCATGGAAGAAGACGAGCACGCCGGGGCGCTCGATGGTCTTGGGCCGATAGATCCGGACCGGGATCTTGCGCCCGGCCCGCTCGACGATCCGATCATCGATCTCGACCTTGGACGAGGTCTTTTTGGACCTGGCGCCTTGGGCGGCCTTCATGATCATGCGGGCCATTTTCAGGCCCTTCAGGTCCATGGCCGGAAAGCGACGCAGGGGATCGTAGATCGGATCGGACGCCATGGTCTGTACTGCCTTCAGGCCTAGAACGAGGTGCTGAGCGCCACGCCGTAGGTGCGCGGCGCGGCGTATTGGACGAGATCGGAGATGTCGGAGGCGCCCAGCGCGGTGAACACGACCTCGTTGGAGAGGTTCTTGCCCCACACCCGGACGGTCACGCGGTCGTTGGGCGCGCGCCAGCTGAGCGAGCCGTCCACCGTGCCGTAGGACTTCTGCTTCAGCAGGTTGTCCGACTGGCCGTAGAAGCCGGCGTTGTAATAGTAGCCGGCGTCCAGACCGAAGGTCCCCGAGGCGATCGGCTTCTCGTAGTGGAGGTTGAGGTTGAAGGTGGCGTCCGGAGTCAACGGCAGGCGATTGCCCTTGGCCGAGGCGATCACCGCCCGGTTCCCGCCCACGACCGGGATTGGATAGTAGAAGAGCGCATTGGGGAAGCCGGTGAAGCGGTCGTGAACCAGGCTCACCCCGCCCATCAGCGTCAGGCCGCGCGCCAGGTGGGCCTCGAAGTCGGCGTCCAGGCCGTAGATTCTGGCCGAGGCGCCGTTGTAGTAGCCAATCTGGCCGTTCTGATACCGGCCAACCTGGATGTTGCTGTAGTCGTAGTAGAAGGCCGCCAGGTTCAGGCGCACGCGCCGGTCGAACAGCTCCGATTTCATGCCGGCCTCATAGGCGTCCAGCACTTCGGGATTGAACGGCGGGTCGGTCGGGATGCCGGCGTTGAAGCCGCCGCTCTTGAAGCCGCGGTTGTAGGACAGATAGATCATCGGGCCGGCGGCCAGCTTGTGGTCGATCGCCAGGCGCCAGGTCGGCTTGGAGAAGCTGCGCTTGGCCGCAATCGGCGGACCCAGGGCGCCCAGCGGCACGCCGTTGAACAGCACCCCGTAGGTGATCGAGTCCAGCTGGCGCTTTTCGGTCGTGTAGCGCAGACCCGCGGTCAGGTTGGTGGCCTCGCCAAGCTTGAAGGTCGCCTGGCCGTAGACGGCCGCCGACTGGGTCTTCTGGCTGCCATAGGTCGAGATCTGAGAGATCGGCGAGGTCGGTCCGACCAACGGCCCGCCCAACAGCAGCATGTTGGGATCGAACGAACCCTTGGCGTCGAAGAGATAGAGGCCGCCGACCCAGGTGAAGGGCGCGCCCTCCCCTGACTGCAGCTGGAACTCCTGGCTGACCTGGTGGTCCTTCAGGGTCGAGTTCTCCAGCGACATGGCCGGGGTCGGCGTGGTGTCGGTGTCGAAGCGCACGAAATAGGACGACTCGCGCCAGGCGGTGATCGAGGTGAAGCGCAGAGCGCCGACATCCTGGTCAAGGCGCAGGCTGACGCCGCCGCCGGTCAGGTCCTGCTTGGGATCGACATTGCTGTTCTGATCCCAGGGCGAGCCCGTATAGGGCGCGCCGAACAAAGGCTTACGGCCCGGAACCTCGGTGCCGCCGGCCGTGGCGTTGCCGGTGCGGCGCATGTAGTCGACGATCGCCTCGACCTTGGTGGCGTCGCTGGGCGACCAGACCCACTTGGAGCGCGCGGCCAGGTCGTAGTCGTTGCGATAGACGTCGTTGCCGGTGGCCAGGTTCGTCCCGTAACCCTTGCCCTGGGCGGTCAGCGCGACCGAGATGTCGGCGGCCAAGTCATCGGTGAGGCCGCCGGTCAGATAGAGGTCGCCGCGCGCGGTCTGGTAGTTGCCGTAGCTGATGGCGGCCTTGCCGCCGAAGGTGTGCTCGGGCTGGCGGGTGGTGATCTGGATCAGGCCGCCGGTGGCGTTGCGACCAAAGAGCGTGCCTTGCGGGCCTTTAAGGACATCGACCTGGGCGATGTTGTTGAGCGACAGCAGCGAGCCTGGTCCCGAGGCGAAATAGACGCCATCGACATAGGTGGCCACGGAGTTTTCCAGACCCGCGCCCAGGGCCGTGGTGCCGATGCCGCGGATGCGCGGGGCGATGAAGCCGGTGGCGGCCTGGATGTGCAGGCCAGGAGTCAGGCGGTTGAGGTCCGTGACGTCGCGGGCGGCGACGGCTTCGAGGGTCGCGGCGGTCACGGCGCTGACGGCGATCGGCACCGACTGCAGGTTCTCGCTACGGCGCTGGGCGGTGACCACGATCTCTTCGATCCGCTGGGCGTCATCGGCAGCGCCCGTCTGCGCCAGCGCGCTCATCGGCGCGATGCTCAGCGCCAGCAGGCTCACGCCCAAAAACTTTCCGTTCATCGGCTTCCTCCCTTGTCGCGCCGGTGCGGAGCCCCGCCCAGTGCTTGTTATTTGAATGACGTATCGTCATAATGACGATGCGTCAATAATCTTCATGATTGACGGAACCGTACGTTGGAACGAGATGTGCGGAGGGACGGAGCGCCGAGTTGGACGCACAGATCGAGTCGCATCGCACGCGGGCAGGCCGGGAAAAGCGGGCGCGCACGCGCGCCTCGATCCTGACGGCCGCCTTCGGGCTTTTCGACGCACAGGGCGTGGACAAGGTCACCGTCGACGACGTTCGGGATGCGGCTGGCTTGGCCCGGGGGTCGTTCTACAACTACTTCTCGACCTTCGAGGACATGCTGGCGGCCATGGCCTCGGCCATCGCCGATGAGCTCAACCGCGAACAGTCGGCCCTCTTCGACACCATCGAAGATCCTGCCGAACGCATCTGTCGCAACATCCAGTACAGCATCGCGCGCCTAGCTCCCGACCGCTCTTGCAGCGGGGTGGTGGTGCGGGTCACGCCCTTGGTCGGCGCCCTGACGCCGCACATGCGCGCCCATGCCGAGGCCGCTTTGGCCGGCGCCATCGCCCGCGGCGCCGTCGCCGTCCCCGCCGCCGGCCCGGCCATGGACCTGGGCCTTGGTCTGGTGGTGATGGCGCTTCGCAGGGCGATGACCGAGGGCCTGGCCACTGAAGACGTCGCCGCCTGCGGCCTGATGTTGCTACGGGCCTTTGGCGTGGCCGAAGATCGGGCGCGCAAGATCGCCTACGCCCCCCTGCCCGCTCCGCCGCCCAAACCCCTGCGCGACGCCATCATCTGGTCGCAGGGCTAGGGCCGCTAGCTCTAGGCCTCTCGGGGCGCGGCGCCCGGACCAGCCGGCAGCCAGGGCGACAGCGCCGCCAGCGCTGAGGCCAGGTTGGCGACCAGATCGTCCGGGGCCGAAGATAGCACCGCCCCGAAAGCCACAGCGGTCTCCTGACGCAGGCGCGCCACCAGCGCCTGACCCTGGTCGGTCAGCGCCACATCCTTGCGCCGCCGATCGACCGCCGATTCCTGGCGCGAGACCACGCCCAGCAAAACCAGACCATCGACCATGCGACTGCCGGCCGTCGCGCTCAGCCGGGCCGCCTGGGCCAACGTCGCCACCGTCTGCGGCCCATGGCGATAGAGGCGGAAGAGCGCGATGACCCGGCTGAAGGTCACCTCCCCGTCCAGCATGCCTGCCGCATGGCCAAAGACGTGAGGCGCGATGCGGCCATAGAGCCCTTCCAGGGCCTGGGCGGCCTGAAGCTTCGGGTCGTAGCGGAGCTGATCCATGATCGGTTTTTAAGGGCGCGTCGGCGATAGGTGCAAGGGCGCAGCCAAATCCAAAATCTTGACGGTCGCCCCCGCGCCACCCCACCTCAGCCGACCTTGGCTAGGAACGCGGTGACCAGGAGCGAGGCCAGGGCGAAGAGCCCCATCACCCCGACCAGGGCCGCGGCCCCGAACGGCGCCAGGGCGACCGCGACCAGCGCGCTGGCTCCGGCCATGCAGCCCATCTGGAAACTGTTCATCGCCGCTGACACCATTCCGGCCGCCCTCGGGGCACGGTCAAGCGCCGCGTGCGAGGCCGTCGGCATGATCAGGCCATAGCCGAAGGTCGCTACGACAAAGCCCGTCATCGGTACGATCAGGCCGCCCAGATGAGCCCACAGGCCCAGCCCTGCGATGATCGGTCCGATCAGGGCCAGGCCGGCGCCCAGCCGCACGACGGCGCGCCCGCGTCCGTTCTTGGCCAGGCGCGCGGAGGCGGCTGACCCGACAACGATGCCTGCGGCGGTCAAGGCAAATAGCCCGCCAAATACCCTGTAGCTGAGATCAAAGGTCTGGATCAGCAAGAAGGGCGACCCGGCGACATAAGCGAACATCGAGCCGGCGCTTAAGCCCCGGACGGCGGCATAGCCTACCGTTTGGCCGTCGGGGCGGCGGGCGTCTTCAGGGCCATCGCCTTGGCTGGGTTTGGTGCGGGGATGCTCGTGCAGGCAAAGCATCACTAGCAAGCAAAGCAGGAGGCCCGAGCCGCCCAGAACCGCATAGACGCCGCGCCAGTCGAAGCGCTCCAGGACAAGGGCGCCAAGACTAGGCGCAATCACTGGCGCGACGCCCAGGATCATGGTCAAAAGCGCCAGACGCCGATGCAGGGTCGGTCCTTGAAGGCGATCGCGGCTCAAGGCGTAGGCCAAGGTCGGGCCGGCGGCTGCGCCTACGCCCTGCAGAACCCTGGCGGCCAGAAGACCGTCGATGCCCGGCGCCAGGGTGCAGAAGATCCCGCCCAAGGTGAAGAGCGCCAGCCCCACCAGCAGCGGCGTCTTGCGCCCAATGCGATCGGAGGCGAAGCCGTAGATCATAGGCGCGATCCCAAAGCCCAGCATGAAGAGGCTCAAGGTCAGGCCGGTCTTGGTCGCCGCGCCATCGAATTCAGCGGCGATGCCGTCCATGGCCGGCAGCGCCATATCGATCGAGAGCGGCGGCAGAGCGCAGAGCAGGCCCAGGATCAGGACGTGGATCAGCCTATCCCTAGTCTTCGTCGGCGACCCCGATGAGGCCTGGGCGCGCAAGGGCTCGGCGGCGTCCGCCGACGGCGATAGATCGGAAACCACGCTTTGACACCCCGACTGGAATAACAGGCTCAATTATGGCGAAAGGCGCATTAGATGCAAGATTACATCTAATGCGCCTAACGGACCTCCTGCGCCTGCAAGAGACGCCTTTCCAAAGAAAGGGACGCCGGGCCAGGGAGCGGCCCGGCGCCAGGCGGCCTAGAACCGTTTCTTGACGCTGAGGTACCACTCGCGCGGCCGCGCATAGGTGCCTTCGGCCAGGCCCGCCGCGTCGCTGTAGGTCGCGGTCAGGAGGTAGCGCTTGTCGGTCAGGTTGCGACCGCCCAGGGTGACGGTGACGTCCCCGGCCGTCGGCTCCCAGGCGATGGCGCCGTTGAGCACGCCATAACCCTTCTGACGCACGATCGGGGCATTGTCGGCGGTGTTGAAGACGGCCCCGCGATAGGCGTAGTCGAAGCGCGGGGTCAGGGTCCCGCCTGCTCCCAGGTCGAAGGGATAGGAGGCCGAGACGCTGCCCGACCATTTGGGCGTCAGGGGCAGCTTCTTACCGGCCGTCACCCCGGCGGTCGTGCCGGTGGTCTCTGTGTAGCGCGCGTCGAGATAGCTCAAGGTGGCGTCGATCTCGAACTTGGCGACCGGGATCCAGGTGGCCTCGGCCTCGAAGCCGTCGATCTTGGCGGCCGCGGCGTTGCCAGTGATGGTGCCCAGAACGCCCGGGACGCTGAACTCGACCTGCACGTCGGTATAGTCGGTGCGGAAGGCCGCCAGGTTCAGGCGCAGATTGCGCGCCGGCGCCTGATACTTCACGCCCGCCTCATAGAGGGTGGCGAACTCGGGATCGAACGAGATCAGGGCCGGCACCGGCGAGGAATAACGAGCGTTGAAGCCGCCGCTCTTAAAGCCCTTCGAATAGGTCACATAGGTCATCAGATCGTCGTTGACGTCATAGGCCAGGGTGACCCGCGGCGAGGTTTCCTTGAAGTGACGGGTCTGCCAGCTGGTGTCGGTGACGATCTGGGTGCCGATCGGCGAACGGATGCCCGAGATGATCTTGGCGTCGGTGCGGAACTTCTTGGTTTCGTCGGTGTAGCGCAGGCCCCCGGTCAGGTGGAGCTTGGGGGTAATGTCGAAGGTGGCTTCGCCAAACAGCGCCCAGTTGTCGTTGAGGGTGTGGTTGAGGCCTTGAGCGCCATTGACCAGGCCGGCGCTGACATAGTTCTCGAAGGCCTTTTCGCGGAAGTAGTAGGCGCCGCCGAGCCACTTCAGACGGTCCTCGAAGGCGCGGCCCGTGAACTGCAGCTCCTGGCTGAACTGGTGCTGGGACTGGGAGATATCCGAATAGAGGAACTCCAGCGGGGTGTTGTCGGTGTCGCGCGAGAAGGCCGCGTCCAGCCGGCGCACGGCGGTGATCGACTTGATCGCCACCGGGTCGGTGTCCCAGTTGAGGATCAGGCTGGCGCCGGAGGTGTCGGCGTCGGAGCTGGTCGGATGGGTGGCGTTGGTGGTGTAGGGATCGTGGGTTAGCCAGGCCGCGCCCAGGCAGTTGCGGCTGGTGTTGGGTGCGGCCGCGCAGGACCCGCCGATCACCCGGGCGTTCATCAGGAAGGCCAGCGGGAAGGCCGTGCCGTCGATGTTAAGCCCCACCACGCCGGCCTGCGCCTCGCGTTTCTTGGTCGCATCGAGCGAGAGCAGCGCGCTGAAGGTGTCGTTGGGCTTCCACTCAAACTGCGCGCGGCCGGCCAGCGCGTCATCGTCGCCCAGCTTCTCGCCGGTCAGGAGACGTTTGACGTAGCCGTCGCGCTTGTGGGCGAAGCCTGAAAACTTGGTGCGAAAGGTGTCGCTGACTGGCAGGTCGATCGAACCTTGCAGCTGGCGGCGGTCGCTGGAGCCGATGGTGGCGGTCAAGAAGCCGCCGAACTCGGCCGCCGGGGTCTGGGAGACCACATTGACGGCGCCGCCGATGGTGTTGCGGCCAAAGAGCGTGCCTTGCGGGCCGCGCAATATTTCAATGCGCTCGATGTCGACCAGATCCAGCACCGCCCCGGCGCTGCGGGCGACATAGACGCCGTCGACATAGACGCCCACACCCGGCTCTGTGTTGATCGTAAAGTCGATCTGGCCGATGCCGCGCATGAAGACGATGGCGGCCGAGGAGTTGCCCGACAGCGGCGCTGAGCCCTGCAGCGTGAGGCTCGGTGTGCTGGCGGCGATGTCGGTGATCTGCGTCATGCCCTTGCGCTCGATCGCCGCGGCGCTGACGGCGGTGATCGCCACTGGCGTGTCTTGCAGGTTCTCCGAGCGCTTGCGCGCGGTGACGGTGATTTCCTCGAGCAGCGAGCCGTCGGAGACAGCGGGCGCGGCGCTCTGAGCTTGGGCCTGGGCGACGGACGCCAGACTCAAGCCGGACAACAGCGCGGCGCTGGCAAGCAGGCGCGCCCGATTACGGGTGTAGCGATCCATGTTTTCCTCCCCTCGGCGCTCTTGGGCGCTCGTCGGTCCTCGCGCGGATTTGGAGAATTATGCCTCCTCGACGCGCCGCGCGCCTGGCTTTAAAACTGCATATTGTCGACAATTCATCAAGCACGAAATGACATATCGTCGACAATATGCAATCTATCGACCCGGGAGGATTCCATGACCGAAACCACGACGCTGACCCGATCGATCGAGACGCTTTTCCCCATCGCCCCCAAGCCGTGCAAGCTGGCCCATGTGGTCGTGCGCACCGCCCACTATGAGAAGACCAAGGCCTGGTACCTGACCGTGCTTAACGGCGAGATCGCCTTCGAGAATGAGTTCGTCTGCTTCCTGACCTATGACGACGAGCACCACCGGATCGGCATCATCAACGCCGCCGACGCCACGCCCCTGTCGCCGCAATCGGCTGGCGTGGAGCATATGTCGTTCACCTATGATCAGCTGGGCGAGCTCCTGGCCACCTATCGGCGCCTGAAGGCCATCGGCATCGAGCCGTTCTGGCCAATCATTCACGGCCCCACCGTGTCTTTCTATTATCGCGACCCAGACGGGGTGAAGGTGGAGCTGCAGTACGACATCCTGCGCACCCCCGCCGAGGTCAACGCCTTCTTCGCCGCCGGCAGCTATGTCGAAAACTTCATGGGCGTGATCATCGACCCGGACGACATCTGCGCGCGCTTCGAGGCCGGCGAGGCGATCGAAAGCCTGACGGCCCGTCCGCCCCTACCCCCGGGCCTGGGCCCCTGGGACATGCACCGGCCCTGATCTGGGGCGCATCTTGTCGACGATCTACAAAAAACAAGCGAGACTGAACCCATGAGCAGCGACTCCCTTCCGGCAACTGGACGCATAGTGGCCATGCTGGGCCTTGGCATCATGGGCGCAGCCATGGCCGAGCGCCTGGCCGCCTTGGGCTTTGCCGTGCGCGGCTGGAACCGCTCGCAGGGCAAGGCCGCTGGGCTCCTGACCAAGGGGGTGAGCCTGTTGCCGACACCCGCTGAGGCGGCGCAAGGCGCCCAGATCGTCGCCCTATGCCTGACCGACGCCGCCGCGGTCGAGGCGGTGATGTTCGGCCCTGGCGGGGCGGCCTCCAACCTGGATCCCCACGCCGTCGTCGTCGACTTCTCGACGATCGGGGTGGAAGCGGCCAAGACCCTGGCCGCACGGCTGTCGGCTGACCACGGCGCGCGCTGGATCGACGCGCCGGTCTCGGGCGGCCCCGCAGCGGCGGCGGCCGGCAAACTGGCCGTCCTCTGCGGCGGCAAGGCCGACGCCATCGCCCAGGCCAGGCCCGTGCTGGAGGCCCTCTCGCGGGTTCACACCCATCTTGGTCCTTCAGGCGCCGGCCAGGCCGCCAAGCTTTGCAACCAGTTGATCGTCTCCTCGGCGATGATGGCCATCGCCGAAGCCGTCACCGCCGGGCGGGCCCTGGGCCTGGACGTCGCGGCCCTGCCCGCGGCCCTGGCCGGCGGCTATGCCGACTCCCTGCCCTTGCAGATCTTCGGACCGCGCATGGCGGCCGGGACATGCGAGCCGCGGATCAGCGAAGTGGCCACCATGCTCAAGGATGTGCGGGCCCTGCACGCCGCCATCGCCGGCCACGGCGTGGACCTGCGTCTGGCGCAAACCACGCTGGCGCTCTACGAAGACGCCGCACGCCAGGGCCTTGCTCATGAAGACCTGGCGGTTCTACCCCGCCTTTCGGCCGCTTCGGCGGCGCACCCTGCGACTGCCTGCTAGGAACGGCCATGGCTCGATCCAAAGACGACTTCAAGATCTCGCGCCCTTCCTTGCAGGAAGAGGTTCTTGGCAAACTGCGTGAAGAGATCATCAGCGGGGTCTGGAAGCCGGGCACCCGGCTGCAGGAGGCGCTGCTGTGCGAGCGCTATGGCATTTCCCGCTCGCCCCTGCGCGAGGCCTATCAGGTGCTGGCCACCGAAGGCCTCTTAGAACTGCTGCGCAATCGCGGCGCGGTCGTCTCCACGCCCACGCTCGAGGACGTCCTGGACAACCACGCCCTGCTGGTGGCGCTCGAGTGCCTGGGGATCGAGCTGGCGGCTCGTAACGCCACCGACGCCGAGCTGAAATCGATCGACAAGCGCCACAAGGCCGAAAGCGCCGCGGCGGCCGCCGGCGACGAGGCCCTGGCCTTCCAGCTCAACAACGAGCTCCATCGCTCGATCGTCGTGGCCAGCCATAACCGGCCCTTGATCAACGCCCACCTGATCGCTTCGCGCCAGATCATCCGGGTGCAGAACGTCACCGGCTATCTGCATCCCGACCTGCCCGTCCACGAGCATGACGCTTTCATCGAACCCTTGATGAAGCGCGATGTGGCCCCGGCGGTCGAAGGCCTCCGACGCCACCTGACCACCGTGGAGGCCAATCTGCGCCGGAGGCTCGAGACCATGGCCGAAGAAAGCGCCCAGGCCGCCGGGCGCCTATCAGCCTGATCCTTCAGGCTGTGATCTCGATGACGATCTTGCCCTGGGCCTGTTTGGTTTCGCAGAACCGGTGGGCCTCCGCGATGTCGTCCATCGCGTAGACCCGATCGATCACCGGCCGGATCTTGCCGGCGTCGATCAGCTTGCCGATGGCCTCGAGGGCCGGGCCGTTCGGCTCCATGAACGACCAGTCGTAGCGCCGGCCAAGCTTGGCTTGCTGCGCCTTGCGTTCAGCGAGGAAGGCCTCGCCCGCCACAAGCCCGGCTTCCAGGCCATGCTGGTCGATCAGATGGAGCTTGGGAGTGACGATGCTGACATAGGCCGCATTGGCGCCGATCTTCAGCGTGCCCAGCAGCTTCTGCTCGGTGTCGAAGGCTGTGTCGAAAGCCATGTCGTAGTCGAACAGATGCTCAGCGAAGTCGTCCTTGGTGTAGTCGACGACCTCATCGGCCCCGAGATCGCGGACCAGTGCGACATTGCGGGTGCTGACGATGGTGGCCACGTGCGCGCCCCAGGCCTTCATCAGCTGGATGGCGAAACTGCCGACTCCGCCGCCGCCGCGCGGAATGACGACGCGTTTGCCCGGTGTGGTGTCCGGGGTGAGGCCGACGATATCCACCAGCGCCGTCCAGGCCGTGAGGGCCGCGAACGGAAAGGCCGCCGCTTCGACAAAGCTCAAGGACGCCGGCAACGGCGCGACCCACGCCTCGGGCGCGACCGCTAGCTCGGCGGTGGCGAAGTTGGGCACGCCGGCCCAGACCTTGTCGCCGGGGGCAAAGCGGGTAACCCCCTCCCCAACCGACTCCACCACGCCAGCGATGTCGCGACCCGGGATCAGCGGCATCCGCACCAGTCCCTTGGCCAGGAAGAACTTGGAGCCATAGCCTGAGCGCACCGCCGCATCGATCGGATTGACCGAGGTGGCGGCCACCCGGATGCGCACCTCACCTGGGCCGACGGCCGGTTCGGGCACGTCGCGGCGGATTTCGAGCGCGGTCTCGGCCGGGCCAAAACCATGGATCTGGACTGCCTTCATGCCTTGCCGCCCTCGAACACGAAGCCTTCCGGCTCTTCGATCACCGGATTTTCGATCGCGCCCAGGCCCTCGATTTCGATGCGGACGGTCTGGCCGGCCCGCAGAAAGCGCGGCGGCGTCATCAGCGCGCCCACGCCCGACGGACTGCCGGTCGAGATGATGTCGCCCGGCTCCAGGGTGATGACCGTGGAGAGCTCGGCGATCATCTCGCCCACCGAGTAGATGAAGTCGGTCGTGCGGCCGTCCTGGCGAAGTTCGCCATCCACCCAGGTGCGGATGCCCAGATCGCCCGGATCGGCGATCTCGTCGGCTGTGGTCAGCCAGGGCCCCGTCGGACCATGGGTGTCGAACGACTTGCCCAGATGTGCGGTCGGCGAACGCTTTTGCCAATCGCGGACGCTAACGTCGTTGCAGATCATGTAGCCGACGATCACCGACAGAGCGTCCTCGGCTTTGACGTGGCGGCAGCGCTTGCCGATCACGAAGGCCATTTCTCCTTCGTAGTCGAGTTCGACGGAGACGCGCGGGCGGTGGATGGCGTCGTAGGGCCCGGCGATGCAGGACACCTGCTTGTTGAACCAGACCTGGGCGTTGGGGATTTCGATCGGCACGCCCTTGGCGCGGATCTCCTCGACGTGGGCCCTAAAGCTCAGACCCAGGCCCAGGAACTTGCGCGGCCGGCCGACCGGCGCTTCGAGCCGCACATCCGCCAGCGCAAGGCGCGGCGCGCTTGTCCCGGCGGCCTTGATCGTTGCCAGCCCTTCGGGGCCGGCGTCGAGCAGCGCGATCATGTCGCCATAGGGGGTCAGGCCGCGCAGGTCGGCGACTTGGTCGCCTTCGACGAGACCCAGGCGCGTGACGCCATCGTGGGTGAAGGTGGCGATCTTCATGCGTGCACCGCCGGGGTCAGGAAGCCGTCGAAGACGATCTCCAGGCTGCGATCCTTGAAGGCCCAGCCGCTCGGCGTCTTGACCAAGATATCCGTGGAGCTGCCGCCCATCAGCTGCGAGGGCTGGCCCGTCACCGAGACGGCGGTGACAACGTTGCTGACCGCGTGGATGGCGTCGCCGTGGCGGGTCAGGCGCAGGTTCGTCCAGTAGTGGCGGGTCCTGCGATTGGGATCAGCGCCGCGGGCGGTGAAGCGCGCGCGGATCTCCTCCTGGCTCTCCAGCCGGAACGCCGGGGTGGTGATAGTGCCGTCCTCCACGAAGAGTTCGTGGATCGTGGCGCCCAGACCGTTGTCGACCCGATGAGAGAACTCGCTCATCAGGTCTTCGATCTCGGCCCGGGTCTCCAGGGTGACCCTGGCGGGACTGGCGTCGGACATGTCCATTTCCTTTGCAGACAATATACAATCTGGCCGGCCGCGAAGCGGCCGCTCGAAAGGGGAAGTTCAGAAGGTCACCGCGCCCCGATGGGCCGGGCCGACCAGGCGGACGTACTTGGCCAGGACCGGCGGAAGCTCACGAGCCGGCGGCGCGGCCCGCTCGCCGGCGCGGCGCGCCAGCTCCTCGGGCGCGACCAGCACATCCAGGCGCCGAGCCTGGGCGTCGATGACGATGATGTCGCCGTCGCGCAACAGGCCGATCGGCCCGTCGGCGGCGGCTTCAGGGCCGGCGTGGCCCACGCACATGCCCCGCGTGGCCCCCGAGAAGCGTCCGTCGGTCAGCAGGGCGACATCCTCGCCGGCCCCCTGCCCGTAGAGCAGCGCGGTGACGCCGAGCATTTCGCGCATGCCCGGCCCGCCGCGCGGGCCTTCATTGCGGATGACGATGACGTCGCCGCGCGCATAGGCCTTGGCCCGCACGGCCGCCACCGCGTCCTCTTCGCACTCGAACACGCGGGCCGGACCTTCATGGCGAGCGCGCTTAAGGCCGGCGGTCTTGAGCAAGGCGCCGTCGGGCGCGAGACTTCCGGTCAGGACCACGACCCCGCCGGTCGGCGAGATCGGATTGCCGGCCTGCCGGATGACCTCGCCGTCGGGGGCTTCAGCCGCGTCGGCGATCTGCCCCAGAGTCAGCCCCACGACGGTGGGCGTATCCTCGTGCAGGCAGCCGGCCTGGCGCATGGCCCGGAGCAAGGTCGGAACCCCGCCCGCGGCATGCATGTCCTTGGCCCAGAAACGTCCGCCGGGCTTGAGGTCGGCCAACAGCGGGGTGCGGCCGAAGACCTCGGCGACGTCGGCCAGGGTGAAGTCGATCCCCGCCTCGTGGGCGATGGCCGGCAGGTGCAGGGCCGCATTGGTCGAGCCGCCGGTGGCCGCGACGGCGGCGGCGGCGTTCTCGAGGCTCTTGCGGGTGACCAGATCGCGCGGCAGCGGGCCGCCGTCGCGGATCAGCCGGGCCAGGACGCGGCCGGCGTCCGAGGCCAGGACCCGCCGGGCGGCCGCCACCGCCGGGGTCATGGCCGTATGCGGCAGGGCCAGGCCCAGGACCTCGGCGGCCATGGCCATGGTGTTGGCGGTGAATTGGCCGGCGCACGAGCCCAGCGAGCCGATGCCCACGCGCTCGAGACGCGCCAACTCGGCCTCATCGATCTCGCCGGCATAGACCTTGCCGACCCCTTCATAGACATCGACGATGCCGATCTCGCGGTTGCGATCGCCGCCCGGCAGCGCCGCCCCGCCATAGACGAAGACCGAGGGACGGTTGATCCGCGTCATGGCCATCATCACGCCGGGCAAGGTCTTGTCGCAGCCCGAAAAGCCGATCAGCCCGTCATAGCCATGGCCGCGCACGACCGCCTCGATGGAGTCGGCGATGATCTCGCGCGACACCAGGCTAAAGCGCATGCCCGGATGGTTCATCACCATGCTGTCGGCCACGGTGATGGTCGAAAACTCGAATGGCGTGATGCCGTCGCGCTGCAACCCCGCCTTGGCCGCGGCCACCTGCGGCGCGAGGGTCATGGCGCAGGGCGTGACGTCCCCCCCGGTCGAGACCAGGCCCGCGAAGGGCTGGGCGATGGCCTCGTCGTCATGACCCATGGCCCGCAGGAAGGCGCGGTGGGGCGCGCGGTCTAGGCCTTCGGTGACGATCAGGGAATGGATCTTGCCCCGGCTCATCGCGCCGCCTCGAGGGCTGGAGCGACATCGGCCTGGCCGGAACGCTGGGTGCGCCCGAGCATGAAGACGGCGATGGCCGACAGCAGCGAGATGCCGCCGATCAGGAACATCAGGGTCGAAAAGCCGATGTCGGCGGCCAGCAGCCAGCCGGCGAACAGCGGCCCGGCCACGCCGCCCAGGCGCCCGACGCCGAACGACCAGCCCACACCCGTGGCGCGCAGCCGCGCCGGATAGTAGGCGGCGATCAAGGCGGTGATCGAAAGCTGCGCGCCGACGGCGAAGGCGCCGGCCGTCAGACAGACGAGCAGCATCGCGGTCGAGGACGATGTCGCCTGGCCGATTAGGCCCACACAGATCCCGCCCAGCAGGTAGGCGATCGCGATCGGGCCATAGGGCGAGAAGCGCTCGCCCAGGCGCGACAGGATGATGTTGCCGACGACGCTGCCGATGTTGATAGCGCCGGCGGCCAGCACGGCCGTCTTCAACGGCAGGCCCGCAGCGCGCACCAGGGTCGGCAGCCAGTTGATGGTGCAGTAGGTGGCCAAGAGGCTGAGGAAGCAGATCGCCCACAGCAGGCCGGTGCCGGTCGCCCGGCCTTCCCGGAAGAGGTCGGCGATGGCGTTGCGCGGCGCGGCGTGGGCCGGTTCCGCGCCCAGGGCTTCCACCTGGGCGGCGCCGATGCGCGCGGCGATCTTGGCGGCCCTGGCCTCGCCGCCGGCTCGGCCGCGCAGGTGCGCCAGGGATTCAGGCGCGGCCAGCAGGGTCAGCGGCGCCAGGATGGCCGGCGCCACACCCCCGATGATGAACACCGCCCGCCAGCCGAGATCGGGCATGACCAAGGCGCTGACCAGCGAGCCGACGACGGCGCCGAGCGGAAAGCCGCTGAACACCAGGGCCACGATCGACTTGCGGCGGCCGGCGGGGGCGTACTCGGCGGCCAGGGCGATCACGCCCGGAATGGCGCCGCCCAGACCAAGGCCGGTGAAGAAGCGCAAGGCCGCCAGGGCGGCGACGCCGTGGGCGAAGGCCGTGGCCAGGCTGCCGATCGCCACGATCGCCATCGCCCCGACCAGGATCGGCTTGCGGCCAATGCGATCGCCCAGCGGCCCAAAGATCAACCCGCCGAGCAGCCCCCCGAAGAGCCCGGCGCTGAACAGCGCGCCCAGGGCGTGCGGTCCGCCTGCCAGTTCATGGCGCAGCAAGGGCGCGGCGAAAGCCACGGCCTGGGTGTCGAAGCCGTCGACCAGCACGATCAGGAAGCAAAGCACGAAGACCAGGATCTGAAAGGGCCCGATCGGACCTTTAGGCCCGCCGGCGCCTTGGGGGTCTGGCGTCATGATGGTTTCTCCCTGTTCCGGCCTGCCGGATCGTTCTTATTTTGTCGACAATATGCAATCTTGATCGCGATGCAAGCGTTCGCCTCAGGCTGTGACGACCTCGCCGTCCTTTACCGCGACCGGCCAGGCGCTGAGGCTCGCCCCGACGCATGGCCCGCCCAGACAGGTCCCGACCAGCGGATCGAACACCGCGCCATGCCAAGCGCAGACGATCTTCCCGTCGGGCGCCAGATCGTCGTCGAGCGCCTTGGCCAGCGGCAGGCCCAGGTGCGGACAGCGATCGACGAAGCCACGAACCTGATCGCCCTCGCGCACCACGAAACCGTGGAAGCGCCCGCCGCCGATCGCCAGGACGAAGTTGCGCGCGCCCGGATCGGCCAGGACTGCCAGCTCGCACAGCACTACCCCGGCCGGGGTGGCGTCCAGCCGGGGCAACGATGCGGCCTCACTCACGCCATGACCAGTCACGCCACGACCTGATCGGCGTCGGCCTGGCGATCGGGCTGGGCGGCGGCGAAGGCTGGATGCTCGGCGGCCAGGCGCTCGATGCGTTGGATACGGGGGTAGGCCTTCAGGTCGACGCCGAAGCGCCGGGCCGAATAGACCTGCGGAACGATGAAGCAGTCGGCGAAGCCCGGCTGATCGCCGAACGCCCAACCCCGGGTGGCCAGACGTGGTTCGATCGCCGAAAAACCCTCCTCGATCCAGTGGGCGATCCAGTCCGACACCGACGGGTCCGGCGCCAGGATCACCCTGCGCAAACGCTCAAGGACGCGCAGATTGTTCAGCGGGTGGATGTCGGCCCCGACGATGGCGGCGGTGGCCCGCACATGGGCGCGACCGAAAGGGTCGGCGGGCAAAAGGCGGGGTTCGGGATAAACTTCCTCAAGCCATTCGAGGATGGCCATGCTCTGGGTCAGGACCTTGCCATCGGCTTCGAGCATGGGGACCAGGCCCTGCGGATTCATCGCCCGATAGGCCTCACTGCGCTGCTCGCCGCGCCGCAGCTCGACATAGGCAGTGTCGAATGGCAGGCCCTTGAGCGCGAGCGCGATGCGAACGCGATAGGCCGCCGTCGAGCGCCAGTAGCTATGCAGCCGCAGTCGCACGCGCGCCCTCCCCTTCGGCGAGCGGGCCTTCCACGATCTGATCGATCGCGCCGAACAGCGAGCGCCCGGCGCCGTCGCGCATCTCGATGCGGACATGGTCGCCGCGCTTGAGGAATGGCGTGCGCGGCGCGCCCTCCAGGATCGCCTCGACCATCCGCACCTCGGCCAGACACGAATAGCCAAGCCCGCCCTGATCGATCGGGCGGCCGGGCCCGCCGTCGGCGTCACGGTTGGAGACTGTCCCCGAGCCAATGATGCTGCCGGCGCTCAAGGACCGGGTCTTGGCCACGTGGGCGATCAGGTCGCCAAAGTCGAAGGTCATGTCGACGCCGGCGTCGGCGCGCCCGAACGGCTTGCCGTTTAGGGTAACCTCCAGCGCGCCGTGCAGCTTGCTGTCCTTCCAAGCTTCGCCCAGGGCGTCAGGCGACACCGCCACCGGCGAAAAGGCGCTGGCGGGCTTGGACTGGAAGAAGCCAAAGCCCTTGGCCAGCTCGACGGGGATCAGGCCGCGTAGAGAGACGTCGTTGACCAGCATGATCAGGCGGATGGCCGCCAGGGCCGTGGCCTTGTCGGCGCCCAGCGGCACATCGCCGACGATCACCGCGATCTCGGCCTCGAAGTCGCCGCCCCAAGCCGGATCAGCCAGGGGGATAGCCTCAGTCGGGGCCAGGAAGCCGTCCGAGGCCCCCTGGTACATCAAGGGATCGGTCCAGAAGCTCTCGGGCATTTGCGCGCCGCGCGCCTTTCGCACCAGTTCGACGTGATTGACGTAGGCGCTGCCATCGGCCCACTGCACGGCGCGCGGCAAGGGGCTTGCCGCGGCGTCCGCATCGAACGGCTCGCCCATGGCCAGGTTGGCCTCCAGCCAGGTCGACAGCTCGCGCAGCTTCGGCTCGCAGACCTCCCAGTCATCGAGCGCGGCTTGCAGGGTCGCAGCCACGCCAGAAGCCTCGACGCACCAGGCGAGATCTTGCGACACCACCACCAGGCGCCCATCGCGCCCGCCCTTCAGAGAGGCCAGCCTCATTGGTCGGCCTCCAGCGGCGCCTGAGCCTTGCTAAAGCCGTTCCAGCAGGCATCGTAGTCGGATTGCAGCAACGGGGTCTCCAGGCCAAAGCGCGTGGGCGAGATGAGCCAGCGGCTCTCGAACATGAAGGCCAGGGTTCCGCCGATCTTGTGCGGCGCCAGCTCGGCCGACACCGCCTTGGCGTAGGTGGCTTGGTCGGGGCCGTGGCCGCTCATGCAGTTGTGCAGGGAGGCCCCGCCCGGCGAAAAGCCGCCTTCCTTGGCGTCATAGACGCCGTGGACCAGCCCCATGAACTCACTCATCACGTTGCGGTGGAACCAGGGCGGACGGAACGTGTCCTCGGCGACCATCCAGCGCGGCGGGAAGATCACGAAGTCGCAGTTGGCCGTGCCGGGGATCTCGCTGGGCGAGGTCAGCACGGTGAAGATCGACGGATCGGGGTGATCGAAGCTGACCGTGCCCATCGTGTTGAAGCGCGACAGGTCGTAGCGGTAGGGCGCGAGGTTGCCGTGCCAGGCCACGACATCGAGCGGCGAGCGGTCGAGGGCCGTGATCCACAGCCGGCCGCCGAACTTCTGGACGACCTCGACCGGCCCTTCGACGTCTTCGAAGGCCGCGACGGGCGCCTCGAAATCACGAGCGTTGGCCAGGCCGTTGGAGCCAATGGGGCCAAGCTCGGGCAGGCGGAACGGCGCGCCATAGTTCTCGCAGACATAGCCGCGCGCGCCGGCCTCGGGCACGGCGATCCGAAACTTCACACCGCGCGGGATCACCGCGATGAAGCCTGGCTGAACCTCCAGGCGCCCCAGCTCGGTCTCGATATCCAGCCGCCCCTTCTGGGGCACAATCAGGAGCTCGCCGTCGGCATTGAAGAACACCCGCCGATGCATCGAGCGCGTCGCGGCATAGAGGTGGATGGCCATGCCGGCTTGCTGGAGGACATCGCCGTTGCCGGCATAGGTGGTCAGGCTGTCGATGAAGTCGGCGTGGCCGTCGAACGCCAACGGATCCCAGCGCAGCCGATTGGGATCGGGCGGGGCTTCGTCGAACGGCGCCGAGGTCAGGCGGGGCGCGCCGTCATAGGGCGTGAAGCGGCCGTGCATGGCCGTGGGCCGCAGGCGGTAGAGCCAGGAGCGGCGATTGTCGTGACGCGGCGCGGTGAAGGCCGCGCCCGACAGCAGTTCCGCATAGAGACCAAAGGGCGTGCGCTGGGGCGAGTTGCGACCGATCGGCAGGGCGCCGGCGACAGCCTCGGTCGCGAAGGCGTTGCCAAAGCCGGTCAGATAGGACCCGCTCATGGCCTCAGGCCTCGACCGTGATCACGCCGCGACGGATCTGGTCCAGCTCGATGCTCTCGAACAGGGCCTGGAAGTTGCCGTTGCCAAAGCCCTGGTTGCCCTTGCGCTGGATGATCTCGAAGAAGATCGGGCCGAACAGGTTCTCGGTGAAGATCTGCAGCAGCAGGCCTTCCTCGCCGACATTGCCGTCCAGCAGGATGCGGTTCTTCTTCAGGCGCTCCAGGTCCTCGCCGTGGCCGGGGACGCGCTTGTCGACCAGCTCGTAGTAGGTCTCGATGGTGTCTTGCAGCTTGACGCCGCGGGCGCGCAGCTTCTCGACGGTGCCGTAGATGTCGTCCGTGGTCAGGGCCAGGTGCTGGATGCCCTCGCCGTTGTACTGGCGGATGAACTCCTCGATCTGGCTCTTGTCGTCCTGGCTCTCGTTCAGCGGGATGCGGATGGCCTTGTCGGGCGCGATCATCGCCTGGCTGAACAGGCCCGTGGCCTGGCCCTTGATGTCGAAGTACTTCTGCTCCTCGAAGCCGAACACCTGATGATAGAAGGTCGACCAGGTGCGCATCTGGCCGCGCTTGACGTTGTGGGTCAGGTGGTCGAGCAGATCCAGGCCGACATTGTTCTTGGCCTCGGCCTCCTCGGCCCCAGGCACGGCTAGCCAGCCGCCGAACAGCGCATCGGGATCCTCGACCAGATAGAGCATCGAGCCGCCGATGCCTTCGAGCACCTTGGCGCCCTCGCCCAACACCGTGACCGAGGCGTCGGCCGCCATGGCGCCGCGCTTCAGGGCCTCGGCATAGGCCTGCGCGGCGTCAGCGACACGAAAGGCCATGCCGCTGGCCGAAGGACCGTGGGCGGCGCGGAAATCGGCGGCCTGGCCGCTCGGCTCGTCATTGACCAGAAGATTGATGCGCCCCTGCTTGAAGCGGGTCACGGCCTTGGTCGGATGCACATGGGCCGCAACGAAACCCAGCTGCTCGAACAAGGCCTTGATGGAAGCCGGTTCGGGGCTGGTGAACTCGGCGAACGCAAAGCCGTCCAGGCCAAGGGGGTTCGTTTCGCTGATCGTCATAGGCCATCCTCCCGAGGCATTTGGAATTGTCGACAATATGCAATATGAAGCTTTACGACGCAAGCCGTCATGGAGGCCTCATCGGCGGCCCGCGACCGAAGCTAGGCTGGCTCCGGCCGCGCCTCGCGCGCTTAGCGCAGCGTCCGCTTCAGGAAGTCGACGATCAGGTCCATCGTCTGGGTCGAGGACCATGGCAGGCCCGCCGCCGGATCGCCCACGAAGGTCAGGTCGCCATGGTTGGCGCCGTCCAGGACATAGCGGGCGCTATCGACGCCAGCATCCTTCAGCGCCCGGTGCAGGGCGAGGGTCTGGCTGGGCGAAATCAGCCGGTCCTGGCTGCCGTGGAACAGCAGGAACGGCGGATCGCCAGCGTCGACATGGGTGATGGGATTGGCCAGCCCAGACACCTCCTGCGGGCTGACATAGGCGAAGATCGGATTGCGCGGCGAGGCGAAGGCGGCCTTGGTGGCGGGATCGAAGTCGTCCGCGATCCGGCTGATGTCGACCGCGCCGAACTTGTCGACTACGGCCTGCACGCGGCTATCGACCGAGAGGTCCTCGCCGATGTCGAGGCCCGGCTCGCCGTTCGTGACCCCGGTCATCGCGACGAGATAGCCGCCCGCCGATTCCCCCCAGAGGGCGATGCGAGCCGGATCGATCCCGTACTCGGCCGCGTGCTTACGCAGGTAGCGGACCGCGGACTTCACATCCGCCAGACCCTCGCGCCAGGTCGCGCCGTCCGGCACATTGCGGTATTCGATGCTGGCCACCACGAAGCCGGCCTCGGCGACATAGGTGCGCAAATTCAGCGCGCTCTTGCGCGACGCGACCATGAAGCCGCCGCCCGTCACGTAGATCACCAGTGGCTTGGCGCCCTGCCCTTCTGGGATCAGCAGATCCAGCGCCAGGGGTTTGTCACGGCCGTCGGCGAGAGACGGCCGAGAAAAGACCACGCCATCGACCGTTCTGATGGCGACCTTGCCGCAGCGGATCTGGGCGGCAGGATCGGGACTGATGACCTTGCTGGTGCTAGTGTCGCTGGGCGTAACGGACTGGGCGAACATCAGCCGAGGGGGCGGTCCGGCTGGACGTGCGCCCTGGACGTCGGCCGCTGGACAGGCCTCAGGCGCAGCCAACGCCGCGCTCGCCGAAGCCAACAAAATGCCAGCAACCAGGATCGCTGACCCAACCATACGCGCGACGCGCATACGCCTTCTCCCGATAACAGCATGGATTCGATGCAAACAGTATTGTCGACAATATTCAATCTGCATCAAGCCGATGACAGATGATTGACCGCCGTTCGGTTATTTCGCGCGCGCCGCACCGCAATCCCCGTTGAACAAGGATCCGCCGCCCGACACATCCCTACTCAGTGCCCACCGTCCACCCACGGGACGCCGGCAAGACGGAAGGTTTCGGCCAAGCTGCTTCCAGATCCAAGGATTCCCACTGCCGCATCGGATTGAGGCGCCCGACGAGATCGGGGAGCAGGCTAACGCCGAAGCGACGCGCGGCGCTGCTGGCCTTATAGCCGGACTTGTGTTGGTCGAACCGAAGGTCTGGGTCACGGGAGGTCTGACCGACATAGAGACCCCAGGGCTCGGCGCGGCTGGGATCGTGCAGAAGGACGATATAGACTGAGTGCTTGGCCCCGGCGCGCGACGGGTCGTAGCCTTGAACGACCGCGCCACGCGTATCGCCTTGGAGATCCATTCCGGCCCAGGATCGCTGAGCATCACCAAAGGCTAGGGCAAGGACTGACCTGCGCCAGCCGCGAGCTCATACACCTCCGAGCCGGTCCAGGCCTAGCTCGCCTGCGTCTCTCCCGAGACGATGGTCACCAGCCCCTCGGCGAACTGGGCGACGTCCGCGCCCACCGCCGCCATCTCGGGGCTTTTCAGCGCCGCCTTCAAAGCTTCACCGTCGGCGAAGGCCATGGCCGCCACCAGGAACGGCGCGCCGTCGGCGGCGCCGTAGACGCGTTCGATCCGCGTCACGATGAGGGACACCAGCCCGGGCAGCTGCCGGACGAGCGGCGCATGACCCTCGTCGTAGCGAGCCAGAAACGCCTCAGGGTCGGCCGGCGCGCGATAGATGGCGAACATGGTCTTCATGGGAGTCCTCAGGCGCTCTGGCGACGATCGATGACGCGGCTGGCCTTGCCCTGCGAGCGCGGCAGATCCCCGCCCGGCCGCACGTCGACGGCCACGGAGATCCCGATCATCTTCTTGATACGTTCGGCCAGACGCTTGCCATCACGCTCGCGCGCCTCGGAGCCGGCGTCCTCGCGCCCTTCGACCAGCACCCGGACCTGGTCCATGCGGCTGGGACGGGTCAGCTCGATCTGGAAGTGCGGCGCCAGGGCCGGGCAGCCAAGAATCTGTTCCTCGATCTGGCTTGGAAAAACATTGACCCCGCGAATGATCAGCATGTCGTCGGACCGGCCGGTGATCTTGGCCATGCGCCGCATCGTCCGCGTGGTGCCAGGCAATAGGCGCGTCAGGTCGCGGGTGCGATAGCGGATGATCGGCATGGCCTCCTTGGTCAAGGAGGTGAAGACAAGCTCGCCCTCGGCGCCGTCCGGCAGAACCTCGCCGGTCTCAGGATCGATGATCTCGGGATAGAAATGGTCTTCCCAGATAGTCGGGCCGTCCTTGGCTTCGACGCATTCGGAGGCCACGCCGGGTCCCATCACCTCGGAGAGACCGTAGATATCGACGGCGTTGATGGCGAAGGCCTGCTCGATCTCCTCGCGCATGGCGTTGGTCCAGGGCTCGGCGCCGAAGATGCCGGTCGTCAGCGAGGTGGTGGCCGGATCCAAGCCCTGGCGACGGAACTCGTCCAGGATCGAGAGCATGTAGCTGGGCGTCACCATCAGGATTTCGGGGCGGAAGTCACCGATCAGCTGAACCTGCTTCTCGGTCTGGCCGCCCGACATCGGGATCACCGCACAGCCCAAGGCCTCGGCCCCGTAGTGAGCGCCCAGCCCGCCGGTGAACAGGCCATAGCCGTAGGAGATCATCACCTTCATGCCCGACCGGCCGCCGGCGGCATGGATCGATCGGGCCACGACCTTGGACCAGGTGTCGATATCGTTTCGGGTGTAGCCGACCACGGTCGGCTTACCGGTGGTGCCGGATGAGGCGTGAATGCGGGCCAGCTTTTCCTGCGGCACGGCGAAGAAGCCGAAGGGATAGGAAGCGCGCAGATCGGCCTTGGTGGTGAAGGGAAAGCGCGCCAGGTCGGAAAGGTCGTGCAGGTCGTCGGGATGCACGCCCGCGTCGTCGAACTTGGCGCGGTAGCACGGGTTGCCAGCATAGGCATGGGCCAGGCTGGCGCGCAGACGATGGAGCTGCAGCGCGGCCAGTTCGTCGCGCGAGGCGGTTTCGATCGGCTCCCACGCAAGCGACGCGGTCATGACTGGTTTCCTCCCGACCCGCACAGCGAGCCTGCCTTACAAGCCGCCGCGCCCGAGGCGGAGGTCAAGTCCGCCGGGCGCGATACGGGGGCGTCGAACGCGCCCTCAATAATTAGAATGACCGGACGGTCGATTAATTCAAGAGGCCATTTGATCGACATCAAAATATATTGACCGTCCGGTCGGTCTATCTATAGGGAGCGGCATCGACGCTGGGGAGAAGCCGATGGATCTGAAGCCTAAGGCCATGGTGGCGGTGATCGGCGCGGGCGCCATGGGCAGCGGAATCGCTCAGGTCGCGGCCGCCGCCGGCCACCGCGTGGTGGTGATCGATCGCGAGACCGCCGCGCTCGAACGTGGCCGCGCTCAGCTGCAGGATGGCCTGCGGGCGCTAGTGACGCGCGGCAAGCTTTCCGCCGAGGACGGCCAGGCCGCGCAGGACGCCGTGCAGTGGTCGACCGAGCTTTCGGCGCTCGCCGACGCGCAGCTTGTCATCGAGGCGATCGTCGAACGCATCGAGATCAAGGAAGCCCTGTTCGAAAGCCTGACGCCATGGCTGTCGCCAACCGCGATCCTGGCCACCAACACCTCGTCCCTGGCCGTCGCCGACCTGGCTGACGCCTCGTCGCGTCCTGACGCCTTTTTGGGCCTGCACTTCTTCAATCCGGCGCCGGCCATGAAACTGGTGGAGGTCGTCGCGGGACCGCGCACGCAGCCTGAAGTGACGCAGGGGGCCTACGATCTCATGCGGCGCTGGGGCAAGCATCCGGTCCTGGCGCGTGATGTTCCCGGCTTCATCGTCAATCGCGTGGCCCGTCCATTCTACGCCGAGGGCTTTGCAGCGCTCGAGGAGGGCCTGGCGCCCAGCGACATCGATCGCGCCCTGACCGCGGCCGGCGGCTTCAAGATGGGCCCCTTGGCCTTGGCCGATCTGATCGGCCACGACATCAACTACGCCGTCGCCTGCTCGATCCATGCCGCCTATGAAGGCCGCACCCGCTTTCGCCCTCAACCCGCACAGGCTCGCCTCGTCGACGCCGGGACGCTTGGCCGAAAGAGCGGCCGCGGGGTCTTCTCCTATTCAGACGGTGTGATCGCCGCCCCTTCCCCCGCCCCCGGCGTCGTGCCGACCAAACTGAGCGTCGCGGCCGAACCCGGCCATCTGGCGCCGCTGCTCGATCTTGCCCGAGGCGCGGGGATCACTGTCCTCGTCGATACGAACCTACCACCAGCCATCCTGGCGGTGAGCGGCGTGCGCATGGCGCTCGGCGATGGGCGACGCCTCGCCTCCCGCGCGGGCCTTTCGGTGCTCCTCGACGCGCCGCGCGACTGGTCGGCCAGCATGGCCCTGCCGTTCACCGCCGCGGACGCCATCCCGGCCCGGGTGGCCAACGGCCTGATCCAGGCGCTTGGCAAGACGCCGATCCAGATCCCCGACCGCCCCGGTCAGATCGTCCTGCGCACACTCGCACAGTTGGCCAACGCCGCAGCGGACGCCGTGGTCGATGACGTCGCCGATGAACCCGGCGTCGACGAGGCGATGATCTATGGCGCGGGTCATCCGCAGGGCCCGCTGGGCTGGGCCCGGGCCTACGGCCTGGCCCGGCTCGGCGCGGTGCTGGCGCACCTGGCCGACGAGACGGGCGATGCGCTCTACGCCCCCTCCCCGCTCTTTACTTCGACGCAGGAGATCCATTGTGACTGACGCCTATATCTGCGACGCCGTGCGCACCCCGATCGGTCGCTATGCCGGAGCGCTGTCGAGCGTGCGGGCCGATGACCTGGCGGCGATCCCGCTGAAGGCTCTTTTGGAGCGCAACCCCGGCGTCGACTGGGCCGCGCTCGACGACATCATCCTGGGCTGCGCCAACCAGGCCGGCGAAGACAACCGCAACCTTGCGCGCATGGCCGCGCTCCTGGCCGGCCTGGGCGAAACCGCGCCCGGTACGACGATCAACCGCCTCTGCGGCTCGGGTCTTGACGCCCTGGCCATGGCCGCCCGCGCCATCAAGGCCGGCGAGGCCGACCTCGTCATCGCCGGCGGCGCGGAGAGCATGAGCCGCGCGCCCTTCGTCATGCCCAAGGCTACGAGCGCCTTCTCGCGCGACAACGCCGTCTACGACACGACCATCGGCTGGCGGTTCATCAATCCGGCGTTCAAGGCGCGGTTCGGGGTCGATTCCATGCCCGAGACGGCCGAGAACGTCGCCGACGAGTTCGGCGTCACCCGCGCCGACCAGGACCAGTTCGCCGTCGAAAGCCAACGACGCGCCGCCGCCGCGCAAGCGTCCGGCCGCTTCGACGCTGAGATCGTCCCCGTGACCATTCCCCAGCGCAAGGGCGAGCCGGTCGTCGTCTCGCGCGACGAGCACCCGCGGGAGACCTCGGTCGAAGCCCTGTCGGCGCTCAAGCCCATCGTTCGTCCGGATGGCACGATCACGGCGGGTAACGCCTCGGGCGTCAATGACGGCGCCGCCGCCATCATCGTGGCCTCGGCCGCCGCCGTGGCCCGCCATGGGCTGAGCCCGCGTGCGCGCGTCACCGGCGCGGCCGTCGCCGGGGTCGCCCCCCGGATCATGGGGATCGGCCCGGTTCCCGCCTCCCAGAAGTTGATGGCGCGCCTAGGCCTGTCGATCAGCGACTTCGACGTGGTCGAGCTCAACGAGGCCTTCGCCGCCCAGGGCCTGGCGGTCTTGCGCGGCTTGGGCCTGCCGACCGACGCCGCTCACGTCAATCCCAACGGCGGGGCCATTGCGCTCGGCCATCCCCTGGGCATGTCGGGCGCCCGCCTGGCCCTGACCGCCGTCGAAGAACTGGCGCGCACCGCTCAGACCCGCGCGCTCTGCACCATGTGCATCGGGGTCGGCCAGGGCATCGCTCTGGCCCTCGAGCGCGTCTGACAGCGCTTGAATGTGATTCATTGACCGACCGGTCGGTCAATTGTATAGAAGAGCGGGAGGAGAACGCGATGTACACCACCGAATTGGGCGGCTCGCCCGCTCGCCCCGCCGCGGTCGCGGTGGAGGATCCGGCCCTGCTGGCGGCCTTCGAGGCGCGCGTGGCGGCCGACGACTTCATCGAGCCGAAAGACTGGATGCCCGAGGCCTATCGCAAGACCTTGGTCCGCCAGATCTCTCAGCACGCTCACAGCGAGATTGTCGGCATGCTGCCGGAGGGCAACTGGATCACCCGGGCGCCGTCCCTGCGCCGCAAGGCCGTGCTGCTGGCCAAGGTCCAAGACGAAGCCGGCCATGGCCTTTATCTCTACTGCGCGGCCGAGACCCTGGGCGCTAGCCGCGACGAAATGACGACCGCCCTGCTCGAAGGCAAGGCCAAGTACTCGACTATCTTCAACTACCCGACCCTGACCTGGGCCGACATCGGCGCGATCGGCTGGCTGGTCGACGGCGCGGCGATCATGAACCAGGTGCCGCTGCAGCGGACTTCGTACGGCCCCTACGCCCGAGCCATGGTCCGGGTCTGCATGGAAGAAAGCTTCCACCAGCGGCAGGGCTACGAGATCATGATCGGCCTGGCCAAGGGTGCGCCGGCCCAGCGCGAGATGGCGCAGGACGCCCTGAACCGCTGGTGGTGGCCGGCCCTGATGATGTTCGGCCCGCCGGACGACAACTCGCCCAACACCGCCCAGTCGATGCGCTGGCGCATCAAGCGCGACACCAATGACGAGCTGCGTCAGAAGTTCGTCGACATCACCAAGCCCCAGGCCGACTACCTGGGCCTGACCGTCCCCGATCCCGACCTCGTCTGGAACGACGAGCGCCAGGCCCACGACTTTGGGGCCATCGACTGGGAAGAGTTCTACGCGGTTGTGCGGGGCGAAGGTCCCGTGGCCAAGGAGCGCCTGCAGGCGCGCAAGGACGCCTGGGCCGACGGCGCCTGGGTCCGCGAAGCGGCCCTGGCCCATGAGGCCAAGCGCCAAGCGCGCGCGGCCTGACGACAGCTTTCGAAGTACAGGAAAACAACATGAGCCAGGAATGGCCGCTGTGGGAGGTCTTCCTCCGCGCCAAGGGCGGCCTTGCCCATAAGCACGTCGGTTCGCTGCATGCGCCCGACGCCGAGCTGGCGGTTCGCCATGCCCGCGACGTCTATACCCGTCGCCTGGAGGGGGTCAGCATCTGGGTGGTGCGGTCGGCCGACATCGTCGCTTCCGATCCGCAGCAGGGCCCGGCCCTGTTCGAGCCGGCTGCCTCGAAGGTCTACCGTCATCCGACCTTCTACGACATCCCCGACGTCGTGAAGCACATCTGACATGACCCAAGACCAAGACCTCTTCGACTATCTGCTGGGCCTGGGCGATGACAGCCTGGTTCTGGGCCAGCGCCTCGCTGAATGGTGCGGCCATGCCCCGGCGCTGGAGATCGACCTGTCGCTGGCCAACCTGGCCCTGGACCTGATCGGCCAGGCCACGCTGTGGTTGGATCTGGCCGGCGTGATCGAGGACCAGGGTCGCGATGGCGACCGACTGGCCTTCCACCGCGACGTTCTGCAGTTTCGCAATTGCCTGCTGGTCGAACAGCCCAATGGCGACTTTGGCCGCACCATGGCCCGCCAGTTCCTGTTCTCGAGCTACCAGTTGGCCTTGCTCGAAAGCCTTGCCGCGTCCAGCGACCCGCGCCTGGCCGAGATCGCCGCCAAGGCGGTCAAGGAAGTGGCCTATCACGCCGAGCTGGCGGCTGACTGGGTCGTGCGCCTGGGCGACGGCACCGACGAGAGCCGCCAGCGCATGATCGACGGTCTGGAATGGTGCGCGCGTTTCATCGACGAGCTCTTCGTCATCAACGAAGCCGAAGCGCGCCTGGTGGCGATGGGCGTCGCTCCCGACAAGACGGCCTTGCGCGCCCGGTTCGACGCCGCGCTCGGCAAGACGCTCGCCGCCGCACAGTTGCCTCCGCTTGCCTTGCCACGTCCGATCGTGGGCGGCCGCACGGGCCATCATTCCGAGCACCTGGGGCATCTGCTGGCCCAGATGCAGCATCTGCCCCGGTCCTATCCCGACGCGGTGTGGTGATGTCGCCGCCGGCCTCGCCCTGGGAGAGCGCCGTCCTGGCGGTGCTCAAGACGGTGCCCGACCCGGAGATCCCCGTGGTCTCGATCGTGGATCTTGGGATGGTGCGCGGCGTGCGGGCCAGCCCGCCTGCGGTGCTGCTGACCCCGACCTATTCGGGCTGTCCCGCCACCGGGGCCATCCAGGCCTCCGTTCGCCAGGCGCTGGATGGCGCGGGCTTTGACCAGGTCGCCGTCGAGATGGTTCTGGCGCCAGCCTGGACTACCGACTGGATCAGCGACCAGGGCCGCCAGCGCCTGCTCGACTATGGCGTGGCTCCGCCGCCGCTGGGCGCCAACGCGCCGGCCTTGCGCAACGAGGCCGTAGCCTGCCCGCGCTGCGCCTCGGAGGACACCGTGGAAGTCAGCCGCTTTGGCTCCACCCCCTGCAAGGCGCTGTGGCGCTGCCGGGCCTGCGCCGAACCCTTTGATCGCTTCAAGTGCCACTGAAAGGACCCTCATGTCCGCCGCGTTTCATTCCCTGAAGGTGGCCGAGGTTCGCCGCGAGATCGACGACGCCGTCTCGCTGGTCTTCGAGCTTCCCGATGCTCTGGCCCCGGCCTTCGCCTTCAAGCCAGGCCAACACCTGACCCTGCGCCTGCCGCTGGAGGGCGAGGATCTGCGCCGCAACTATTCGATCTGCGCCGCGCCGCACGAAAACCGCCTGCGCGTGGCGGTCAAGCAGGTGCCCGGCGGCCGGGTCTCCGGGTGGATCAACCAGATGCTCAACGTGGGCGATGTGCTCGAAGTCATGCCCCCGCACGGGACCTTCACCTACGGCTTTGATGCGGCGCGGGCGGCGACCTATGTGGCCTTCGCCGCCGGCTCGGGTATCACCCCGATCCTCTCGCTCCTGAAGACGGCGCTAGCCATCGAGTCGGACAGTCGGTTCGTCCTGCTCTACGGTAACCGCGCCTCCAACTCGATCATGTTCCTCGAAGAGCTGGCCGAGCTGAAGAACCGCTACATGAACCGTTTGCAGGTCTTCCACTTCCTGTCGGAAGAGGTCGAGGACGTCGACCTGTTCAACGGCCGTCTCGACATCGCCCGCGCTGGCGAAGCCATCGCCGCCCTGATCGATCCGGCCAGCGTCACCGCCGCCTTCGTCTGTGGCCCCGCGCCAATGATGGACGCGGCCCAGGACGCACTCTTGGCGGCTGGCGTCCCTCAGGCTGTGATCCTCAGCGAACGCTTCTCGGCCGCCGAGATGAGCGCCGACCAGCTCGCCCAGGTTCACGCGCTGGAGCAAAAGGCCGCCGGCCTGAAGGTGCAGGTCAGCCTCGAAGGGCGCCGCCGCAGCATCGCCTTCGATCCGGCCAAGGGCAGCATCCTGGAAAACGCCCGCGCCGTCGGCATGCCCGCGCCCTACGCCTGCAAGGCGGGCGTCTGCGCCACCTGCCGAGCCAAGGTCGTCCAGGGCCAGGTGGAGATGAAGACCAACTATGGCCTCAGCCCCGAGGAGGTCGCCCAGGGCTATGTCCTCACCTGCCAGGCCGTGCCGCTGACGGACGACGTGGTGCTCGACTATGACGCCTGAGCCGGCCCTGGTTTCCAGCCGTCGTGCGGCCGGCGTCCTGCTCCTTCGCCTCAATCGTCCCGAACGCCGCAACGCCCTGGCCACGCCCCTGCTGATCGACATCGCCGACGTCCTGAGCGCCGCGCAGAGCGATCCTGAGGTTCGCGCCGCGGTGATCACCGGCAACGACAAGGTCTTCGCCGCGGGCGCGGATCTCGACGAGCTGGCCCGGGCCGACGCCGATGAGCCGATCGAAAGCCCCCGCTTCGAGGCCTGGGCGAGGATCCGGGCCTTTGAGAAGCCCTTGCTCGCGGCGGTCGAAGGTTGGTGCCTGGGCGCGGGCGCGGAACTGATGATGTGCTGTGACATCGTCGTTGCCGGCGAGACCGCCCGCTTTGGCCAACCCGAGACCAATCTGGGCGTCATCCCCGGCGCGGGCGGCGGAGCTACGCTCGCGCGGCTGGTCGGGCGCAGCCTGGCCATGAAGATGGTGCTGACCGGAGAGCCGATCTCAGCAGGCGATGCGCTCTGGGCGGGACTGGTGGCTGAGGTGGTCGAAGCGGGCGCCGCGCTCGAGGCGGCCCTGACCCTGGCCGAGCGCCTGGCCAGACGGGCGCCGTTGGCGTTGCGCCAGGCCAAGGCCGATGTGCGCCAGGCTTCCGAACTTTCCGAGCCGGACCATCTCCTGGCCGAGCGTCGCCGCTTCGTCTCGCTGCTCGGATCGGCGGACAAGACCGAAGGGATCGCCGCCTTCAAGGCCAAGCGTGAGCCGGTCTGGAAAGGCGTCTGAGCCGGCTGCAGGGCCGGCTATCCGCCGCTCAACCCAATCGACTCCAGTTCGGCCGCTTCCAGGATGGGACGCCCCAGGGTGCGCGACAGGCCATCGAACACGGCTACGACCCGCCCCGTCTCGCTGACGAGCTTGACCTGATAGACGCCGGTGCGCCCCTCCACCGCCAGTTCCTGGGCGTGGGCGATGATCACCTCGCCTTCCATCGCCGGCGTCAGGAAGGCGATCGCCGCCTGCTGGGCGACAGTGGCGCTGTTGCGGCTGTTGCAGGCATAGGCGAACGCCGTGTCGGCCAGGGTGAACAGCACGCCGCCATGGCAGGTGCCCACGCCGTTCAGCATCTCCTTGCGCACGATCATCGATACTCGCGCCGAGCCGGCGTCGACCGCCTCGAGCGCCAGGCCCAATGTCTGAGTGGGGCCTTCGGTCTCTCGCATGCGCAGCGTCACGCGCCGCGCCAGATCCGCCTGGCTCATGGTTCGTCCTCCATGGTTGCCCCAGCCTAGCCACACGAGATAGCGCCTGACAATAATTGACCGACCGGTCGTTCTAATTTATCCATGACGGCGCGTCAGGGAGGCGCGTCAGACAACGGCAGGCGGCGACCATGGCCTTCGAAACCATCCAATTTTCGCTCGAAGACGGCGTCGCGCGGCTGACCCTCAATCGTCCCGACCGCCTCAACAGCTTCACTGTTCAGATGCATGGCGAAGTGGCCGCAGCGCTCGACCTGATCGATGCGGCCGGCGACGCGCGGGTGCTGCTGATCACCGGCGCTGGGCGTGGCTTCTGCGCTGGCCAGGACCTTTCCGACCGCGCGGTCGCTCCCGGCGGTGACGCCGTCGATCTGGGGCACTCCGTCGAGCGCTACTACAATCCCCTGATCCGGCGGCTGGTGGGCTTTGCCTTTCCCGTCGTCTGCGCGGTCAACGGCGTGGCCGCCGGCGCTGGCGCCAATATCGCCCTGGCCGCCGACATCGTGCTGGCCGCTCAGAGCGCCAAGTTCATCCAGTCCTTCGCCGCCATCGGCCTCATTCCCGACAGCGGCGGCACCTGGGTGCTGCCGCGCCTCGTCGGCCAGGCCCGGGCCTTAGGGATGGCCCTGACCGGCGCGCCCGTCACCGCCCAGCAAGCCGCCGACTGGGGCCTGATCTGGAAGGCCGTCGAAGACGATCGCCTGGCCGAGGAGGCCGAGGCCCTGGTCGCCCAGTTCGCCGCCGCCCCAACCCTGGGCCTAGCCGCCACCAAGGCGATGATTCGCCAGAGCGGCGGCTGCACGCTCGACCAGGAACTCGATCGCCAGCGCGACGCCATGCGCCGCCTGGGCGCCACCGCCGACTACGCCGAGGGCGTCTCGGCCTTTCTCGAAAAACGCAAACCCGTCTTCCAGGGTCGTTAGCGCGGAGTCCGCATGAAACCCCTCCATCTGCAAAACTATGTGGCCGGCGCCTGGCAGGCCGCTGATCAAGGCCTCGTCGAGGTCGTCTCGGCCTTGGACGGCGCTGCGGCCGCCAAGCTTGGCTCCAGCGGCGTCGACTTTGCCGCCATGGCCGCCCATGCCCGCAAGGTCGGCGGGCCGGCGCTGCGCGCGATGACGTTCCACGCGCGGGCCAGGATGCTGAAGACCCTGGCCGAAGCGATCGTGGCGCGGAAGGAAGAGCTCTACGCCCTCTCGGCCCTGACCGGCGCGACCCGCTCGGACGGCTGGGTCGACATCGAAGGCGGCGCGGGCACCCTCTTCGCCTATGCCTCCAAGGGCCGGCGCGAGCTGCCCAACGACCACATCCTGCTGGACGGCGCGGTCGAGCCGCTGTCCAAACGCGGCACCTTCGTGGGCCGGCATATTCTCACGCCCCTGCAGGGCGTGGCCGTCCACATCAACGCCTTCAACTTCCCCGTCTGGGGCATGCTGGAGAAGCTGGGTCCAACCTTGCTGGCCGGCGTGCCGGCCATCGTCAAACCGGCCAGCGCCACGGCCTATGTCGCCGAGCAGTGCGTTCGGATCATGGTCGAGACTGGCGTGCTGCCGGACGGCGCCCTGCAGCTGATCGTCGGCTCGACCGGCGACCTCTTCGACCACCTCACCGGCCAGGACGTCGTCTCGTTCACCGGCTCGGCCTCCACGGCCAACAAGCTGCGCAGCCACCCGACCGTGGTGGCCCAGAGCGTACGCTTCATCGCCGAATGCGACAGCCTCAACGCTACGGTGCTGGGCCCCGACTGCACGCCCGACACGCCCGAGTTCGAGCTCTTCGCCAAGGAAGTCGTACGCGAGATGACGGTGAAGGCTGGCCAGAAGTGCACGGCCATCCGCCGCGTCTTCGCGCCGGCCGCCCTGATCGACGCCGTGCAGACCGCGATCGCCGACAAGCTCTCGACCGTCGTCGTCGGCGACCCGGCCCGGGAGGGTGTGACCATGGGCGCGCTGGTCGGCCAGGACCAGCTGGCCGAGGTCCGCGCCAAGGTCGTCGAACTGATGCGCGAGGCGCGCATCGTGTTTGGCGATCCCCTCGCCTCGCCCGCCGGCGCCGATCCGGCCGGCGCCTTCATGGGTCCGGTGCTGCTGCGCAGTGACGAGCCCTGGTCCTCGCCGAGCGTTCACGCCACCGAAGCCTTCGGGCCGGTGTCGACCCTGATGCCCTATCAGGACCTGGCCGAGGCGGTCGCCCTGTGTCGCGAAGGCCAGGGCTCGCTGGTCATGTCGCTCTTTACCCACGACCCGAAGGTCGCCGCCGAGGTCATCGCCGGCGCTGGCGCCTATCACGGCCGGGTTCTAATCGCCGACCGCGACTGCGCCCGCGAGTCGACCGGCCATGGCTCGCCGTTGCCCGGTCTCGTTCACGGCGGCCCTGGTCGCGCCGGCGGCGGCGAGGAGATGGGCGGCCTGCGCGGGCTCTCACACTACATGCAGCGCACGGCTCTGCAGGGCTCGCCCAGCATGATCGCGGCGATCACACGCCGCTGGCTGCCCGGCGCACCGACCATCGACGAAGGCGAGCATCCGTTCCGCCTGACCTTCGGGGCGCTGGAGCTGGGCAAAAGCTTCGTCAGCCAGCCGCGCACCATCAGCCTTGACGACATCGAGCACTTCGCCAACTTCACGGGCGACACCTTCTACGCCCACATGGACGAGGCGGCCGCCGCAGCCAATCCGTTCTTCCCGGGCCGGGTGGCCCATGGCTATCTGATCCTGTCCTTCGCCGCCGGCCTCTTCGTCGATCCTGCTCCAGGGCCGGTGCTGGCCAATTACGGCCTGGACAATCTGCGCTTCCTCAAGCCGGTCTCACCGGGTGACGCGATCGCCGTGCGGCTGACCGCCATGGCCAAGAACGGCCGCAACGACGAGTACGGCGAGGTGCGCTGGAACGCCGAGGTCACCAACCAGGACGGTGACGTCGTGGCCACCTACGAGCTTCTCACCATGAACGCCCTGTGATGGCCCGGGGGAGCAGAGGCGCTCCCCCGCAATCTTGGCGGAGAAGCACGACTGACCGGTCGGTTATTTTATGCCCGAGCGTATTGCGAGACTGGCGGGACCGCCGCGATTCCCTTAGTCCTCGGACAATTCTTCTAGTGAAGCGGCACGAGGTCAGGCATGGCGCGCACCCAGGCGGTCGATTACGACAAGCGGCGCGAAAGCATCATGCGCACCGCCGCCGACCTCTATGCCGCGCAAGGCTTCTTGGGCACTTCGGTGAGTCAGATCGCCCAGGCCGGTAAGGTCTCCAAGTCCCTGCTCTATCACTACTACCAGTCCAAGGAAGACATCCTCTTCGACGTCATGGACTCCCACGTTGAGGCGCTGGTCGAAACGACCAAGGCCGTGCTCGACGAGACGATGGTGCCAGACGAAAAGATTCGTCGCCTCTCGGCGCGGCTGATGGAGGCCTATGTCGAGGCCCAGTCGCATCAAAAGGTGCTGTTGAATGAACTTGGCAACCTACCCGAGCCGCGCCGCAAGCTGATCATCGACCACCAGCGCTGGCTGCTCGACGCGGTCGATCGGCTTGTCGGCGAGATCCGCCCGGAACTGGCCAAGGATCATGCCCGCTGCCGGGCCACCACCATGCTGTTCTTCGGCAT
Source organism: Caulobacter sp. GW821-FHT11E11 (assembly GCF_058808315.1). Taxonomy (NCBI): domain Bacteria; kingdom Pseudomonadati; phylum Pseudomonadota; class Alphaproteobacteria; order Caulobacterales; family Caulobacteraceae; genus Caulobacter; species Caulobacter sp. GW821-FHT11E11. The sequence continues at coordinate 352,578 of NZ_JBXARO010000008.1, forward strand.
GCTCAACTGGACGCACACCTGGTACGATCCGGCCGGCAGGGTAAAGCCCGACACCTTCGCGGCCATGGCCGCCGATACGTTCCTGGCCGGTCTCGCCGCCTAGGTCCCGAAGGTCCCAGGCGGCGGCCGGTCCGCCGATCTCTAACGGCGATAGTCGATCGTGATGCCGTAGGTGCGCGGCTCGCCGAAGAGGGCGAAGGCCACGCGACTGTCACGCTGCGAGAAGACGTGCGTGCGGTACTTCTCGTCGGTCAGGTTCTTGCCCCATAGGCTGACGGTCGTGTGGCCGTCCGGCGCGGTGTAGGCCACCGAGCCCTCCAGCAGGCTGTAGCCCGGGATCACGGTGATCGGGTTGTTGTCGGCGTCGTAGTAGGACTTTGTCTGGTGCTTCCAGCTGGCGCGCACGGCCAGGGCCGCCCCGCCGTCCATGTCATAGGTGTATCCGGCGAACGCGCTGGGCGAGAACTTGGGCGCCTGGCGCAGGCGGTTGCCGTCGAACGAACCGGTGTTGTTCTGCGACGGCGTGCCGGTGAACTTCACATATTTGGCGTCGAGCAGTGAGACCGCCCCGCCCAGTTCCAGACCCCGCACCGGACGGGCCGTGGCTTCCAGTTCCAGGCCCTTGATCCGCGCCTTGCCGGCGTTCTCGGTGATGAACTGGCCAAAGCTCGAGCCGGCCGGCTGGAAGAAGCGCGTCACCTGCAGATCGCGATAGTCGGTATAGAAGACCGCCGCGTTCAGGCGCAGACGATGGTCGAAGCCCTCGGTCTTGGCGCCGGCCTCGTAGCTGGTGGCCTTTTCCGGATCGAACGGCGTGGACGCCGAGACCGCCGTCGAGGCGCTGCCGGTGAAGCCGCCGCTCTTGAAGCCGGTGGCGACGCTGGCATAGGCCATGGCGTCCTCGGTCAGCTTGTACTCGGCCACCGCCTTCCAAGTGACGTTGCCCCAGCCTTCTTCGGCGCCGACCTTGGCGTAGGGCTGCAGCAGTAGCGGCAGGCCCGAATAGATGATGGCGTCCGAGGTGATGCGCTTCTTCTCATAGGAGTAGCGTGCTCCGCCCGTCAGCTTCAGACGATCGGTCAGGGCGTAGGAGGCCTGCCCATAGACGGCCCAGGCCGTGCCGCGGTTGGTCTGGTGGGTGGCCGAGACGCTGGGCAGGCGATCGGGCCGGCCCAGGGAAGGGAAGTTGAAGCTCTCAGTCCGGGCGTTGGTCTCGCGGCTATAGAAGGCGCCGGTGATCCAGTCGAACCGACCGCCCGAAGGCGAGGTCAGGCGCAGTTCCTGGGTGTATTGCTTGGGGGCTTCATCGACGCCGTCGGTGATCTTGAAGGTGAACCCCTGGGTGGCCGGGCCCAAGAGGACGTTGTTGGGATTGCCCGAGGCGCCGGTCAGGTCGGTGAAGACGCGCGAGCCGGGCAGACCCGAGGAGTCTTCCAGATAGTGGTAGGTGGTGCGGCGGTAGCTGGAGATCGCCGTCAGGGTGGCGAAGTCGAACTCGTAGTCGAACTTCAGGCTGGCGCCGAAGATGTTGCGGCGGGTGAAGCCCTCGACATCGGCCAGGGTCGTGTAGGGGCTGGAGGCCCCGCCAAAGGCGGCGTTGACGGCCATGGGATCGGAAGCGCAGCCGCAGTTGTGCAGGGGACCTGCGCTGCCGACCGGTTCGCGATTGGTCGCGCCGTTGTCGTCACGCGCGCCATCGACGGTCAGCAGCACGTCGGTCTTGTCGTTGGGCGCCCAGCGCAGGGCCGAGCGATAGCTGAAGCTCTCGGTCTCGCCCCAGCGCTCGCCATAGTGCGGGCTGCCGACCAGGACGTTGCGCAGGTAGCCGTCGGTCGAGCGATAGCTGACCGCGACCTTGGCGAAGACGGTGTCGCTCAAGGGCCCGCTGATCAGGCCGCCAGCGTCCTTGCGCCCGAAGTTGCCCACGCGCGCTTGGGCGCGGAACACCGGGGTCGCCGACGGCTGCAGGGTTACGAAGTTGATCGAGCCGCCGATGGAGTTCTTGCCGTAGAGCGTGCCTTGCGGGCCGCGCAACACCTCGACGCGCTCTAGGTCGAAGAGGTCGAACACCTGGGCCGAGCGGGCGGCGATGTAGACGCCGTCGATCGAGACCACCGTGGAGTCGCTGGCCGCGGGCCCGTCTTCCTTGGTCCCCACCCCGCGGATGGCGATTTCGGGCTGGCCGGCGGCGAAGGCGGCGAAGGTCAGGCCGGGCGTGCGGTCGGCGATGCCCGAGAGGTTGGTGATATTCTGGCGTACCAGCGTCTCGCCGGTGATGGCGGTGATGGCCGCAGGCACGTCCTGCAGGACCTCGTTGCGCCGGTTGGCGGTGACGATGATCTCGCTCAGCGCGTTGTCCGGCTGGGTCGAAGGCTGCGCCTCCTGCGCCAGAACGGGCGCGCCAAACCCTGCAGCGCCAAGCGCCGCCGTCAAGGCGCAGGCCGACGAAGCGCCAAAGCGCGTGATCTTTCGCATAGATCCCTCCCTTGTTTCCGGCTGGCCATTACCAGTCCGTCCGGTCGGTCTTTTAATTCACTTCACGTAACGTCACAATATTAGACCGACCGGACGGTCAAATATTTACCCCACAGCCGAAGGCTGATGTTCTCAAAAACGAAAAACCCCAGAGCCAAGGGCCCCGGGGTTGAGGGAGGCGATCAGGTCAGACGGCTTAGTTGGCCGCGCCGACACCTTCAGCCGCCTCTTCGATGATCTTGGCCACGACCTCGGGCTTGGACACGTAGATGGCGTGGCTGCCCACGGTTTCGGAGACCTTGGCCTTGGCGCGGCCGGCCATGGCGCGTTGGGCCGCGGGCGGGATCATGCGGTCGGTGGTGGCCACCAGGTAGTAGCTCGGCTTGACCTTCCAGGCGGCCGTGGTCACCGCGCCGCCGGCCGCTTCAAGGCCCCACGGCACTTGACCATCGGCCATCACCTTGGCGTCGGCCGGATTGACATCAGCAGCGAACGAGGCGGCGAACTTGCTGCGGTCCAGGAACAGGAAACCATCCTTGGGCGGCAGGATCGGCGGGACGTCCGCGCCCGGCGCCGGGTTGGAGATCAGGGTCTGCACCGACTCGCCGGCGTCCGGAGCGAAGGCGGTAATGTAGACGAGGCCCGAGACGTTCGGGTCGTTGCCCGCTTCGGTCACGACCACGCCGCCGTAGGAGTGGCCGACCAGGATCACCGGACCGCCGGCGGTGGCGATGGCGCGCTTGGTGACCTCGACATCGTTCTTCAGCGACAGGGTCGGGTTCTGGACGATGATGACGTTGTAGCCGTCCTTGAAGAGGATCTTGTGGACGCCGGCCCAGCCCGAGCCGTCGACGAAGCCGCCGTGTACCAGCACGATGTTCTTAACGGCCTTGACCGAGGCCGGGGCGGCGTTGGCGGGGGCGAAACCGGCGGTCAGGGTTAGGGCGGCGGCCGAAGCGATCAGGGTCTTGAACTTGCTCATGGTCTTGCTCCTTGAAGATGAGGCGGCGAGCGCCGCGTTGGGTTGGTTGGGTTGTCCTGAAGGGTGAGGTTCGGGCGTCAGGCCGCCCGTTTGGGGAAAGCTCCCGGACCGCCTTGGGGGAAGGCTGGCGGCCCAGGAGCAGCGACGGCGCGGATGAGGGAGAGGAACCGCGCCGGCGGGTCGGATCAGGCCGTGGCGATCGCGATCGCCGCGTCCTTGATGATGTCGGCGACGACGCCGGGGTTGGCGACGTAGACGGCGTGGCTGCCGCCGGTTTCGGCGATCTTGGCGCCGGCGCGCTCGGCCATGTCGCGCTGGGCCGGCGGCGGGATCATGCGATCATCCGTGGCCACCAAGTACCAGCTGGGCTTGCTCTTCCAGGCCGGCGAGGTCACCGCCCCTTCCAGGGCCGCCACGCCCCAGGGAACCTGGGAATCGGCCATGAACTGGGCCTTGTCGGGCGGCAGGTCGCCGGCGAACGAAGCGGCGAACTTGGCTCGGTCCAGCATCAGAAAGCCGTCTTGCGGCGGCAGGATCGGCGGGACGTCCGCGCCGGGCGGCGGGTTGGCGATCAAGCTGGCCACCGACTCGCCGGCGTCCGGGGCGAAGGCGGTGACATAGACCAGCGCCGACACCTTGGGGTCATTGCCAGCTTCGCTGATCACCACGCCGCCGTAGGAGTGGCCGACCAGGACGACCGGGCCTTGGGCCGAGGCGATGGCCCGGCGCGTGAAGGCGACATCATCGGCGAGCGAGGTGGTCGGGTTCTGGACGATGATGGTCTCATAGCCATCGCGAGTGAGCTCAGCGTGCAGGCCTTCCCAGCCCGAACCGTCGACGAAGCCGCCGTGCACCAGCACGATCGAGGGCTTGTTGTTCTGCGTGTTCATGGTCGTTTCCTTCGCAGTGGGTTGCGTTGGAAATGATCCTGATCCGACCCCGCCCTGGACGCACGCTAGGGGTTGTTAGGAACTGCTAAGGGTGGCGCCGGTCGCGCGACGCGAATGTTAAGCGCGCTTACGGACCCTAACATCGGTCCAATCGGCTCGATGCAAAGAGTGCAAAATGTCCGCACAGTTTGCACGGCTGAGTTCGGGCCAAAGCCAACCTGCAACGGGTCAAACTGTCGACAATCCACAATAAAGGGATAGTTTGAGATAGCCTCGGTCTGCGAGATCTGCAAAGTGACGCCGGATATCAGGCCAGAACTTGGTTTTAGTTGCCCATGACACCGCCAGCGCAGCAATATCTTTCCATAGGTGAAGCCGCATGGCTTTCCTTTGGGCGATTTCGGCTTTCTTTGGCGGCGCGTCTTTTGGAGCGCGATGGCGAGCCCGTTTCCCTGGGTGGGCGAGCGTTCGACATCTTGTCTGTTCTGGTTTCGGAAGCCGGCCAGGTTGTAGACAAGCGCGACCTGCTTGCCCGTGTGTGGCCCAACATCACGGTCGATGAGGGCAGCCTGCGCGTCCATCTCGTCTCGCTGCGCAAGGTTTTGGGCGATGGCGAGGACGGCGCGCGCTACATCACCAATGTACCGGGCCGAGGCTACTGCTGGGTCGCCCCGTTGACCGTCAAGGCAACGGACAGATCACCCGAGCCCGAACCAGCGCCCCTTCCCGTTGCGCCCGTCGCACGATCGTCTCGCTTGCCGCCGCGGCCAACCCGGATGGTCGGCCGTGAGAATGTGCTAGCCCAGATCGCCGAACGGCTGGAGCAGCACCGCTTCGTCAGCATCGTCGGCCCCGGCGGCATCGGCAAGACCACGGTGGTGGTGGCCGCCGCCCACGACTACATCGCCGCGTCCGGCGCCGAGGTTCACTTCGTTGATCTCGCCGGCCTGAACGACCCTCTGCTCGTCAGCGGACTGACCGCCTCCACGATCGGCCTCCAGGCCCACGCGAACGACGCCATGGCGCCGCTCGCCGCCCACTTCCAGGACCGCGAAGCGCTGCTGGTGTTCGACAACTGCGAGCATCTGGTCGACGCCGTCGCGGCCCTAACCGAGACCCTCTGGGGCGCGGCCCCCGCCTTGCGCATCCTGACCACCAGCCGCGAGGCTCTCCGCGCCGAGGGCGAGTTCGTCCATCGCCTTTCAGGCCTGGATTGTCCGCCGGCGGACGCCACGCTTGACGCCAACGCCTTGCTGGCCTTTCCGGCCGGACGGCTCTTTGTAGAGCGTATGGCCGCGGGCGGCGAACCTCTGGCCTTAAGCGATGAAGAGGCCACGCTCGTCGCCAGCATCTGTCGCAAGTTGGACGGTATCGCACTGGCGATCGAATTGGCCGCAGGCCGCGCCGAGGCCTATGGCGTGGCCGGTATCGCCGCCCTGCTCGAAAAGCGCTTCAACCTGCTCTGGCACGGCCGGCGCACGGCCGTCGCCCGCCAACAGACCATGAACGCGGCCATCGGCTGGAGTTACAATCTGCTGGGCGAACCCGAGCAGCGCATCGCCCGCCGTCTGGCGGCCTTCGCCGGCTCCTTCACCCTCGAAACGGCCCAGGATGTCGCCGCTCTCGATGTCACCGACCGCGCGATGGTGGTTGGATCGATCGGCGAGCTGGTCGCCAAATCCCTGTTGCATGTCGAAAAGGGTTCGGGCGGCCCGCGCTACAGACTCCTGGAGACAACCAAGGCCTATTTGGCCGAACGGCTGATCGAGAGCGGCGAAACCGACCGCGTCGATCAGGCTCACGCTAAAGCAATGATCGCGACCCTGACCCGGGTCGCCGGCTGCCCCGTCACCGACCCTGGGCGAGATCTAGCCGATGTGCGCGCGGCGCTGGAATGGAGCTTCTCCGATCATGGCGATCCGGCGACAGCGATCGCCCTGACCGCCGTCGCCAGCGATCGTTTCCTCGAGATGGGCCTCTTAACCGAGTGCCGGGTCTGGTGCGAACGCGCCTTGAGTTTGCTTCCCGAGGCCGACCGCACCGATCGCTGCACGCTTCAACTGGTTACCGCGCTCGGTCTTTGCCGAATGTACACCCAAGGCAATGTCGACGAGGTGAGGACCGCGTTCGAACAGGGCTTGGCGCTGGCGCAAACGCTGGATGACGCCGACTACCAGATGCGTCTCTTGAGCGGGCTGCACACATTTCTCACCCGCCGGGCCGATTTCCGCGGGGCGCTCGAGGCGGCGCGCCGCGCCGACGGCGTCGCCAAGCGTCTAGGCACGATCGAGGCCCAGGCCATGGCCGACACCATGCAGGCCCTCCCCCTCCACCTGATGGCCGAGCATGCCCAGGCCAGATCGCTCTACGACGGCGCCCGTCAGGTGGTTGGTGTTTCGCCCAGGCAGGAGATGGTGCGCTTTGGCTTTCCGCACCGGATGACCTGCTTGATCGGCTGGGCCCGTGTCCTGGCCCTGGCCGGCCACCCCGAAAAGGCCCACCGTCACCTCCTGGACGCCCTGGATCTGGCTGAGAGCCTGGAGCATCCAGTCGCCCTTTGCATTTCCAGCATCTGGGGCGTTCCGCTGCTGATCTGGTCCGAGGATTGGGACATGGCCCAGGCGGTGATCGAGCGCTTCACGGCCGTGGCCGAGCGCCATTCCCTGGCGCCGCATGTCGCCGCCGGCAAAGGCTTGCTGGGCGAGGTCATGGTTCGTCGGGGCGAGGCCAACCAGGGTGTGGCTCTGCTGCAGACGAGTCTGAAGGCGCTGCACGGTGAGCATCATGCCATCCTGAAAACCCCGCTGAACATTGCGCTAGCTCTGGGTCTCTCGCGCCTGGGGCGCCACGAGGAGGCGCTGGCCCTGGTGTGGGAGACGGCCGAGGGCATGCAGGTCCGCGGCGACCTGATGCACGAGCCCGATCTCCTCCATGTCGAAGGCGAGATCCGCCAGGCCCTGGCCACGCCCCAAGAGAGCGAAGCTTGTCTGCGCGCTGCGTTCGAGCGCGCGTCGACCCACCAGGTTCTGGCGCTGCAGCTCAAGGCCGCCATCGCCCTGGCCGAGTCCTGGCGCTCGAGTGGACGCCAGAGTGAGATCGCTGCGTTGCTCGAGCCGCTGGTCGGCGCCTATGGCGATGGCATCGATCTGCCCCTGCCGCGCCGGGCCCGCGATCTGGTCGCCTCGTCTGTCAGGCCCGTTGCCTGATCGCCGACGCGGCTTCGTCCTCAGGAACCGCCAGGATGACTAGGCGCACGATCAGCACGCCTTGCAGCGTGAAACGCAGACTAACGATCATCGGCACTGGCAAACCGGCTTTGTCGAACTCGCCATCCACCTCGGCCGTGACGATGACCTCGCCATAGTGTTCGCGCACCGCCATGATCTTGAAGGTAAGCCGGTCGCCGACCACCTCGTCCTCCAGCCACGAACGGATGGCCGTGCAGCCCCAGAAGTCGCGTAACTGGTCGTTGACCAAAGCGTCGTCCGAGAAACAGGTCCAGAGCGTATCGAGGTCCCGTCGGCCCACGGCGCCGAAGAAGGTCTGCACTGGCGGCGGAAGATTTGTGTGAGACATAGCGATCTCCAGATCGAAAGGCGTCGGCTTTGATCTGGCATCTTCGGCGTGGCAGGGCCCGGACGCGAGTTAAGTGGCGCTAGAGGCTGTTAAGGCCCGCGCTTACGCGGGCACCCTTTGATCCTATCGGAGGCCACAGATGCGCTAGCTTTGCGTCAAAGCGCCAGGAGCGGAAATTAGCGCGGGGCCAGGAACCAGACGTTCAGCGCTAGCTCGAGAAGGATTACGCTCAAGAGAAGCGCATTCCGGTTTGAGCTTTACGCTTCTCTTCTTCAGCTATCTGACGGGATAACCGGCGCCTGGCCCAACTGGTGGAAGAGACCCAGCATGTCCTCCATGTGCCAGGTGCGGGCGATCCTACCGTCCTCGAACGCGTGCAGCTCGTGCAGACCCAGGGTGAACCGTTTGCCGGTCGGCGCGATGCCCATCAGCTCGCCGGTATGGACGCCGGTGACCACGACACGCACAGCCGCGCGATGTTGCTCGGCGATCAGGACCTCGATCCGCGTCTCCATATCGGAGAAAGCCGCGGTGGACTGGGCGTAGATCGTCTTGAGCATCTTCGGACCTTGGGCCTGGCCCGGCTCGGCCGGCAGGTTCTCCCAATCGTCGGTCACGGCCAGATCGACAAGGTCCATGTCGTCCTCGTCCACGGCGCGATAGAAGTTCAGCAGGGCTTCGCGCTCGTCGGCGGTCAGGGCCGCGCCCGCCTCCGCGGGCAATTGCAGTCGGGTCATAGGGGTTCTCCTCTAGGCGGCGGTCTGGCCGCCGTCGGCCAGGTAAAAGCCGCCGGTCAGGAACGAGGCCTCGTCCGACAGTAGGAAGGCCACCATGTCGGCGACCTCGCGCCGCGTACCCATGCGGCCCATGGGGATCAGGTCGACGAAGTGCTGGCGCGCGGCTTCCGGGACCTTCTTCATCTCGGGCGTGTCGATGTAGCTGGGACCGATCGCGTTGATGCGCAGGCCCTGGGTGGCGTAGTCGAGCGCCGCGCAACGGGTCAGGCCGACAATGCCGTGCTTGGTGGCGCTATAGGCGCCGATCCCCGGTCCGCCGACGGCGCCGGCCCCCGACGACATGTTGACGATCGCCCCGCCGCCGGCCGCGAGCATGGCCGGGATTTGGTATTTCAGGCTGTGGAAAACACCCGACAGGTTGATATCGACGATCCGCCGCCAGGCTTCCAGCTTGGTGTCGGCCAGGGGCACGCCCGGATCGCCCATGACGCCGGCGTTGTTGACGGCGAGGTTCAAGGCCCCGAACGTATCGACCGTGCGGGCGACCAGCGCCTCGACCGCCGCGGCGTCCGAGACGTCGGTCTCGATCGCCAGACTGCGAAGGCGCTCGGGGTCCAGCCGCTTGGCGGTCGCCTCCACGCCCGCGCGGTCGATGTCGGCGAGCACTACGGTCGCCCCGCGTTGGAAAAGCCCCTCGGCTATGCCTTCGCCCAGGCCCGTCGCCGCTCCGGTGACGATCGCGATCTTGCCTTCGAACATCTGTAGCTCCTTGCATGAGCCAGGCAGTCTGGGCGTGCCGCCTGACAGAATCCGTCAGGAGCGGTCACAGCTGGATCCCCGGTTCGTGCAGCCGCCATTCGGAGAACAGGATGCGGCGCGGCTTGGGCGGGTGTTCGTCCAGCCGTTCCAGTCGCTCGATGCGGTCGATCCGGAAGGCGCGATAGGCGTCGCGATCCTCGCACCAGGCCGCCAGGATCTCCGAGGCCTCGAAGAAGCCCAGGGCGATAGGCCAGATCACCCGGTCGCGGGCCGGATGATCGCCCGTGCGATAGCGGATGCGCAGCTTGCATTCGGCCTGCAGAGCCTCTCTGACTTCGGACAGGCGTTCGCGGCCACCTGGTCCCGATGGCGCGACCACCAGGCCATTGACCCCGGCCGCGCCGTTCAGGCCCTGGGGCAACACCGCCTCGATCTTGCCGATCGCCGATTGGGCGGCCGCCTGCAGGGCGACATCGCCGCGCCGCATGACGAATCGCGCGCCCAGAGCCAGGGCGTCAAGTTGCAGCGCCTCCAGCATCAGCGGCGGCAGGAAGAAGTCTGGCCGCGGCGCATAGCCCATGCCGGGCGCGCCCTCGATCGCCGCGCCCAGTTCGATCAGGGTGGCGATGTCCCGGTAGAGGGTGCGTTCAGAGACTTCGAAGCGCTGGGCCAAGTCGGCGGCGGTCACCGGCGTGCGGCGCTCGCGAAGAACTTGCATGATCGCCAATAGGCGACGGGTGCGCGTCACGATTGACCTCTGGGACCGGTGTTGCCGTGCTGGACATATTCAGCTCCTGGGGCCGAGCCAGGTTCCTGCGCCCCGCACCGTCTTATCGACGACCAAGGTGTGGGAAGATCCGCAACCCCGCCGACGCGAAGAGGTGAGCCTGACCGCCCAGTGTCCGCAGCGTGGCGCGGACCAAAGCGCTCTCAATACGCCCGCATCGGACGTCGTAGCGCCAATTCGCGCCTCGCCGGAAGCTCGACCCCCTCGGCGAGCGAGCGCCCGCCGAAGAGCCCAATTTGGATCGGCGGCTCGCGCCGCTCTGCGAGGGAACGGGGAGGCCTAGGCCAAGGCGTCGTCAAGCGTCCGGGAGGTTTCGCGCCTGGGCGAAGTAGTGGTCGCGGTCCAGGTTGCCGAAGCGCGTGGTGTCGCTGTTGAACGACAGGCGCACGGTGCCGATGGGACCGTGACGCTGCTTGGCGATGATCACCTCGGCCAGGCCGTGCAGGCGGTCCATGTCTTCCTGCCAGGTCAGGTGCTCGGGCGTGCCTTCGCGCGGCTCGGCGCGGCCCACATAATAGGCCTCGCGGTACACGAACCACACCATGTCGGCGTCCTGTTCGATCGAGCCCGATTCCCGAAGGTCGGAGAGCTG